>CP076546.1:2516923-2831538 GCA_018889975.1 Bacillus sp. NP157
GAGGTGGATCATCGCGGCGCGCTGTTCCGCGTCATCGGCAACGAAGCATCGGCGAAGGCCGGCGAGCAGGTCATCCGCGCGCTGTATGCCGCGACGGAAACCGAAGTGCTCACCGGCGCCGTGATCAACATCCACCTGGCCGAATCGGGCATCGATGCCCTGAACGAGCAGGCTGCCGAATCCGCGCAGGAAGTGGTGATCAAGGTGAAGCGCGGCGTGATCAAGGGTCGCGGTCCTAACCAGGCACGCTACCTGCACGCGATCACCACCCACGACATCAACTTCGGCGTGGGCCCGGCCGGCACCGGCAAGACCTACCTCGCCGTGGCCAGCGCCATCGAGGCACTGGAAGCCAACCGCGTGCAGCGCGTGCTGCTGGTGCGCCCCGCGGTGGAAGCCGGCGAAAAGCTCGGCTTCCTGCCCGGCGACCTCAGCCAGAAGATCGATCCCTACCTGCGCCCGCTGTACGACGCGCTGTACGAAATGGTCGGTTTCGAGAAGGTCGGCAAGCTGATCGAGCGCAATGTGATCGAGATCGCGCCGCTGGCCTACATGCGTGGCCGTACGCTAAACGACTCGTACGTGATCCTCGACGAGGCGCAGAACACCACGGTCGAGCAGATGAAGATGTTCCTGACCCGCATCGGCTTCGGCTCGGTGGCGGTGATCACGGGCGACGTCTCCCAGGTCGACCTGCCCCGCCACATCCGTTCGGGCCTGCGCCACGCCATCGAGGTGTTGCGCGGCGTGGACGGGATCAGCTTCACCTTCTTCACCTCGCGCGACGTGGTCCGCCACCCGCTGGTGGCGAAGATCGTGCGCGCCTACGAGGCGTTCGAAGACAAGCAGGACGAAGCCAAGTGAGCCAGCTGGACGTCGCGGTCGGCTACGCCACCGCCTCGCGCAAGGGTATCCCCGCCTCCGCGAGCTTCCGCCGCTGGGTGGAGGCTGCGCTCAAGGGGGCCCGTCGGCGCCGGGCCACCGAAGTGGCCATCCGCATCGTCGATGCCGACGAAGGCCAGGCGCTGAACCTGCAGTACCGCGGCCGCGACTACGCCACCAACGTGCTGTCGTTCCCCGCCGACCTGCCGCCAGGCCTCAACCTGCCGCTGATCGGCGACCTGGTGATCTGCGCCCCCGTGGTCGCCAGCGAGGCCGCCGAGCAGGGCAAGAAGGCGATCGACCACTGGGCCCACATGACCGTCCACGGCACCCTGCACCTGCTCGGCTACGACCACATCGTGGACGCCGAAGCCGAGGCCATGGAAGCCCTCGAAACCCGCATCCTGGCCGGCCTCGGCATCCCCGACCCCTACACCGTACCCTTGTAGGAGCGCGCCTGCGCGCGAAAAATGCCTCGTGGAAGCGCGCCCGGGCACGAAAAACCAACGCGGGGACGCCACCCCCCTGTGTGAATCAGACAGATTATCCCCGTGGTAAGCGGCGAGGCCCCTCCCATCGCGCGCAGGCGCGCTCCTACACAAAGCGGCGGGGTTTTCCCCTGAACCGTCACAAAAATTCCAGTAGACTGACCGTTCCGCCCTTCTCAGGGCAGAACCCCAAAGAGTAATGAACGACGACCCTGGTAGTACCAACGGCCCGGCTCACCGATCGTGGTGGGACCGACTGGGCCATCTGTTTTCCAGTGAGCCGCGCAACCGCGGTGAACTGATCGAGGAGCTGCGCAACGCCCAGGCCAACGGCCTCCTCTCTAACGACACCCTGACCATGGTCGAGGGCGCGATCAAGGTCACCGAACTCAGCGTCGATGACGTGATGGTGCCGCGGGCCCAGATCGTGAGCCTGCCGATCGATGCGCCGCTGGCCGACATCCTCACCGCCGTGGTCGAGTCCGGTCACTCGCGCTTCCCCGTGCACGGTGAAGACAAGGACGAAGTCCTCGGCATCCTGCTCGCGAAAGACCTGCTGAAGTACTTCGGCAAGGCCGAGTGCAGCGACATCCGCGCCCTGCTCCGCCCCGCGGTGCTGATCCCCGAATCCATGCGCCTGAACGTGCTGCTGGCTGAGTTCCGCCTCACGCGTAACCACATGGCGCTGGTGGTGGACGAATACGGCGGCGTCGCGGGCCTGATCACGATCGAAGACGTGCTCGAGCAGATCGTCGGCGAGATCGACGACGAACACGACGACGAAGAGGATCCCGTGCTAGTCGAGCCGCTGGAAGGCGGTGGCTTCACCGTCAGCGCGCTCACGCCGATCGCCGACTTCAACGACGAAACCGGCGCGCATTTCTCCGACGAAGAGTTCGATACGGTCGGCGGCATGATCACCTCCGAGTTCGGCCACCTGCCGGCCGTGGGTGAAGAAATCGCCGTGGGCGACTTCCTCTTCCGTGTGACGGAGGCCGACGACCGTCGCGTGCAGCAATTCCACGTCAGCCAGGCCAACGGCGCAGCGTGACGCCGATCGACCGAACCAACGGATTGCCACGCACGATGCGTCTTGCCCTGCTCTTCCTCGTCGCCCTGTTCCTCGCGCCGGCCATCGCCCGCGCGGGGATCGTTGATGCGCCCGCGTCGAACATCGAAATCTCCCTGCTCACCTATGGGCCGGGCGATATCTATTGGGAACGCTTCGGCCATGACGCACTGGAAGTGCGCGACACCGCCAGCGGCGAAGCCATCGCCTTCAACTACGGCGTGTTCGATTTCGACCAGGACGGTTTCATCCTGAATTTCGCCCGCGGCATCATGGCCTACCGGATGGATGCGGAGACCACCGCTTCCGACGTGCAGTTCTACAAGGGCGAAGGTCGCTACGTCCGGCGCCAGGTGCTCGCGCTGGATAGCACGCAGAAAGACACCCTGCGTCAGTTCCTGCTCTGGAACATCCGCCCTGAAAACGCGGGCTACAACTACGACTATTACCTGGACAACTGCACCACCCGGGTCCGCGATGCGCTGGACGCGGCGCTGGGCGGCGAACTGGAACGGCAGTGGCGTAGCCAGCCCGGTGGCATGACCTACCGCGAGCAGACGGCACGGCTGATGAGCAACCAGGCCTGGCTGATGCTCGGCATGGACCTCGGCCTGGGGCCGTTCGCCGACCAGCCGATGACCTCGTGGAAGGATGCCTTCCTGCCGATGGAGCTGGAGGCACTGGTCCGCAAGACGCAGGTCCACGGCAAGCCGCTCGTGCTGCAGGACGAGACCGTCGCCGATGCCACGTTGCAGCCGCCGCCGGACAAGGCGCCCGACCTGCGCTGGCCGCTGCTGGTCGCCGGCCTGCTGCTGGCGATTCCGCTCGCGTTGCCGGCGCTGACCCGCCACCGCGTGGCTAGGGGCATCTTCGTCGCCGCGGGCACGCTGTTCACCGTCTTCGTCGGCATCGCCGGACTGTTCATGCTCGGCCTGTGGACGCTGACCCTGCACCGCTCGGCGTGGGGCAACTTCAACCTGCTGGCGTACCAGCCGTTCGCGCTGCTGATCATCCCGGGCATCTGGCGACTGCGCCGTGCCGGCCGCCCGCTCAGCCGACTGGCATCGCGGGTCACGGGGGTGTCGTTCGCCGCCTGCGTGATCGGCATCCTGCTGCACGCGTGGCCGGACTTCCCGCAGCAGAACATGCCCTGGCTGCTGTTTGCGTTCCCGTGCTGGGCCGCCCTGTTCGCCAGCCTTTGCCGGCGGCACGATTGAACCCGTAGCGGCCGCAGGTCTCGGATCGCAATAACTTGCCCGTCACGAAACTACCGCGCCGCTACGGTATAAGACGAGGGGTCACCGACCTTGCGATTGCCGCAGGGACCCAGCCCCGGCATCATCCCCGACCATGGCCACTGTCCCCCAGATTCCCGAACCCGCCGCCGTCGCCGCAGCCGCTGCTGCCAGCGGCATGATCGTCAACTGCGTTGCCTACCGCACCAATGGCAAGCGCATCGGCGACATCTCGGTCGACGACATCAGCGAAGTGCTCAAAGAGCCGGACACCTTCGTCTGGATCGGCCTGCACGAACCCGATGAAGCCTTGCTGCTGAAGTTGCAGGAAGAGTTCGACCTGCACGACCTCGCCATCGAGGACGCGCAGCTGGCGCACCAGCGCACCAAGATCGAAACCTATGGCGACTCGTTGTTCATCGTCGCGCAGACCGCGCAGCTGGTCGGCGGCAACATCGCCTTCGGTGAAACGCAGATCTTCGTCGGCCGCCGCTACTTCATGACCGTACGCCATGGCGCCTCGCTGTCCTACGCGCCGGCCCGGCGCAGTTGCGAGCAGACGCCCGAGCTCCTCGCGATGGGGCCGAGCTATGCGCTGTACGCCGTGCTCGACTTCATCGTCGACAACTTCCTGCCGATCGTGCGCGATTTCCGGCAGGAACTGCACGAGCTCGAGAACGACATTTTTGCCGAGACCTACAACCGGCAGACGATCAAGCGCCTGTACGACATGCAGCGCGAACTGATGACACTGCGCCTGGCTGTCGCGCCGCTGCAGGACATCGTCGCCCAGCTCGTGCGCCTGCATCCGCACCTCATCCACGACGAACTGCGCGCCTATTTCCGCGACATCTACGACCATGTGTTCCGGGTCAACGAATCCATTTCCGCCATGCGCGAAATGCTCGGCGCGGCCATCGGCGTCAATCTTTCGCTGGTGACGTTCGGCCAGAACGAAGTGATGAAGAAGCTGGCAGGCTGGGCGGCGATGCTCGCCGCGCCAACCCTGATCACCAGTTGGTACGGCATGAACTTCGCGCACATGCCGGAGCTGGACAAGCCCTGGGCCTACCCCACGATCACCTGCGTCGTCGCATGCATCGTCGGCGGCATCTTCATCATGCTGAAGAAGAACCGCTGGTTCTAGGCGGGCCCAAGCAGCACGGACAACCGTTTCCATAAGGCAGCGTCCACGTCGGACGAGGGCCATATGGAGGCGGCGGCCGCGCGAAAGCGACGATCGCGACGCGCCTGCAGGACGAACCGGTCGATGAACACCGGTCCGTGCTGGTTCAACAAGTCTTCCAGCGGCCCCGCACCGACGTTTGCCAGCAGCCATGCGCCATCGTCGTCGACCTTCTCCAGCACGGCGAGGACGATACGCCAGCAACGCTCGGGATCTTGCGACGTCAACTCGAGAAGCGCGGTTACTCCGGACGACGGCTTGCGCTCGCGCGTCTCGACGATCCAACGTTCCGCGATGGCATCGTCATCCCATCCCGTCCAATCGTCATACGTTTCCATGGACTGATCCTTACGTCGTGGCGTGGTCGAGTGCGCGGTTAGTCTACCGCCGCCCCTGTTCCACCCCAAGGCCGACAGGCATATGCTCGGGGGAGACCACCTCAATGCGCCGCGTGCGCGAAGGCTCCGGTACCCCATGAAAAAGATCATCAACGATCCGCGCCAAGTCGTCCGTGAAATGCTTGAAGGATCGGTGTTCCGCTCGCCCGGGCAGGCGCTGCTGTCGAACCAGAATGTCGTGGTACGCAAGAAACACGACGGGGACACGACGGTAGCCATCCTTTCCGGCGGCGGTAGCGGGCATGAACCTGCGCACGCCGGGTACGTGGGCGATGGCATGCTGGCCGCGGCGATCGCGGGCGATGTGTTCACCTCGCCGAGCGTCGATGCCGTGCTGGCCGCTATCCGCGTCGTCGGCGGCACGGCCGGTGCCGTGCTCGTGGTGAAGAATTACACCGGCGACAGGCTCAACTTTGGCCTTGCCGCCGAGATCGCGCGCAGCGAAGGCATCCCGGTCGAGATCGTGACGGTGGCCGATGACGTCGCCCTGCGTGACACCGTAGCCGCCGATCGCCGTCGTGGCATCGCCGGTACCGTGCTCGTGCACAAGGTGATTGGCGCGGCGGCCGCCGCAGGGTCCAGCGTCTCGGACGTGGCCGAACTCGGTCGGCGTACGGCCGCGGGCCTGGGCTCCATGGGCGTGGCCCTCGGCTCGTGCACGGTCCCTGCCGCCGGCCACCCCGGCTTCGAACTGGGCGAGAAGGAGATCGAATACGGCCTGGGGATCCATGGCGAGCCGGGCGTGCGCAAGGGTCCGATGGCGCCGGCGGACAGCCTCGCCGACACCGTGCTCTCGACGATCCTCGACGACCTTGCCATCGAGCGCGGACAACGCGTTGCCCTGCTGGTCAATGGGCTCGGCGCGACCCCGCCGATGGAGCTCGACATCCTCCTGCGCGGTGCCCTGCACTTCCTGCACGAGCGCGGCATCGAGGTCGTGCGCGCGTGGTGCGGTAACTTCCTCACGGCACTGGACATGCCCGGCGCATCGCTGTCGCTGCTCAAGGTCGACGACGAGTTGCTGTCGTTGCTGGACGCCCCTGCGTCGGCACCTGCGTGGCCGGGCGGTGGCATCTTGAATGACACGCCCATCCTGCAGCTCGACATCGCACCCAGCGACGCGCCGCCAACCGGTTCGCCGACCGCGGCGGGCGACACCGTCCGCCGCGCGGCGCATGCGGCGGCGCAGGCACTCATCGCCGCGGAGGACGAGCTTACCGACCTCGACGCCAAAGCCGGCGACGGTGATCTCGGCGCCAGCATGCGCCGCGGTGCCGAGGCCGTGCTCGCCCTGCCCGGCCATGCATGGCACACCCCGGAGATCGCCCTGCGCTCGATGGCCGACGCCATGCGCCAGGCCATCGGCGGTAGCTCGGGGCCGTTCTACGCTACGGCACTGATGCGCGCCGCCCGTGAGCTGGATGGCGTTGCCGATCCCACGCCGGTGCAGTGGCATGCCGCGCTACTGGCGGCTGCACACGCCATCGCCGATCTGGGCGGTGCGAAAGCCGGCGATCGCACCATGCTCGATGCCCTGTATCCAGCGGCCGATGCCTACAAGGCCGCACTGGATGCGGGCATGCAGCCGTACGAGGCACTCGAAGCCTTGCATCTGGCGGCCCGGCGCGGCGCCGAGGAGACGGCAACCCTGCGGGCTAACGCTGGCCGTGCGGCATACCTCGGTGATCGCTCGATCGGCATCCCCGATGGCGGTGCCGTCGCCGTGGCCATCTGGATGGGGGCGTTGCGCTAGCACGCGCTCCCCTCTTACGATTATCCGGATTGCGAGCCGCCCGAAGTTGACATACGATTTCGACCGGAGCCGCCATCTGGACGCTCCTAAAGGCCGCGTCGAGCCGGTGAAAGACGCGGCTCACCCTCTTCCCGTTACAAGGGAGAGCCCGAACCATGAGTGGGTATCAAGAGTCTCCGGTGTTGCAGCAGGTAAAGGGCCCCAGTGGGGCCCTTTTTCTTTGACGTGTTACGCCGTCGCTTGCACGAGGATCGACGTGAATGAGACTTCGTGGGCGCCGCGACCGATCGTGGGCGAAGTAGCGCGGACGTAAGCGCTCTCCACAAGGAGGTTCACGTCGGAAGACGCCGCGTGGCTCCGGGTCACGCTGAAATACACGGTGTAGCAACTACCGTTCGCCATACGCGCAAGCACCGGAAAATAGTTTGCATGCCGTGTCCGGTAGCAGCGCTTTCTCGAGAGCGCTCGGACCAGAGAAGGCAGTTCCTGCAAGAGGCTGTAGCGCACGCTGCAGAAGGATCTTGGGTCCGCGCTGTAGTCATAAAGATTCAACATACTGAAGTCAGGGTCAGCTCTTCCCAAGGTAAAACAGTGATGACTGAATCCGACGCGCACACGGATTGAAAGCGCTGAACGCTCCGGTCTTCCGGGCGACGCAGGCTGAAGCCTCGCTTCGTGCACAAACGAAAATGGATCGAGGTGCCGCAAATCGTGATAGCCGCCGCTGTCGCGGTGCGCGACCCACTTGTACTCAGCAAACTTCACGACCGGCTCCGCCATGATGACAGGGCATTTGGCCGCGAGTTGGACGTCGGGGTTAAGAAGCAGACGCTGAAAGCGGTGTAGGGATGGACCTATTCGTTGCAGGCCACAGGATGCGTGGTCGCTACTGCAGCGACCACAAGGTCTTCGGCGCTTCGCTCGGAAACGGCAAGCGATCCGTCGTCGCGGGCCAGCCGTTCTTCCGTATGAACATCGGCACGTGGCGCGCCGTCATCTCGGCCTGCATGACGGCGATCACCTGCTCGATGCCGTCGTAATCGCTGCGCACGGTCAGCCGCGGGAAGTCATCGCGCCCTGCGACGAACAAACGGTATTCGCGGCCGATGAAACGCCTGCTGGAAACGTCGCAGCAGTGGACACGGGTGACCTCACTCCAGGCCACCTTTCGCGACCAGACCCCCGGGACCCGGTACCGCAGTCCGTCGCCGAGCATCTCTAGGGTGGGAAACGCTAACAGCGGCACGAGGGCGAACAGGGCCGACACGCCGAGTGCGGCGGACCATGTCCCGGCGCGATGAAGCCAGTCGTCCGAGGGGCGGATCTCGCCTGCCGCGATGACCACGGCGACACAGAGGACCACGAGGAATAACGCCCAGAAGACGAGCCTGTCGGCGGCGCGGAATCGACCTTCGACGTGCTCACTCACTCCCTTCTCCACGGCATGTCCTTCCTCTGGCGGGAGGGCGATCCGAGGCCTCGCTTCCCTGGTGGGCGCCATCCTAGCTGGTTTGCGCGCGACGGCGTCGGATGGCTGGACGCACGGCGCCAATCGTCGTCCATCCTTGGCTATAGTGACGCCCAACCGGCTCGATACGGACATCATGGCAACGCCCCGCCCTTACCCGGACGCACATCACCTCGCCTACCGTCCCGGCATCGACGGCATGCGTGCGATCGCCGTACTCGGCGTGGTGCTTTACCACGCCGGCTTTGGCCCACCCGGCGGCTTCGTCGGCGTCGATGTCTTCTTTGTGATCTCGGGCTTCCTGATTACGTCGCTGCTCACGCTGGAACACGCGAACACAGGCCGCATCGACCTCACCGCCTTCTACGCGAGGCGGGTGCGGCGCCTGCTCCCCGCACTGGGCGTCGTCCTGCTCACGACGCTGGCGGCGTCCGCCATGCTGTTATCGCCCACCGGCGCGATGCCATCGATGCTGCGTTCCGCCGCTGCGTCGGCGGTATTCGGTGCGAACATTTTCTTCCAGTACACGACGGGGGATTACTTCGGCCCGGATACCAGCCAACTGCCCTTGCTGCACCTGTGGTCACTCGGTGTGGAAGAGCAGTTCTACCTGGCCTGGCCGATCGCACTGATCGCGACGTACGCGCTGCCGCGCCGTGTGCGCGTGGCGTTGTTCGCCGTGGCCGCCATCGCATCCTTCGTGTTCGTCGAGATCGCGCTGGCGCATGGCAGCACCAGCGCGTTCTACGCCATGCCGTCGCGCTGGTGGGAACTGGCAGCCGGCGCCCTCGTCGCGTGGACGCCGGGCGCCAGCAAGCGCGCGGCAACCGTCGTCCAGTGGTTCGGGATCGCTTTCGTCGCGCTGGCGCTGGGCGTGCCTCTCCACCCCTTTCCAGGCACGGGAGCCTTGCCGGCCGTGATTGGAGCCGCCCTCCTGCTTTACGGCAGCGCGTCGGATGGCCCGGTAGCAGGCATGCTGTCGTCCCGCGCGTTCGTGGCCGTTGGACGCATCTCTTATCCGTTGTACCTGTGGCACTGGCCGCTGCTCGCGCTGGCCGCAGTGGCCATTCCGGGGCAATCCGGCCCGTTGTTTCGCGCGGAACTGGTGGCGGCGGCGCTGCTTCTCGCCGCGGCCACGCAGCGCTGGGTCGAACGCCCGGTGCAGGCCCGGCCGCTGGCACGCAGCCGTCGCATGGTCGGCGCCACGCTGCTTGCCTGCCTAGCGACGGCGTTCGCACTGGCACAAGCGGCGGACCTGGTCGCATCGAATGCATCGCCGGACGACCTGGCGAGCCGTATCGAGCGCGACACCCCGCCGCTCGCGCTCACCTGCGAGCGGCGATCCTACGATCCGGTCGAGCTCCCCGACGCATCGCGCTGTGCCCTGGGCGGCAAAGGGCCCGTCAACGTGGCTATCTGGGGCGACTCCCACGCGATGTCGATGCAACCCGTGGCGGCTGCCATCGCAGCGAGGGGCAACGGCAAGACCGCCATGGCCTACGCCCGTGAACTCTGTCCACCTGCGCTGGGTTATGACAACGGCGAAGCAGCACGCGTCGTCGCGCTATGCCGGTCATCCAACGAAGCGACGCTAAGCGCCATGCAGGGCATGGACACGGTGATCCTGGCGGCCCGATGGCCCGATCCGGCGACGCGAGGTTTTGGCGACGACCTGCTGGCGACGTTCGACCGTCTTTCGCCAAGTGTGCGGCGGATCATCGTCATCGGTGCGACACCCACGTTGCCTGCACGGCCTCCGCAGTGCGTGCGCGCCCATGACCTGGCGGCGTGCACGCAGAAACAGGGTGAATTCCGGGCGTCGACCGCAGCGATCCGCACGCTGTTGGCGTCGTTGCCAGCGCGCTATCCCAACGTCACGTACATCGAGCCCACGCCGTTCTTCTGCGACAAGGTGGATTGCCCACCCATCCGGGATGGCATTGGTCTTTACTTCGACAGGGACCACGTCACTGTCAGTGGCGCAACGGCATTTGCGCGAAGCGTGCTGATGATGACACGCGCCGCCGATCTCTAATGGGATGAGACCGTCGGCCCGGGTGCCCGTCACGGCATGCTCACTCCCTCGCGGGAGGACAACTAGCACCTGTGGCCGCTGGGCGTCGGAGGACAGTATTGCCCTCTGCAGGAGATGGGCCAGCTATTGGCGCAGGAGCCACCGTTGGCGTGACGGCATGCCGCGATAACCATGTACGCACTTTCGTCGCTCGCGTACGTCGGGGCGCCGTAACGCGATCAGTCTGGCGCACGGCTATACGCTCGATAATCCTGCTTCCGAGGCGAATGCCAGGCAATTCAATCCACCTTACCAAGAACCAGGCAGCGGCATATGAGACCAGCGGGACAACCAAGAGCAGTGCGATAGTTCGCATCTCCAATGTCCACGTGATGGCACCGACCTCTCGTAGCATGAAGCCGACGACGCCCAGGAACAGGCCGTGGACGAGGTAAACGGCATAAGAGCTCTCAGCCGCAAACGTTACGACGCGGGAATGGGCTACTCGGTGTAGCCACGCAGGCAATCGATCGTGCGTCTCCAGGAAACCAGTCACGGCCACACAGAGGTAGAGCGTCACGGCAATCAAAGGTGACGAGACCATATGCGTTTCGATGGTCACGAGCATAGACCCAAAGAATGCAAGCCCGAGGCGCTCCTGCCATGGCCGAGCCGTGTCGATGGCATGGAACAGGAGAAATCCGGCCAGGAAGTATTCGAGTTTGATTGACAGGAACGACGGCTCGTAGAACCTCACGGTGGGCACGAAGAACAAATTCAGGGCCCATGCGATGACCATGACGGCGGCCACAGCCCTGCCGATGCCAATTCTTCGCGAGGCAACGACGATGAATGGGAAAGCCAGGTAGAACTGAGCCTCGAGGCTCAAACTCCAGTCGGGCAACGGCAGCGACGCAGTGAAGCGCGGAATGACTCCCGAGACAAATAGCGCATGCGCGACGATGCTCGCTATCGAGAAATCATAGGAGTTGGCGTCGTAGACCCCGCCCGTCGGCCAGGCGCGTCGATTCGCTTCCTGTAGCCAGGCGAGGCCTGTGCAAATGATCGGAGCGAACACGATCGCCACGCCGATCGATACGTACAGGACCGGCGCGAGCCGGAAATAGCGCCTGATCCAGAACGAAAGACGGGCGGACGACTCATCGAGAGGTTCGCGAATCCAGCGTACCGTCGAGGTGCGCGCCATGAGAAAGCCCGAGATCATCATGAAAAGATCGACGGCATTCTTTGGACCCGGAATCGGGAACAGATAGGCTCCGCCCCAGATCTGACAATGCGCAACGACGACCCAAAACGCGGCGAGCGCCCTGAACACATTAAGAGACGCCAGATTCTTCCCTGCGGACACGCACTTCCCCTCGAGTCCCTTCGTCAGTCGGCCCAGACCCAGCGGTATCTATCGCTGGGTCTGGGCTGTATTTACCGCGTGCTTGAGGCTGGACCCGTCCATTGCTTCAACCACGCATTCACCGTCTCGTGCCACTGCACGCTGTTCTGCGGCTTCAGCACCCAGTGGTTCTCATCCGGGAAGTGGAGCAGCTTGCTCGGGATGCCACGGCGCTGCAGCGCGGTGAACGCGCCCATGCCCTGGGTTTCCGGGATGCGGAAGTCCTTGCCACTGTGGATGACGAGCATCGGCACGCGCCAGTCCTTTACGTGGTTGACCGGATTGAAGCGCTCGTAGTTTTCCGGATGGTCGTACTGCGTACCGCCGTTCTCGCGTTCTTCGAACCACAGTTCTTCGGTGTCGTAGTACATGGCGCGCGCGTCGAAGACACCGTCGTGGTCGACGAAGCACTTCCACGGCTGGTTCCAGTTACCGGCCATCCAGTAGACCATGTACCCGCCGTAGCTGGCACCGAGGGCGCACGCACGGCTGCCATCGAGGAAGCTGTACTTCTGCAGCGCGGCGCTCCAGCCGTCCTTCAGGTCTTCGAGCGGCTTGCCGCCCCAGTCACCCGAGATCGCGTCGGTGAAGGCCTGGCCGTAACCGGTGGAACCGTGGAAGTTCACCGTGACCACGGCGAAGCCCTGGCCGGCGTAGGTTTGCGCGTTCCAGCGGTAGCTCCAGCTATTGGTCATCGCACCCTGCGGGCCGCCGTGGATGATGAAGGCGACCGGATAGGTCTTGCCCTTCTTGAAACCGACAGGCTTGACGACATAGCCCTGCACGGTTTCGTTGTTCCAGCCCTTGAAGGTGAAGAACTCCGGGTCACCCACCTGGGCGGCCTTCAGGCGCTTGGCGTTGTAGTGCGTGACCTGCTTGAGGCCCTTGCCCTTCGCGTCGGCCGTGTAGAGATCGTCCGGGCGCTTGAGGTCGTTGCGGGTGAGCAGGATCTTCCTGTCGCGCAGCGAGAAGCCGGTGACGGCACCGTCGGTCACCAGCATCGTGACCTTGCCGGTGGCGGCATCGATCGCGAACAGCGGATGCTGGCCGTTGTCGTCGGTGGTGGTGTAGAGCGTCTTGCCATCGGCAGACACCTGCAGGGCACCGGCGGAGCGATCCCACGACGCATCCACCTCGTGCTTCTGGCCGCTGGCCAGGTCCATGGCCCAGATGCCGAAACGGTCGGCTTCGGAGCCCGGCACCTTCATGGCCGTGTAGTACAGCGTCTTGCCATCGGGCGACACCAGCGGGTTCGCATCCCACGCCAGGTTGTCGGCGGTGAGGTTGGCCGGGTTGGCCGAGCCGTCGGCCGGCACGCTGTAGATATCGAAGTTGGTCGACCACGGTTCGCTAGTGCCGGCGATGCGCACGTCGAAGTACACCGTCTTGCCATCGGGCGAGAAGGTGAACTCGTCTTCGCTGCCTTCCGGCTTGCTCGGCACGTCGCCATCGATGCCCTTGCTCAGCAGCACCGGCTGCGAGGGCGCGCTGGCGTCGGCGATGAACAGCTGGTTGCGGCGGCCGTCGGCCCAGGTGTCCCAGTGGCGGACGAACAGCTTGTCGTAGACGGTGCCGGTGGACTTGTCCTTCTCGCGACCGTCCAGGCGCTCCTTCGTGCAGGCCAGGTCGGAGCAGTCGGTGAAGACCGCATAGCTCAGGAGCAGCTTGGTGCCATCCGGGGAGATCTTGTAGGCCTCGACGTCCAGCGGGCCGTCCGTGACCGCATCGCCCGAGCGGATCGTCAGGGCCAGGCCCTTGCCACCCTGGCCGGCGTCGAACGCCCGGTGCATGACCTGGGCGGTGCCGTCCTTCGCCGCGACGTAATAGATCGACTTGCCATCCGGGGCCCAGCGGGCGGACGAGCCCTTTTCCACGACCTTGACCGGCTGCGGGGGCTTGTCCAGGTCCATGACATAAAGGGAGGTGACGCCCTTGTTCGCCGCGTAATCCGTGGCCCGGACCGCGAACAAGGCATAGCGGCCATCGGGGGACAGCTGCGGATCGCCCACCCGGTCCATCATGACTAGGTCGCGGATCGAGAAGGGGTGCGAGGCAGCGCTGTCTGCGTCGGCGGCCAGGACGGGGCCGGACGCAAGCGCGAGGGCCAGCGCGGCGAACAGTAGTTTCATGGGGGACTCCCTGACTTATTTCAGCCGGGACGGTACGGTGTCGACGGCCCCGGGCGCAAGCACCGTGCGGGTCGTGGGGGTTGCCTACGCGAGAGTTAGCCGACAGGATGCCGCCTGCGGACAAGCCAGGGGATGCAAGGAAGTGAGCGAACGCCAGACGATCTGGGCGCGTGAGTGGTTCGTGCCCGCCTGCGTGGCCGTGCTCGCGCTTGCCATCCGTTGGTACTACGTCCATACCGCGGTGGTGGTAAACCCCATCCGGGGTGACGCGGTGCAGTACATGATCTACGCGATCAACCTGCTGGACCACGGCGTGTTCTCGCTCCAGCGCGATGCCGTCGCCCCCGTGGCCGATGGTTTCCGCGATCCCGGCTACCCGGTGTTCCTGGCCACCGCCATGGCGGTGTTCGGGCGAGGCCCGGCGTTCTACCTCGCCATGCTCGATGCCCAGGCGATCCTCGCGGGCCTGACGGTGGGCATGGGCGCATGGCTTACCCGGCGTTTCGTCGGGCTGGGGGCGAGCGTGGCCGCTGGCTTCGGGCTGGCTGTCTGGCCGCACCTGATCACGGCGAGTGGCTACCTGTTGAGTGAGACGCTGCTCGGCTTTCTCGTCATGTCCGGGCTGGCGCTGCTCGCCCTCGCGATCGACCGGCGATCGACGCCGTTGGCCGCGACGTCCGGGCTGGTGTTCGCCGCCACCGCATTGACCAACGCCGTACTTCTACCGCTCTTGCCTGTGTTTGCCCTTGTCGCGGCATGGAAGGATCCGGGCCGCAGGAGGCTGTGGGCCGCCCTCGCCCTGGCCGCCTTCCTCCCTTGCGCGGCATGGCTCGGCCGCAACGCTACGCTGGATGCGCCGCCGGGCGATAACCGGGTCATGATGAATTTCGTGCAGGGCTCGTGGCCGTCGTACCACGCGGCCTGGCGGGACGCCTTCATCCGCCAGGACCCTGCGGGCACGGCCGAACTCGCCCTGATCGATACCGAATATCGCCGCATGCTGGCCGATCCGCACAGCGGATTCGGCGCGGTGGTCGAACGCCTGCGCCAGACGCCGGCGGAAAGCCTCGGCTGGTACGCGAGCAAGCCCTCGGAACTGTGGGGCTGGACCATCGGGATCGGCGCGGGGGACATCTATGTGTTCCCGACCCAGCAATCGCCGCTGGCCGGACGCGGAATACTCCCCGTCGTGACGGGCCTTTGTTACGCGCTGACACCCTTGCTCGCCCTGCTGGCGCTCGCGGGAGCCATCGCCGCGCTCGTCGGCTGGCGCGCGTGCCACCCGGTGCTCTGGCTGATGGTGATCATGCTGCTTTTCGTCACCGCGGTGTTCACCGTGCTCCAGGCGGATGCCCGGTATGCCACGCCGTATCGATGCGTGGAATGGCTGCTTGCCGTATATGCACTGCATCGGTTCGCCGCCTTCTGGCGCCGCAAGCGCCGTGCAACGTGATGCCGGTCACACCTTGCCGGCAAGCCATTGCCGCCGCTGACCCGTGGTACGAATGTTGCTGAACAGGTCCGTCACCTTCCAGGCCCTGAGCGCCATGCCCATCTCGCACCGATCCCGCGGCTTCACCCTGATCGAACTCATGATTGTCGTGGCCATCATCGCGATCCTGGCCGCGATCGCCATTCCCCAGTACCGGAATTACCTGATCAAGGCGCAGGTCACCGAAGGGCTCGAACTGGCCACGGGCAGCAAGACGGCGGTCTGGGATTATTTCGCCATGACCGGGCGTTTTCCTGCGAACAATGCTTCGGCAGGCCTGATTTCCGATTCGTCGATCGCCGGCCGCTACGTGTCCAGCGTGAAGGTCACCTCGGGTGTCATCCAGGTGACCTATTCGGGACCGCAGGCGAATACCGCCCTGGCGGGAGGCACGCTCAAGCTCTCCCCCGTCGACCAGAGCGGCAGTATCAGTTGGGCTTGCAAGCCGGTCGCGATCGACACCCGCTTCCTACCGACCGTTTGCCGCAGCTGAGCATGACCATTTGCGTCACCATGTGACACTACGCGTCACACAAAGTAGTCGGTAAAATTCAGCAACATACGATCCACGAACGACCTTGCCTCGCAGGCGTGACCAGCGGCACAATTCGCTTGCCGGTTATATGGCGGAATACGCACCATCGAGTTGGCACGCTGTATGCACTCGATATAGCGAGCTTCCTGGACGTTCCTGACCACGATTCGTGTGAAGGGGGGACCGGCCCTTCCTAGGGGGTCCGGTACCGGGGCTCAGGGGGACACCCAATCGGTTAGCTAACCAATTCCACTAACAGGAACTGTCATGAAGAACGTGCAGAAAGGCTTCACCCTGATCGAACTGATGATCGTCGTCGCGATCATCGCGATCCTCGCCGCCATCGCCATCCCGCAGTACCAGAACTACCTGATCAAGACCCAGGTCTCGGAAGGCGTGAACCTGGCTGACGGCGCCAAGACGGCTGTGTCGGAGTACTACCAGAACTACGGCAAGTACCCGCTGAACAACGCTTCGGCTGGCCTGTCGCCGACCGGTTCGATCAAGGGCAAGTACGTGGCCTCGCTGACGCAGACCAGCGGCGTCATCTACGTCACCTTCAACGCGACCGAATCCAATACGAAGATCCAGGGCAAGAAGCTCGCCCTCTCGCCGTTCGACAACGGCGGCGCGATCCAGTGGAACTGCCGTTCGGATGCCGGCGGCGCCACCAAGACCGACGTGCCGGACGTGTACCTGCCGACCGTTTGCCGCAAGTAATTCCAGTCTGACTGGATAAGAAGGGGGCCCATTGTGGCCCCCTTTTTCATGTCGACGACGCAACGCCCGCTACTTCGGCCCCTGCTACTGGCGCTTGTCCTTGGCGCCCTGCTGCTGGCCGCCTATTTCCCGGGTTTGCGCGGTGGCTTCGTCTTCGACGATTTCGCCACCCTGCCTGCACTCGGGGCGACCGGCCCCGTGCACGATGGCGCATCCCTCGCGCGTTACCTCACCGCAGGTACCGCGGATCCCACCGGTCGCCCGCTGGCCATGGCCAGCTTCCTGCTCAACGGGCAGGACTGGCCTACCGATCCCTATCCCTTCAAGCTGACCAACCTCGTTATCCACGTTGCCAACGCCTTGCTGCTTGGCATGCTGTTGCTCAGGCTGGAACGCAGGCTCGGCTCGCCTGCCCCGATCGCGTCGCGTAGCGCGTGGCTCGGAGCGGCGCTCTGGTCGTTGCATCCGTTCCTGGTTTCCACCGTGCTCTACGTCGTTCAGCGCGAAGCGATGCTTGCCGCGACATGTGCGTTCCTTGCGCTCCACGCATGGCTGACGGCGCGCGATGCGTTCTCGCAGCCCGGCCGTAGGGGCATTGCGTGGCTTTATTTCGGTTTCGGTGGCGCCGTCCTAGCCGGGCTCGGCTGCAAGGCGAACGCGGCAGTGATTCCGCTGCTTGCCCTGGCGATCGATGGCGTGCTGCCGACACCGCCTTCCGTGGCCGCATTGGCGTACCGGCGTCACCGGTTCGTCGTGCTCGTGCTGCCGGCGGCCGCGCTGATCCTTGGCCTGCTCTGGATGGCGCTTCCGCCGTCGTCCGGAACCGTGCTGCCAGAACGCGGGTGGTCGATTGGCCAGCGACTGCTGACCGAGCCCCGCGTCATCGGCGATTACCTTGCACGGCTCTGGTTCGTCCAGTCACCTGGCGGGGCGTTCTTCCACGACCAACTGACGGCGAGCCGCTCGCTGCTCGATCCCTGGCAGACCGCTGCATGCATCGCGCTGTGCGCGGCACTCATCGCCGTCGCCTTCGTGGTGCGCCGGCGCGCCCCCGCGCTTTCGATCGCGATCCTGTTCTATTTCGCCGGCCATCTGCTCGAGTCCACCTCGGTGCCGCTGGAGCTTTATTTCGAACACCGGAATTACCTGCCCGCGGCCTTGATGTTCTGGCCGCTGGCGCGCGTGGTGTCGCGGATACCCTATGCGTGGGCGCGTCTTGTCATCCCCGCGTTGATGGCCGCGTTCCTTGCGGTCGCGACGTGGCTGCAGGCTTCGCTGTGGGCCGACCCGCTTGCCCAGGCGGAAGTGTGGGCGAGCCTGCAGCCCGGGTCGGCGCGGGCCCAGGCCAACGCGATTTCGACGGAACTGTCGTCGGGGCGCCTGGGTCGCGCCCTCCTCCGGGCGGATGCCGCTTCCGCAGCCTTCCCGAACGAACCGCAGATCGCCATCAATCGACTCGATGCACATTGTGCCGCCGGCGCCGCCACATCGCACGATGTCGATTTTGCTGCCACGGCGTTCAGGACAGCGCTTCGTGATCCCGGGTCGCTAACCACGCATTACATCGAAAGCGCCATTGCCGCGCTGCAAACCTCGCATTGCGCGGCACTGGACGCACCGGCGATTGGAAAGCTCATCGAGGCCCTGGGAATGAATCCAAAGGCCAGGGCCCTCCCCGGCCGCAGGCAGGACGTGGTCCATTTGCGAGGCGCGCTGGCCCTTCGACAAGGCGACGTGGCCACCGCGGAATCCCGTTTCGCCGAAGCCCTTGCTGAAGACCCGTCGCCACGGGTGGCACTCAATGAAGCGGCCTTGCTCGGCCGCGCGGGACAGCCAGGGGCAGGCTTGCGCCTGCTCGACCGGTTCGATCGGATGCCACCGCCCAAGCCGCTCCGGCCCCGGGATGGCATTGCGTGGGTACGCGAACGCACGTTCGTCGCCCAGGGGTTCTGGACTGGCGAGTTGCAAGCGATGCGACGGTCCCTCCGGGCTGCCCAGGAAACGGGCGGTACTGGGATAACACCCGGGGTAACGTTAAAGTGATCGCCTGTACGCCCAGGCAACCCACCGCCTCCTGGCAGCCTGCCAATCTCCCGTGAGCGACGCCCCGCATGACCCAAGAAGAAGCATGACCATGCCGCGAATCCTGGCCGCCCTGTGGTCGCGCCCCGCTTTCTGGATGGCCCTGGCCATCGCCGCCACCGTCGCGATCTACGCCCAGGGTACCCATGGCGCGTATCTCTTCGACGACTTTCCCAACATCGTCGACAACGACGGAATCCACATAAGCGACTGGTCCGTCCCTTCGCTCGTAACGGCAGCGCTTTCATCGCCGTCGAGCGAGCTGAAACGGCCCCTTGCCTCGCTTACGTTCGCCCTGAATTTCCTCATCAGTGGCCTGGATCCGACAGCCATGAAGATCACGAACATCGTGATCCATGTGCTCAACGGCGCCGTGCTGTTCGCCCTGCTCCGCCTGCTCTTCGCAGGCGCCTCGCGTCCCGTCACGTCGAGGGACGGCGCGAACGCCGCGCTGGTCGCAAGCATCTGGCTTGTATTGCCGATCAACGTTACCGCCGTGCTGTACATCGTCCAGCGCATGGAAAGCCTGGCAAACCTCTTCGTGCTGCTGGCCTTGTTGGGTTACGTGATCGGGCGTCGTCGCATGTCGTCCGGACGACCGGGGTTCGCGCTGGCGACCGCCAGCCTCATCGCTGGCACGGCGATCGGCGCGCTCGCCAAGGAAACGGCAATCCTTGCGCCGCTCTATGCGATGTTCATCGAGTGGTTCGTATTCCGCTGGCGCGCATCGCCGGCCGAAGGCGACAGGATATGCCGAAGGACGGCGTGGCTGTTCGTCGTCATCCTTGTCATCCCGTTCATCGTAGGCGCAGCGCGGTTCGGTCCGGCCATGTTCGCGGACGCGACATGGGCGCCGCGCAGCTTCACCATGCCTCAGCGGCTGTGGAGCGAAGCACGCATCGTCACGCACTACATCACGTGGAGCTTGCTGCCGCTTCCGACCGACCTCTCGTTCTACCACGATGATTTCGTCCTATCGACGGGCTGGCTTACGCCGTGGACGACGCTGGCGTGCATCGGGTTCCTCGCCCTGCTCGCCGTGGTCGCCGTTCTCGCCCGTAAGCGCTACCCGCTCGCTTCGCTCGGCATCGCCTGGTACCTCGGCTGCCACGCGCTCACTGCAACCATCATCCCGCTCGAACTGATCTACGAGCACCGCAACTACTTCGCAAGCATCGCACTGGTGCTCATCGTCGTGGCGATGCTTCGGCGCTCGGCGAATCCCGCACGTGAGGATGAAGAACCCGTCCTCGGCTCCGCGTTGCTGCTCGGCGTCATTGGTGTCTATGCGGCATTCCTGACCACGCTCACGGCCGTGCGCTGGGATTCACCCTTGTCGCTGGCGCGCGAGCTGGCCGTGAGAGCGCCCGCGTCCCCCCGCGCGCAGTACGAACTCGGACGCGCTTACGTCATCGCGACCCACTATCGTCCCGACTCTCCCCTTGTAAAGCCGACCTACGATGTCCTGGAACAGGCGGCGGCACTCCCGGGGTCGTCGACGCTCCCAGAGCAGGCGCTTATTTTCTTTGCAGCCAAACTGCATCAGCCCATCAAGGACGCGTGGTGGGACTCGATGGAAGCCAAGCTGCGCCGCGGCCCCATAACCATCGAAGACGAGAGCGCGATCATGTCGCTTTCCAGCTGCGATATCGAACAGTCATGCGACCTTGATAACCAGCGGATGCTGCGACTCTTCCTTGCCGCCCTCGCCCATCCACGGCCGCGCGCCCGCCTGATCGCGTCGTATGGCGACTTCGCGTGGCGTTCCCTCGAGGACAAGCAGCTCGGCTACGAGATGACGCGGCATGCCGCCGAAGTCGAGCCTGCCGAGCCCGCATATCACATCTCTACCCTGCGCCTTGCGGCAGCAATGGGCGATGCGCCCGAGGTCAAGAAGCAATGGGATGCTCTCCAGCGACTGAACGTCGGAAACCGCCTGGGTAGCGACCTCGCGGCCCTGGCGCCAGCCGTCCGCGAAGCAGCCGCGAGCACGGCCCGTTCCCGTTGAGGCATGCTGCGCTGGTAGCCCCACGTACTAATCCAGAGATAGAGAGAGACTGCCCACGATGAACGCTACGCCTGCCCGGCTCGCAATCCATGGCGCCTCCCCGCGATTCCCAGAGCCCATCCATGTAGGGCGTCCCAACATAGGCGACCGCGCGAAGTTCCACGCCCTCATCGATGGCATGCTGGATCGGAAGTGGCTCACGAACGCTGGCCCCCTGGTCGAGGAATTCGAAAAGCGCGTCGCCGCGGACCTGGGCGTCGACCATTGTGTCGCTATCTGTAACGGCACCGTGGCATTGGAGATCGCTATCCGGGCGCTGGGCCTGAGTGGCGAAGTCATCGTCCCTTCCTGGACCTTCATCGCAACGGCACATGCGCTCGCGTGGCAGGGCATCAAGCCGGTTTTCGCCGACATCGATGCGTCGACCCATAACCTTTCGCCCGCGGCCGTCGAAGCCGCCATCACGCCGGCGACCACCGGCATCATTGGCGTCCACCTTTGGGGGCGGCCGGCTCCGATCGAAGAGCTCACCGACATCGCTTCGCGGCATCGACTGAAGCTGATGTTCGATGCCGCCCATGGGTACCGGTGCACGCACAAGGGTCGACGCATCGGTGCATTCGGTGAATGCGAAGTCCTGAGCTTCCACGCCACGAAGGTGTTCAATACGCTCGAAGGGGGCGCCATCGTCACCAACGATGCTCACCTCGCCCAACGCATGCGCTTGATGCGCAACTTCGGGTTCGCCGGCTACGACAACGTTATTCATCCGGGAACGAACGGCAAGATGGTCGAGGCGAGCGCGGCCATGGGGCTCGTGAACCTGGAGTCGCTCGATGACTTCATTGAAGCGAACCGTGTTCGCTATTCGATCTACCGTGAACGCCTCGCCCACGTGCCGGGAATCGAGCTCGTAGAGTACGACGATGGCGAACAGAACAACTACCACTACGTGGTGGCCAGCGTGCATCCGCCGTCCAGGGCCACCCGCGATGAACTGATCGACGTCCTGCATGCCGAAAACGTCCTGGCCCGGAAGTACTTCTGGCCAGGCTGCCACGCCATGCAGCCCTATGCCGGACAACTCCACGCACCCATGTACAGCACTGAGGCGGTGGCGGCCCGGAATATCGTCCTTCCGAATGGACCGTCGCTGGGCGTCGACGATGTCCACGCAGTCTGCGACATCATCGAGATGGTCTGCACGCACGGCATGGCTGGCGTGGAAGGTTGACGAACCATGGCCGCGTCGACATCCCCGCAGGAACGCCTCGCCATCTTTGGGACGGGCGGCCACGCCCGTGAGGCGGCATGGATCGCAGAATCACTTGGCTACGCCCGTGCGAATCTCGTATTCGTCGTCGATGCAGCGCATCGCACGCAATCCCGGGTCAACGGCATCGAAGTAATCGAGGCAACCCCCGAAGCCTGCGCTGGTTGGCCATGCGTGGTCGCCGTAGGTGATCCTCGCGCACGCGCCTCGATTCGCGAGCGCTGCACGGGGCTCGGGATGCTGGCGGCACGGCTGGTCGCACCGTCGTGCGCCTTACACGACTCCGTAGTGCTGGGCGATGGCGTGATACTCGCCCCCGGCTCAGTGATCACCGTGAACGTATCGCTCGGCAACGACGTCCACGTTAACGTTGGCGCATCCGTGTCGCACGACGTCCGCATCGGCCGATTCACCACAGTGTCACCCGGTGCCCGCATAGCGGGGCACGTACATATCGGCGAGTCGGTCTTCGTCGGCGTGGGCGCATCCATCATCAATGGCACGCCTGACGAGCCGCTGGAGATCGGCGATGGCGCGATCATCGCGGCAGGCGCGTGCGTCATCGCGCCCGTGGCCCGTGGCTCGACGGTCATGGGCGTGCCGGCCCGGCCCAGGCACCCGTGAACACAGCCCACGGCAACCGGGTGCGCAGCGCGGCGCGCTGGAGTGGCCTGGAGATCGCGCTGCGCTATGCATTCCAGCTCGTTGTCATGGTTGGCCTCGCACGGCTCGTCGACCCGTCCGCCTTTGGTGCCGTCGCGATGGTCACCGTGTTCACGGCGCTAGGCACGGTGTTCATCGATTCGGGCACGGGCATGGCGCTGATCCAAAAACAGCGCTCCACGCCAGGCGAGGAAACGTCGACGTTCGTCCTCAACCTTGCGATTTCATTCGCTGCTTGCGGTCTGCTCATCGCACTCGCACCGACCATCGCGCGGTTTTACGATCGCCCCGACCTTGAGGCGATCTGCATCGCCATGTCGTTCGTGTTTCCGTTGAACGGCCTTGCCGTCGTTCCGGACGCCATGCTGACCCAGCAAATGCGGTTCGACCTGCGCACCCGGGTTGAAATCGCAAGCTCGCTCACCTCGGGACTGGTCGCGCTTGGCGCCGCAGCAGCCCACCTGGGTGCCTGGGCGCTCGTCTGGCAGGCACTCTCGTCGATCGGCTCGCGGACGCTCATGCTGTACGTGCTCTCTGGCTGGCGTCCGCGCGGCAGGCCGTCGCTCGCCGACACTCACACGGTGACGTCGTTCGGCGGCTATATGCTCGTCGCCGGCCTCATTGATACCGCATACACGCGGGTGCAGGCGCTGCTTATCGGCAAGCATTTTTCCGCCGGCGATGTCGGACAGTACACGCTGGCGCAGAACACGCAGCAGGCACCTGCATCGTTCGTTGCCGCCATCCTCAACCGGCTGGGGTTGCCGCTCCTCTCGTCCATCCGCGACGACCACAAGGCCACGCGTACCGTGCTTGAAGCGGGCATGCAGATGGGCCTGTTTGGCTTTATTCCGGTCATGGCGACACTAGCCGTGCTCGCCGTCCCCATGGTGGACGTGGTCTACGGAGCTCGTTGGACCGAGGCAGGCCAGGTGCTCGCCATCCTCGCGCTCGGCTCGATTCCGTGGCCGGCACATGTACTGAACCTCGTCGCCATGAATTCCCAGGGACGGCCGCGTCTCGTCCTCAACGTGGAAGTGGTGAAGAAATCCTTTGCCGTGATCCTCTTGCTGACGGCAGCACCCCATGGACTCCTGGCCATCGCCTGGTCGACCGTCATCGCAAGCCTCTTTTCGTTCTTTCTCAACGCCTGGTTCGTGGGACGTCTGCTTGGCTACGGAATAAACCCCCAGGTCAAAGTCATGGCATGGTCGAGCGTCCCGGCCCTGGGCGCCGCCGCCGCCGGCTGGTGTTGCGTGCAATACATCGGCAATGGCGCCCTCGGGCTGGCTGTCGCGTGGCTCGCGTCGGCACTGGCCACGCTCGCCATCGGAGTCGTTTGCCGACATCCGGCGCTTCCTGCCTTGCTGCGACTGTTACCTGGGCACCGCCCTGGCCCTTCGACGGAAACCGACCATGTCGATCGATGAGAACCATTCATTGCGCGTCCTGCTGACGAGCACGTCCTACCCGTCAAGCGTCGATGACTGGCGCGGCGTCTTCATCCGGCACATGGTCGCGGCGCTTGCTCGCCGCGATGATCTCGCCCTCTCGGTGTGGGCGCCCCCCGGCCCTCTCCCGGCGAATGCAGCTGCCGCGACAAGCGCCGTGGAAAGGCGCATGCTCGAACAGCTCATGGCGGCCGGCGGTGTCGCCCACCTGCTTCGCAACCACCGCCTCAGAGGCGCACGCGCGGCCCTGGCGTTGTTGCGTGGTCTCCGGCGCGTCTATCGCGCCACGCCCGTCGACGTCTACCACGTCAACTGGCTGCAGTGCCTGCTTCCACTGCCGCAGGATGGCGTGCCTTTACTGGTGACCGTGCTGGGCAACGACATGAAGTTGCTCCAGTTACCGGGCATGACCGCGCTGGTTCGCCATGCCATGCGTGGACGCCGAGTCACCATCAGCCCCAATGCCACGTGGATGCAAGCGCCGCTGCAGGAACGCTTTGGCGACATGGCGGACATCCAGCCGGTACCTTTCGGTATCGGACCGCATTGGTATGCCCTTGAGCGGACGCCTTCGCCGGACACCTCATGGCTGCTGGTCAGCCGCCTGACGAGGCGCAAGCTCGGCCCCATCTTCACGTGGGGCCAGGGCTTGTTCGGCCCGGGAACCGGCCGGACGCTCGACCTGCTTGGACCCATGCAGGAGGACATCGACATTCCCTCATGGGTGAACTACCACGGCATGGCGACGCCGGATGCCCTTCACCAGCACTGGTTTCCCCAGGCTACCGGGTTGTTGTCGCTGAGCGAGCATGACGAAGGCCGCCCGCAGGTCATGCTCGAGGCCATGGCGTCGGGCCTGCCGGTGGTCGCGTCCCGCCTGGCCGCCCATGTGGACCTGATTGCGGATGGCATCGATGGCATCATCGTCGATGCGCCCGATGACTTCGCACGGGCCCTTGGCGTGCTGGGAGACCCTGTGGTGAACAACGCTTACGGCGCGGCGGCGCGCGACAGGATGCAGTCGCAGTTTGGTACGTGGGACGACTGCGCGGCACGCTACGTTGCGCACTACCGCCGCATGCGCGGGGAGGTCCCGCATGGCTGACGTTCTCGTTGTCGGAGCCAACGGCTTCATCGGGTCACATTTGCTGGCTCGCGTCCGCGCGGTCGGTCACGATGTCCGCGCCCTATGCCGGACGCAACCCATGCCTGGCGTGCCGTGGGCACGGATGGACGATGTCGCGACGAACGATCAGCTTGCCGCGGCGCTCGCCGGCGTCTCGACGGTGATCTGGGCTGCCGGTGCAAGCACCCCCGCGTCCACCGCCCGTCGGCCGGCTGACGAAGTCGAACGCAACCTTGTTCCGCTCGTACGCTTGCTTGAATGCACCGCCAACGACCACCCCTTGCGCATGGTCTACCTGTCGACGGGCGGGGCCATCTATGGAGACATCGAAGGCCTCGCGCGCGAAAACATGGTCGTGGAACCCAAGGGGTACTACAGCGCGGGAAAGGCCGCTGCGGAGGCCTTCCTGTCCGCGTGGTCGCATCTGGGCGCCCACGAGGTCACCATCCTGCGGCCATCGAACGTGTACGGGCCGGGGCAACCGTACCGCCCAGGCTTTGGCATCATTCCCACGGCCTTCCACGCCATCCGCCATGAGGGCTCGGTCGTGGTCCGCGGCGATGGCGAAGCGGTCCGCGACTACCTCTACATCGACGACCTTGCGAACCTGTGCGAGCGCATCCTGGCGAGGCCGCGCACGCCCGGCTGCCACACGTTCAACGCATCGAGTGCGCAGGGCACGTCACTGAACGAGCTGCTTTCGGTCGTCGAAGAAGTGACGGGGCATGAGGTGGCGCGTCGCGCCGAGCCGGCCACGGCATTCGACGTCAAGCGCATCGTGCCCGACAACCACGCGGCAACGCGCGCCTTCGGATGGCACGTCGCCACGCCGCTCCATGAGGGCGTGCGCCGGGCCTGGGAGGCATTTCGTTGAGCGAGGGAGGGATCCTCTGCAGCGTGTGCATCGCCAACTACAACGGCGAGTCCCTGCTCGACACCTGCCTGCGCTCGGTACTCGACCAAGTCATCGATGGCGGCGTGGAAATCATCGTCCACGACGACGCGTCCAGTGATCGCTCGCTCGAGGTGCTTGCCACGTATCCATCGGTGCGAGTCATCCGAAGCGATGCGAACGTTGGGTTTTGCGAGTCGAATAACCGCATGGTGGCCATCAGCACCGGCCGGTTCGTGCTACTTCTGAACAACGATGCGGCCCTGGAGCCCGGCGCCCTTGCCGCACTTGCGGCGGCCGCGGCGCAATCGACCCATGGCGACATCCTGACCCTGCCCCAGCTTGACTGGGAATCCAGTCAGCTGGTCGACCTGGGATGCCAGCTCGATCCTTTCATGAACCCCGTGCCGGTCACGCAGGGCGCAGGCAGCGTGGCCATGGTCATCGGCGCGTGCATGTGGATGCCGCGAACGCTGTGGGACAAGATCGGCGGGTTTCCCAGCTGGATCGAATCCATCGCCGAAGACATGTACGTATGCTGCGCGGCGCGATACCTCGGGCACGACGTGCGCTGCATCGACGGGCCGGCTTACCGCCACATGCAGGGCAAGAGCTTCGGCGGCAATCGCGTCGGCAACGGCGGCCTCGCAACGACCTATCGGCGCCGGGCACTCAGCGAGCGCAACAAGACATGCCTTCTGGCAATATTCACGCCCACGCCGTGGATGCTTCCCGTCCTCGCCGTCCATGCAACGACGATGCTTATCGAGGGCCTGGCGGTGAGCCTCGCACGACGCACCTTACGGCCGCTGCGGGAGATCTACCTGCCTGCCATCAGGGGCGCATGGCGCCGAAGAGCCGTCCTCCGCGAGGAGCGCCAACGGATGCGTAGCTTGCGCGTGATAACTACGCGCGACTACTACAGTGCATTTACCTGGGCACCGCGAAAGCTCGCCATGCTGGCTCGCCACGGCATGCCGACGATCAGCTGACTTTCTCGAAAAGGAAAAACGGCTCGTGCCGGTTAAGGCCATGGCGCACGGGGTCGACCCCTGGCAATACCGCGTCGTGGCCACGAACGCGCGAAGCGAGGCCGGAGAGCTGCGCCAGCTCGTCGGCAATATCCGCGCCGAACAGTCGGACATGGTCTTCCTGACCGTACATCACCAGTCTCGCCTCATCGGACAGGATGCCCGGATCTTCGAGACGACGGGTGAGGCGGCGACTGAATGGCGTTTGCAGTATCGCCAGCCCACCCGGGGCGAGCACGCGCGCCAGTTCAGCCATCGCGGCCGGCAGGTCGCCGACGTGCTCCAGTACGTGGTTCGCGATGACCAGGTCGAAACTCCCTTCGGCGAATGACATCGCGGTCATATCGACGGCTTCGATCTCAGGCGATGAGGGCGCGATATCGGCGCGTACGTAACGCTGAGGTGCCGCGGCAAGGATGCGTTCCACAAGCTGCCGTTCGGGGGCGAAGTGCAAGACGCGCGCGTCGCGGAAACGCGCCGGATAGCCAAGCGTTTCCATGTAGTGCAGCAAGTGCCGCATGCGGTCGGAAGCGCCGCAGCGCGGGCACTCGAAGTGATCCAGGTCGCTCCCCGCCATCTCGAGCACGCGCATCGCATCCGATTGCGAACGTGCACCTCGACGGTAAGGGAGGAAACCGCCCACGCCATGGCCACAAGCATGGCAATGGCGTGTGCGCGGCATGGCGAAGGCAAGCAGTCCCGCTTTCAACAATCGTCCGGGTCGCATCGATAACCCTATCGAAAATAGAGGACGCGCAGGCGTGAACGCAGAAGCGCGCGGCCCACGATCTGGATGGACTGGCGGCAAGCTTCCGCGGCCAATCCGGCTGACGCGCGGGCGATGAGCCCGGACGAAGAGCCTCCGGCGAGCGCCCGAAGGCGCGGCCACCACGACCGCAAGAGCGCAGGACTCCTTGAAGCGATGGCCCGGAAGGTGACCCGACGGAGCATATCGGCGCACGCCGCCATCCGCACGTCGCCCGGCACGCGCTCGACGGCAGCCGCAATCGCCTCGAAATAGCGCTCCCGCACCGACTCATTCGCGGTTGCGAGCATGGAGCCGACGGCCCCGGCCCGGTAGCCAGCCAACACCTTGTCCGTGTAGAGCATCGGGCCTGACTGCGCCAGGCCGAGGTGGATGCGATAGTCGATGAACGGATCCGGCAAGGCGAGCACCATGGATCGATGGGAAGCGCGATAGAGCAGCGAACTGTGGTTCAGGAAGTTGCCACGGACCAGGAGCGCCTCCAGGTCGTATGGACCGGGTTGCGCATTCGTGAATACGCCCACGGCACGGCGTGCATCGTCGAAGACGAACGCATTCGTGCAGCAGGCAGGGCTTTCCGGATGGTCGGCAAGCAGTGCCAGTTGCTCGCGTAGCTTACCTGGCAGCCAGAAATCGTCGCCGTCGAGGTGCGCGATGTAATCGCCCTCGGCCCGGCCTACCGTAAAGCGCAGGTTGCCGATCGGCCCATGCCGCTCTGCGTGAACCGTGTGTTCGACCTTACCGGGCCACGCCGCCGCGATCTCCGCCACGATTGCCGAGGTACCGTCAGAGGATCCGTCGTCGCCAACGATGACGCGGAGGTCGGCGTCCACGTCCTGCGATAGAACGCTGAGCAGGCAGTCAGCGATGTAGCGCGCGTGGTTATACGTGACGATGCAGACCGACACCTGCGGGCGACGCGGGCCTGTCATCAGTCGTCACGACTCTTCACGTACATCAGGGAGGTGATCTGCTCGGATACCAGACCGATCAGGAACACGATGACCGCGGCGCTCCACATCAGCGCGCTACCATTGGTCAGGCGTCCCTCCATCAGGTAGGTCCGCGCGTAGTTCGCGCAGCCAAGCAGGAAAAACACCAGGCTCACCGGGCCGAACAGCTTCAGCGGCGAATACAGGGTGGCGATCTTGAAGATGATCAGGAGGAATCGGACGCCATCCTTCAGCGGCCGGATGTGGCTCTTGCCGATCCGCTCGGCGGCCTTGATCGGCTCGTAGGCCACGCCATAGGCGCTGCGGAAAAACGCCATGGTGCTGGTGGTCGGGTAGGAGAACCCATTGGGCAGCAGGTGGATGAACTCGCGGAAGCGCGCCGCCCGGGCGACGCGGAAGCCCGAGGTCAGGTCCGCGACCACGTGGCCGGTCATCCGGCTGGCCAGCCAGTTGTAGAGCGTGTTCGCAAGGCCACGGCCGACGCCAGCCTGGCTCTCCCAGGAGCGGGCACCCACCACCATGTCGAAGCCCTGCTCCAGGCGGTCGACGAGGCGCTGGATATCGGCGGGGTCGTGCTGGCCGTCGCCGTCCATGAACACCAGGATCTCGCCCGTGGCGGCCCGGGCGCCACGCTTGATGGCGGCACCGTTACCCATCGAGTACGGCGAGGACAGGCACTTCACCCCCGCGGCCGCACACACGGCCACGGTATCGTCGGTCGACCCATCGTTCACCACGATGATCTCGCAGCCCGGCTGGGCGGCGGTCAGGCGCGGCAAGAGGTCTTTCAAGGCGGCCGCCTCGTTCTTGGCGGGCAGGATAATGCTGATACGACTCAAGACTTGTCCCCGTTGGCCGACGCATTCTAAGGCATGGATCACGCCATGCGGTGGGCCCCGGGCGCCGATCCGCAGATTTCACGAATTCGGCGTGACCGCCACCACAATCTAGAGTAGATTCAGGGCCATATCTCGGGGAATTGTCGGACGGACCATGGCGACACAAATGCACCAGCCCACGCTCGCGGGCCTGACCGGCATGGCCAGGCGCCTCGTGACGGAAGGCGTCCTCGGTGAAGCCGAGGTCCGCAAGGCCGTCCAGGATGCCGCCGACAAGCGCAGCTCGCTATCCGCGTGGCTGGTCGACCATCACCTGGTGGACAGCAGCAAGCTCTCCCAGGTGGCCTCGGCCGAGTTCGGCATGCCATTGATGGACATCGGTAACGTGGCCCCCGCGCACATGCCGCTGGACCTCGTCACCGAAGCACTGATCACCAAGCACCAGGCGCTGCCACTGTTCAAGCGCGGCAAGCGCCTGTTCGTCGGCATCGCCGACCCGATGCAGTCGCACGCGCTGGACGAGATCAAGTTCCACTCCAACCACATGGTGGAGCCGGTACTGGTCGAGCGCGGCCAGTTGCGCCGGGTGATCGATACCGCCCTCAATGCGATGAACGCCACCGTCCCGGCGTTCGACGACACGGCGCTCGACGAACTCGCACTGGATGCGGGCGACGGCGAAGACCCGGTCTCGGGCATCGACGCCAACGCCAACGACGATGCGCCGATCGTCAAGTTCGTCAACAAGATCCTGGTCGACGCGATCAAGCGCGGCGCGTCCGACATCCACTTCGAACCGTTCGAAGCGATCTACCGGGTGCGCCTGCGCATGGACGGCATCCTGCGCATCGTGGCCAGCGCGCCGATCAAGCTGGGCACCCGCATCGCCTCGCGCCTGAAGGTGATGAGCGGCCTGGACATCGCCGAGCGCCGCGTCCCGCAGGACGGCCGCATCAAGCTCAACCTGACCAAGACCCGCGCGATCGACTTCCGCGTCAGCACGCTCCCCACCCTGTTCGGTGAGAAGATCGTGCTGCGTATCCTCGACGGCTCGTCCGCCAAGCTGGGCATCGACAAGCTCGGCTATGAGGAAGTGCAGAAGAAGCTTTACCTCGACGCGATCGAAAAGCCGTACGGCATGGTGCTGGTCACCGGCCCCACCGGCTCCGGCAAGACGGTGTCGCTGTACACCGCGCTGAACATCCTCAACGTCGAGGGTCGCAACATCTCGACGGTGGAAGACCCGGTCGAAATCCGCGTGGAAGGCATCAACCAGGTCCAGCAGAACGTCAAGCGTGGCATGACCTTCGCGGCGGCCCTGCGCTCGTTCCTGCGCCAGGATCCGGACGTGATCATGGTCGGCGAAATCCGCGACCTGGAAACGGCCGAGATCGCGGTGAAGGCCGCCCAGACCGGCCACATGGTGCTCTCGACCCTGCATACCAACGATGCCCCGCAGACGATTTCGCGCCTGATGAACATGGGCATCGCGCCCTACAACATCACCTCGTCGGTCACCCTGATCATCGCCCAGCGCCTGGCCCGCCGCCTGCACGACTGCAAGCGGGCGACCACGTTGCCCGCGGCAGCCCTGCTGGCCGAGGGTTATAGCCAGGAAGAGATCGATGCCGGCATCACCATCTACGAGGCGGTGGGTTGCGACGGGTGTAACGAGGGCTACAAGGGCCGCGTGGGCATCTACCAGGTCATGCCGATGGTCGAGGAGATCCAGAAGATCGTCCTGGAAGGCGGCAACGCCCTGCAGATCGCCGAGGTGGCCAAGAAAGCGGGCATCAACGACCTGCGTGCCTCAGCCCTGCTGAAGGTCCGCAACGGCGTCACCAGCCTGGCTGAGATCAACCGCGTAACCAAGGACTGACGGGGGCTGGCGCGCGAATCCTGTGCGCCAGACGGCAGAAAGGCGCGAGGCGAAGCTTCACACTAGAATAGAGGCAGGGGGGACGGCGCGACCGGCCCTTCCAGAATTCCACCCGGGGGGAACACCGCGTCATGGCTACCGCCACCGCTAATAAGAACGCGCGCGCCATTGGCGCCGCGCGCGCTGAAGTCAACAAGCTGACCATGTACGACTGGACCGCGCTGGACAAGCGCGGCAAGCGCATGAAGGGCGAGATGCAGGCGAAGAATGCCTCGCTGGTCAAGGCGGAACTGCGCCGCCAGGGCATGAACCCCCAGCAGGTCAAGGAGCGCGCCAAGCCCCTGTTCGGCTCCAGCGGCAAGACCGTCAAGCCGCGCGACGTCGCCATCTTCAGCCGCCAGATCGCCACCATGATGGCCTCCGGCGTGCCGATGGTGCAGGCCTTCGACATCATCGCGAACGGCCAGAAGAATCCCAAATTCAAGGACATGCTGAACAACGTCAAGTCCAGCATCGAGGGCGGCTCCGCGCTGCACGAAGCGCTGGCCCAGTACCCGGTGCAGTTCGACGAGCTCTACCGCAACCTGGTGCATGCCGGTGAGTCGGCGGGTGTGCTCGACACGGTGCTGGACACCGTGGCCACGTACAAAGAACGCATGGAGAGCATCAAGTCCAAGATCAAGAAGGCGCTGTTCTACCCGATCATGGTGATGGTCGTGGCGCTAGCGGTGTCGATGATCCTGCTGCTGTTCGTGGTCCCGGTGTTCCAGCAGACCTTCGCCGAGGCCAAGGCCGAGCTTCCGGCCCCGACCCAGTTCGTGGTCGCCGCGTCGAAGTTCATGCAGTCGTACTGGTGGGCGGTCATCGGCATCATCGTCGGCTCGGTGGGCGCGATCATCTTCTTCAAGAAGCGCTCGCAGAAATTCGCCCACTTCCTGGATCGCTTCTCGTTGAAGATCCCGGTCATCGGCGACCTCCTGCACAAGTCGGCCATCGCGCGCTTCGCGCGTACGCTGGGCGTGACGTTCCACGCCGGCGTGCCACTGGTGGAAGCACTGGATGCCGTGTCGGGCGCGACCGGCAGCGTGGTCTACGGCGATGCCGTGAAGCAGATGCGCGACGACATCTCGGTCGGCCACCAGCTGCAGCTGTCCATGCGCCAGGTGAACCTGTTCCCGAACATGGTGGTGCAGATGGTCGCGATCGGCGAGGAATCCGGCTCGCTCGACCACATGCTGTTCAAGGTGGCGGAGTTCTACGAGGAAGAGGTCAACGTCGCGGTGGACACCCTGAGCAGCCTGCTCGAGCCGTTCATCATGGTCATCCTCGGCGTCCTCGTCGGCGGCATGGTCATCTCGCTCTACCTGCCGATCTTCAAGCTGGCCGGCACGGTCTGACCGCACCGCCCTGCCCAAGGCACAATAGGAACCCTTCGCCTTCGCGGGCGAAGGGTTTTTTCTTGGAAACACGGACTTGCCATGCCTGATCTACCCCTCGCCCAGTGGGCCGCCATCGCCGGCGTGTTCGGCCTGCTGGTCGGCAGCTTCCTCAACGTGGTGATCCTGCGCGTGCCCGAGCGCATGCAGGCCGACTGGCGCCGCCAGGCCCGCGAAGTGCTCGAACTTCCGGAGACGGACGAGCCGCGTCCGCCGGGGATCGTCGTCGAAGGGTCGCATTGCCCCCGCTGCAAGCACCCGCTGGCTGCCCATGACAACATCCCGGTGCTTGGCTGGCTGCTCCTGCGCGGGCGTTGCCGTTACTGCAAAGAGCCCATCTCGAAGCAGTACCCGCTGGTGGAACTGCTCACCGGCCTGGCCAGCGCCGCCGTGGTCTGGCGCTTCGGGCCGACGATGGGCGCGCTCGCGGCGCTCGTGCTGACCTGGTTCCTCGTCGCACTGTCGGGCATCGACGCGCGCACCCAGCTGTTGCCGGACGAGCTCAACTATCCGCTGCTGTGGATCGGCCTGGCCCTCACCCTGCTGCCCACATGGCAGCCGCTGCCAGTGACGCCATCGGGCGCCATCCTCGGCGCACTCATCGGCTACCTCAGCCTGTGGAGCGTCTACCAGGCCTTCCGCCTGCTGACCGGCAAGGAAGGCATGGGCTTCGGCGACTTCAAGCTGCTGGCTGCGCTCGGCGCATGGATGGGGCCGATCGCCCTGCTCCCGATCATCATGCTCTCGTCGCTGATCGGCGCCATCGTCGGTGGCGCGCTGATGCTGTTCCGTCGCCATGAGCGCGATGTCCCGATTCCGTTCGGTCCCTACATCGCCGCCGCGGGATGGGTCTGGTTGTTGTTCGGCGACACGCTCCTCGTCGCCTACATGCATCTGACGGGACTGCGATGAGCGGCTTCGTCGTCGCACTCACCGGAGGCATTGCGTCGGGCAAGAGTGCCGTCGAGCGCGCGTTTGGCCAACTCGGCGTGCGTGCCTATGACGCTGACGTCGCCGCGCGCGCCGTCGTCGAACCGGGATCGGATGCCCTGGCCGAGGTGGCGCGCGTGTTCGGTCCGGATGCACTGGACGCGGAAGGCCGGCTCGACCGCGCCGCCATGCGCCAGCGCGTCTTCGCCGACCCGGCGGCACGGACGCAGCTCGAGGCGATCCTGCACCCGCGCATCCGCACGTGGCTGCGTGACGCCGCCGCCGCCGACACCGGGCCGTACTGCATCCTGTCGATCCCGCTGCTGGTGGAGAACCAGGCGCACTACGCATGGGTCAACCGCGTACTGGTCGTGGATGCGCCGGAGGACGTGCGGATAGCGCGCCTGATGCAGCGGGATGCGGTGGACGAGACGTTGGCGCAGCGAATGATCGCGGCGCAGGCTTCACGCGAGGCACGGCTGGCGATCGCCGATGACGTCATCGACAACGGGGGGGACGTGGCGGCGCTGGCGACCGCCGTGGCGGCGCTGCATGCCGCGTATACGCGGCTTAGCGGCGGCTAGACCAGGGCGGCAGCCGCCAGCCGCTCGGCCACGAATGCCTCGGCGGCCATCGGCCGGCCGATGTGGTAACCCTGGACCATGTCGCAGTCCATTTCGACGAGGCGACGCAGGGTCTCTTCGTTCTCCACCCCTTCGGCGACCGCTTCGAGGCCCAGGCGATGGGCGACCTGGATCATCGCGCCGACCAGTTGCTCGGTACGCGGATCGCTGATCATCGCGTTGACGAAGGTACGGTCGATCTTCAGTTCGGTGGCCGGGAAGTGGCGCAGGTAGGAGAACGACGCGTAGCCGGTGCCGAAGTCGTCGATGGCCACGCGCACGCCACGATCGCGCAGGCGACGCAGCACGCGCACGCTCATGTCCAGGTCGGTCAGCAGCGCGGTCTCGGTGATCTCGACAATGGTGGCTTCCGGCGGCACGCCCCAGATATCCAGTGCGCCGAGCACCTGTTCGGCAAAGCCGTGTTCGACGAACACGCGTGGCGACAGGTTGATCGCCACGTCGAGCGGGCAGCCGCCGCGATGCAGCTCCGCCGCATGGCGCAGCGATGCGTTGAGGCTCCAGCGGGTCAGCGGGATGATCAGGTCGCTGCGCTCGGCGAAGGGCACGAAGTCCGACGGAGGCACTTCGCCGAAGCCTGCAGTCGACCAGCGCGCCAGCGATTCGATGCTGACGATCTCGCCGCGGCGCAGGTCGTAGAGCGGCTGGAACGCCACGGTGAGCTTGTTCGCGGCGATGTCTTCGCGCAGTTCGCCGTAGAGGATTTCCACCGGCGTGACGTCCGGCTGGTACATCGAAAACGGCTCGCCGATGCGGATGGCTTCGTCGTGGGCGAGCTCGGCGCGGCGCAGCAACAGCTCCGCGCTACCGCCGTGCTCGGGGAACATGCCGACGCCCACCACCACCCGGCACGGCCAGTTGCGGTCGCTATGCGTCAGCGGTGTGTCGAACGCGCTGACGATGCGGGTTGCGGCGAGCAGCGCGTGGGTGCGGTTACGCAGGTTGGGCAGCATCACCACGAAGTGGTCGTCGCCGGCCAGGAACACGGTGTCGATGTGGCGCAACGCGCCGACGATGCGCTCGCGCGCACCGAGCATGATGTCGCTGCCAAGCTCGTAGCCGAAACGCAGCTGCGCCTCGCGCATGCCACGCAGGCGCACCACCAGCACGGCGCAGACGCCGGTTTCCGGGCGGCAGCGATCGAGCTGGGCCTGTACCGCGGGGAGGATGTGGGCGCGCTCGGTCATGCGAGGAAGTACTCGGCCGGGTCGATCCCGTGGCTGCCCGCGGGCAGCGTACGCTGGATCTCGCGATGCACGCCTTCGAGCTGGCGCATGAGGTCGACGATGCGGAAGTCGTCGAGTTCGGTCTTGTCGGGCCGGGTGAGCACGGCCACGCGTGGCTGCAGGCGGCGCGACTGATTCTGCACCATCACCACGGCCACTTCGCCGGTGTTCAATTCCACCAGCGTACCGGTGGGGTACACGCCCAGGCAGGCCTGGAACTGTTCCACCAGCTCGCCCTGGAAGTCGCTGTCGCGGCCCTGGTAGAGCGCGCGCAGGGCGAAGTGCTGCGACACCGCGGGGCGGTACGGGCGTGGCGTGGACATCGCGTGGTAGGTGTCGACGATCGCCGCCATGCGACCGGCCAGCGGGATCGACGTGCCGGCAAGCCCTTCCGGATAACCGGTGCCATCGAAGCGTTCGTGGTGGGTCAGCACCATGTCGCGCACTTCCTGGTCGACCACGCCGGAGTGGTCGAGGATGGCGATGCCCTCGGCCACGTGGTGACGCGCCAGTTCCATTTCCTGGTCGGCAAGCGGACCTTCGCGTTCAAGCAGTTCGCGCGGCAGCTGTGACTTGCCGACGTCCATCAGCAGGCCACCGGCAGCCAGGCTGACGATGGCGTCGCCGGCGAAGCCCATGTGCCGGCCAAACGCGGCGGACAGGGTGCTGCAGCCAACGGCATGCTGGAAGGTGTAGCTGTCGTGCCGGCGCAGGCTCTCGATCCAGAAGAAGGCGTCGCCGCTGCGCAATACGCTGGCCACCATCGGCCGGACGGCATCTTCCAGTCCCACCGGATCGATCGGCTTGCCCGACTGGATGTCGAGCACGATCTGTTCGGCAAATTTCGACACCGTGTCGAACGCGGCCTTCGCCCGCGGGACTTCGTCGTCGAACGTCGCGGTGTCGGTATAGGCATGGCGGGTGACGAGGCGGTTGCTCGGCGCCGGGCGCACGGCGGCGGCGGGCTGGCCGGTGGATGCCACGCGCACGGGTACCACGCGGGCCGGGATGACCTGGCGCTGCGTGTCCACGAACACGTATTTGCAGTACCGGCTGAGGTTTTCGATGTCCTCGCGCGAGGTGATCGGCACCCCTTGCAACGGAAACGTTGTCTCAGACCAATCGCAATCAAGGCGACTGACGAACATGCCGATCTCCAGATCGGTCACGAACACCCTTCGCTCTACCAGGTCGTACGCCACCTTCCCCTGTCTCCTGTACCCGGAATCGCCACGGTCGTCCATTTTGTATCGGCCAACCCGGGGCGTACTGTAGGGGCCCGGATGTAATAAAACCATGCACGCCCCGGTCTTATGGCTTGACCCTCCCCGGAGTACCGCCATGCGCCGCCCGATCCTGTTTCCCCTGGTGTTTGCCGCCCTCACCGCCTGTTCGGCGGCCGCCGCCCGCGACGAGGGCCTGAAACTGCCCGCGCCGGCCATGGACGCCGTCCCGGCCACGGGCGAGGCCACCGCCGTGTTCGCCGGTGGCTGCTTCTGGGGCGTGGAAGGCGTGTTCCAGCACGTCAAGGGCGTGAAGAGCGTCCGCACCGGCTATACCGGCGGCGATGCCGCCCATGCCAGCTACGACGACGTCAGCGACGGCGACACCGGCCACGCCGAGTCGGTGCGGGTGGTCTACGACCCGGCCCAGGTCTCCTACGGCAAGTTGCTGCAGGTGTTCTTCTCGGTGGCCATGGACCCGACCACCCTGAACCGCCAGGGCCCGGACAGCGGTACCCAGTACCGCTCGGCGGTGTTCTACGCCACCCCGGAGCAGCAGAAGCTCGCCACGGCCTACGTGGCCCAGCTCACCGCCGCCCGCGCCTTCAGCAGCCCCATCGTGACCCAGGTGGTGCCGCTCAAGGGCTTCTGGCTGGCCGAGTCCGAGCACCAGGACTATATGCGCCTGAACCCCGACACGATGTACATCGCCATCAACGACCAGCCCAAGCTGCAGGCCCTGCAGCGCATCTACCCCGAGATGTACACCCCGGCCTGGGCCAACGGCCGGTAACAAGCCCGTGTACACGTCCGTGTAGGAGCGCGCCTGCGCGCGAAAGCCAACGAAGCGGCGATGTAGCACCCGTCGCGCGGGGCCGCCCATCGCGCGCAGGCGCGCTCCTACACGTGATAGTCAGATCATCGGCAGGTCGAGTCCCTGCTCTTTCGCGCACGCGATAGCGTCTTCGTAGCCCGCATCCGCATGCCTCATCACCCCGGTGCCCGGATCGTTCCACAGCACCCGGGCCAGACGCTTGTCGGCGTCATCGGTGCCGTCGGCCACGATCACCACGCCGCTGTGCTGGCTGTAACCCATGCCGACGCCGCCACCGTGGTGCAGGCTGACCCAGGTCGCACCGCCCGCGACATTCAGCATCGCGTTGAGCAGCGGCCAGTCGCTGACGGCGTCGCTGCCATCGCGCATGGCCTCGGTCTCGCGATTGGGGCTGGCGACCGAGCCGGAATCCAGGTGGTCGCGGCCGATCACGATGGGTGCCTTCAGCTCGCCGTTGCGGACCATCTCGTTGAACGCCAGCGCCAGCCGGTGGCGCTGGCCGAGGCCGACCCAGCAGATGCGTGCCGGCAGGCCCTGGAAGCTGATCCGCTCGCGCGCCATGTCGAGCCAGCGATGCAGGTGCGGATCGTCGGGGATCAGCTCCTTCACCTTGGCGTCGGTCTTGTAGATGTCCTCCGGATCACCCGATAGCGCGACCCAGCGGAACGGGCCGACGCCACGGCAGAACAGCGGACGGACGAAGGCGGGCACGAAGCCAGGGAACGCGAACGCCTCGGCCAGGCCCTCGTCCTTCGCCATCTGGCGGATGTTGTTGCCGTAGTCGAAGGTCGGCACGCCCTGGGCGTGGAAGGCCAGCATGGCCTCGACATGACGGCGCATCGAGGCCTTGGCGGCCTTCGCAGTGCCGGCCGGATCGCTCTTGCGACGCTCGAACCACTCCTCGACCGTCCACCCCGTGGGAAGGTAGCCGTTGACCGGATCGTGTGCGCTGGTCTGATCGGTGACGGCGTCCGGACGCACGCCGCGGCGGACGAGCTCGGGCAACACGTCGGCGGCATTGCCCAGCAGCGCGACGGACACGGCGCGGCCTTCCTTCGCGTAGCGGTCCAGCCGTGCCAGCGCGTCGTCGAGGTCGCTGGCCTGCTCGTCCACGTAGCGGGTCTTGATCCGGAAATCGATGCGGCTCTGCTGGCACTCGATGGTGAGCGACGAGGCGCCGGCGAGGCTGGCCGCCAGCGGCTGGGCGCCGCCCATGCCGCCGAGGCCGGCGGTGAGGATCCAGCGACCGGCGAGGCTGCCGCCGTAGTGCTGGCGACCCATCTCGACGAAGGTTTCGTAGGTGCCCTGGACGATGCCCTGCGAGCCGATGTAGATCCACGAGCCAGCGGTCATCTGGCCGTACATCATCAGGCCCTTTCGATCGAGCTCGTTGAAGTGCTCCCAGTTGGACCAGGCCGGCACGAGGTTGGAGTTGGCGATGAGCACGCGCGGCGCGTCGGGGTGCGACGGGAAGATGCCGACGGGCTTGCCGGACTGGACCAGCAGGGTCTGGTCGTCTTCGAGGTCGCGCAGGCTGCGCAGGATGGCGTCGAAGCATTCCCAGTTGCGCGCGGCGCGGCCGATGCCGCCATAGACGACGAGCTCGGCGGGGTTTTCGGCGACCTCGGGGTCGAGGTTGTTCTGGAGCATGCGGTAAGGGGCTTCGGTGAGCCAGCTCTTGCAGGTGAGCTCGGTGCCGCGGGGTGCGCGGACGGTGCGGGTGGTGTCGATGCGCGTGGCGGCGGTCATCGGTGGCTCCGTAGGCTGTGGCAGCGAATCCCCGATTATGTGCTGCCCCGCCACCCCGGGCCATACGCATCGCAGCAAGCCCTCGGCGCTCGGGCCGCCCCGTAGGAGCGCGCCTGCGCGCGATTGGGCCTGCCACCCCATCCAAACTCCCCGCAGCGCTCGGGCGTGGTCGCAGGACCAGCCCTCGGCGCCCACCCTCGCTGCTCAAACAGGTCCTCCGCGCTCGACAAGGTTGGCCGCAGCCGCGGCCCATGTACTTATTGCCCTACGGGCACTCGCTTGTGCGGAACTCGCCTCGAGGGTGGGCGCCGAGGTCTGTTCTTGCAGCCCGCCGCAAGCCTTGTCTGTAGGAGCGCGCCTGCGCGCGATTGGCCAACGTGGCGGTGATGACGGGACCTGATTCGCAGACCCATACAGACGCATTCGACTCACATGGAAATGGTGATCCTGGGCTCCGGAATTCGATGTGTTTAGGCAATCCCCATTCGCGCGCAAGCGCGCTCCTACAGGAACCGCCGCGGTGCATCCGGTCGTCCAACCCAGCGTGCGGGAACGTGGAGGAAGAGCCCTCGGCGCCTACCCTCGAGGCGAGTTCGTGGCGGCGAGGGGGCCGGGCGGAAGAAGCCCGCAGGGGGCCGGCCACGATGGCCGGCCGTTCTTGTTGAGGCAGGATGCCGAATCAAGAACCGCCGCCCGGCACCCGGTGCGCGGCCGTAGGCCAATACGGAAACGGGCTGCGGAGCAGCCCCTCCTTTTCGCACGCCAGAACGCTGTTTGAGCAGCGAGGGTAGGCGCCGAGGGCTGTTCCTGCCAAAACGCCCGAGCGCTGCGGGGAATTCGGTTGGAACGTCACGCCCAATCGCGCGCAGGCTATGGGTGGGTGGGTTGGGTTTGCTGGTCCTGGTAGCGCTTGGCGGCGTTGTCCTGGCGGGCGCGGTACTGGTCTTGCTGGGCGCGGTCGGCGTTGTCCAGCTGGCTGCGTAGTGCCGGGTCCGTCGTCGCATTGCGCTGCTGGTTCACGTTGTTCTGGCGCAACTGCTCCTGCACCGCATTCTGGTTCTGACGGTTGATCAGCTGCTGCTGGTTCACCTGCTGCTGGAAGCGCGCATTCGGCGGCGGCACTCCCGGCACGACGCGCGGACGCGCGGCCGGCACAGGGGCCGCGGCGGGCCGGGCCACGGGTGCAGGCCGGGGCGCGGCGGCGGGCTGCGTAGCCGCCTGGGCGAAGGCCGCGGCGGGAACGACCAGTAACAAGGACAGCACGAACTTGCGTGATGCTTTGGTCATCTGACTCGTCCATCATGGAAAGATTGTCTTACAGCACGAGCCTACGCTTCCCTCCATGAATGCCATGTCGCCCACCTTGCCGCGGGTTCTTCTCGCGCTGCTGACGGTGGTGCTGGCGAGCTGCGCCACGCGCCCCGCCAAGCCCACTGCCCATCCCGTCCTGCTGGTCTCGATCGATGCCTTCCGCGCCGATTACGTCGACCGGCATGTCACGCCCAACCTGCAGGCCCTGTCCGACGACGGTGCCCACGCGCAGTACATGTGGCCCTCCTTCCCGTCGCTGACCTTCCCCAACCACTACACCCTGGTCACGGGCCGGGTCCCCGACCGCAATGGCATCGTGAACAACACGATGCGCGACCCGGTGCTGGGCAAGTTCAGCCTTGGCAACCGCGCGGCCACCAGCGATGGCCGCTGGTGGGCCGAAGCGGAGCCGATCTGGGTGACCGCACAGAAGCACGGGCTGCACACCGCCACGATGTTCTGGCCGGGCACCGAGGCTGAAATCCACGGCATGCGCCCCGACCGCTGGATTCCGTTCGACGATTCGCTCTCGTCGAAGGCGCGCGTCGACAAGCTGCTCTCGTGGATCGACGAACCGGGTGCGCACCCGGCCTTCGAGACGCTGTATTTCGACGCCGTCGACCATGCCGGCCACGAGTTCGGCCCGGATTCGCCGCAAGTGGACGCCGCCCTGCGCGAAGTGGACGACGCGCTCGGCTACCTGGTGGCGCAGCTGCGCCAGCGTGGCCTGTACGACACGATGGACATCGTGGTCGTGTCCGACCACGGCATGGCCGACGTGCCCGCCGGCAACATCGTGTACTCCGACGACGAGACCGACCTGGACGCCCTCGACACGGTGTCCTACGGCGTCATGGCCGGCTTCGCCCCGCGCACGGGCCACGACACCGCCCATGCCGTGGCCCGCCTGCTCGGTCCGCACGCGCACATGCATTGCTACCGCAAGGAAGACCTGCCGGCGCGCCTGGACTACGGCAAGAACCCGCGCGTGCCGCCCTACCTGTGCATGGCCGACGTGGGCTGGTCGATCATCAGCCATGCCGACCTCGCCAAACGCAAGGATCCCATGTCGCGCGGCGAGCACGGCTACGACAACCAGGACCCGGCCATGCGCGCCCTGTTCGTCGCCCACGGCCCGGATATCGCCCGCGGGGCGACCCTTGCGCCCTTCCAGAACGTCGACGTTTACCCGCTGCTGGCCCGCCTGATCGGCGTCACGCCGCTGCCGAACGATGGCCACCTGGAAAACGTGAAGGCGGCGCTGGCAACGCCCTGAGCGATGGCCGGCCCGGGATGCCGTAGAATCCGGCCATGCGCCAGATCTATACATCCCCCCGCCATGACAACATCGACCGGGTCGTTGCGTTGCTCGCCGAGCACGCGATCGAGACCACCGTGACGAACCGGTCGACCTTCAACCGCCCCACCTACCAGCGCTTCAGCTACACGGATCGCAACAACGACCGCAGCTCGTGGCCGCAGGTGTGGGTCAAGCACGCCGACGACTTCACCAAGGCGCGCGGCCTGTTGAAGGAGATCGGCATCGAGCCGACCGTGCGCTTCCAGGAAGAATTGCAGATCCATCGCTCGCCGGATCGACGACCGCAGGCGCAACGAACGGCCAGCCGCTACCGCCTGATGCTGCTGGCGATCCTCGCCGGCGTGGTGCTGATGGTCGTGCTGAAGGGCACCCAGGGCCTCTGAATGGGCGACCTTGCCGCTGCGTCGCCCGCCCACGCCCTGCTCCGCGAACATACGCGCGACGCCCACGATGCCGCCGAGGCCACGCCCGGCATGCACCGGCTGCTGGCGGGAGCACTGGACGAAGGCGGGTACCGGCGGCTGCTGGCGGCGCAGGGCGCGCTGTTCGACGCATGGGAACGCGAGCGCGCCGACGACATCGCCGCCATCGCCGCGACCTGGCCCTACGTCTCCCGCGCCACCCTTGTAGGAGCGGACCTGTCCGCGACGCCCTCCGACCAGCCCACGGCAATGTCTCCGCCCACGGCAATGTCCCAGCCCACGGCAATGTCCCAGCCCAAGGCACCGCTCCAGCCCTCCACGCCTGCCACTCCCTCCCCCGCCTTCTGGGGCGAGCTCTACGTCATCGAAGGCTCCGCCCTCGGCGGCCGGGTCATCGTCCGCCGCCTGCGTGAACTGTTTCCCGCCCTGCCGCACGCGTATTACGCCGTGGGCGAAGCCGCGCCCGGGCAGTGGCGGCGCTTCCAGCAGGTGCTCGACCAGGCCCTGCCCGACGACGATTCGCAACGCCTTGCCATCCTCGCCGCGCAACGGATGTTCGCGCGCTTCCAATGCACGCTCCAGGACCCTGACTCGCATGGCTGACCTGCCCGACCTCACTGCGTGTGACCGCGAGCCGATCCACATCCCGGGTTCGGTCCAGCCGCATGGCGTGCTGCTGGTCGTCGACGCCGCGACGAAGAAAGTGCTGCAGGTGAGCGAGAACGCCACCGACCTGCTGGGGCTGGAACTGGGCGCCCTGCTCGAAGCGCCGCTGGACGACGTGCTTCAGCTGCCGCCGGGCCTGTTCGACGACGACGAGCGCCCCGCGCATAGCCCGTGGGTCGCGGTCACGTTCCCGTTCGGCCATCGTGCCGGCACGTGGCATGCCTGCGTGCATGCGTACGACACGCGCTGGATGATCGAGGTCGAGCCGCGCGAAGCGTATTTCGAGGACGACCCGATCCGCGTCGCCTACGAGACCGCGCACAAGCTCGAGAACGATGCGACGGTGGAACGCGCGTCGCAGCGCCTTGCCCGCACGGTGCGTGGCCTGCTTGGCTACGACCGCGTGATGATCTATCGCTTCGACCACGACTGGCACGGCGAAGTGGTGGGCGAGGCACGCAACGAAGAACTCGAGGCCTACCTCGGCCTGCACTACCCCGCCACCGACATCCCCGTGCAGGCACGCGCGCTTTACCTGCGCAACCGCGTGCGCCAGATCAGCGACTGCAAGTACGTGCCCTCGCGCATCCTGCCCGCGTACGACCCGGAAACCGGCGACGCCACGGATCTTTCCGACGTATCCCTGCGCAGCGTGTCGCCGGTGCACCTGGAATACCTCGGCTACATGGGCGTCACCGGCACGCTGGTCGCTTCGATCATCACCAGCGGCCGCCTGTGGGGCCTGATCGCCTGCCACCACTACAGCCCGTTCTTCGCCGACCATCGCATGCGCGAAGTGGCCGACGCGCTGGCGCGCTCGTTCGCGTCGCGCGTCTCGGCGATCGAGGAACTGGAGAAGATCGAAGTCGAAAGCACCCTGCTGACCGTGCGCGAAAAGCTGATCACCGCGTTCAACGAAAGCGACCGCATCGACGCCGACCTGCTCGCCTCGCTGGCACCGGAATTGCTCGAAGTGGTCGACGCCGACGGCGTGGCGATCTTCGCCGGCAACCGGGTCATGCGCCACGGCAACCTGCCGGCTGCCGAGGACCTGCTGCGCCTGCGCGACATCGTCGGCACCCACGACAAGCCGCGTTCGCTCGAAGGCATTCCCGGCGTCGAGCACACCGATGAGCTGGGCGCGCGTTTCCCGCCGCTGGACGACCCGGCGATCACCAGCCTCGCGGCGGGCGTGATCTTCATGCCGCTGCAGGCCGACGCACACAACGCCGTGGTCTGGACGCGCGCCGAACAGGTGCGCAACGTGCGCTGGGCCGGCAATCCTGCGCTGGCCAAGCTCGAAAACATCCCGGGCGCCCGCCTGTCGCCGCGCCAGAGCTTCGCCTCCTGGCAGGAAACCGTGCGCGGCCGCTCGCGGCCCTGGTCGCGCCAGCACCTCGATTCCGCGCGCAGCCTGCGCGTGCTGATCGAGATGATGGAGCGCAAGCACTACCAGCAGAGCTTCGCCCTGTTGCGTGCCTCGCTCGCCCGCCTGCCCGAAGCGGTGGTGATCACCGACGCCGCCAGCGACGACTGGCGTGCCTGCTCAGTGGTTTTCGTCAACGACGCGTATGCCGCGGCGACCGGTCGCGACACCGGCAGCGTGGCCGGCTCGCCGCTGGCGAGCTTGCTCGCCGACGCCAGCGTCGACCTGGGCAGCATGCTGGACCCCGCCGCGATGGCCGCGCACGACGTGGCGCTGCTGCGCGCGGACGGCAGTGCGATGCATGGCCGGGTGGAACTGGAACCGGTGATGGACGCCTCGGGCACGATCACCCACTGGATGTGCGTCCACCACGCGTCCTAGTCTTTGCGCGGCGCAGCCCCCACCACGGCACGCCGCGAGCTATAACATGGCTCCATGACCGACCGCGTCCGCCTGTTCCAGACCTTGCCGCACTCCTGCGGCTATTTCGCCGAGCGGACGGCGCAGAACCTCGTGGTCGATCCCGGCGCACCCAACCTGGACAAGCTCTACGGGCCGGCGCTAGCCAAGGGCTTCCGCCGTGCCGGCGGCCATCTCTACCTGCCGCAGTGCGCGGCGTGCCAGGCCTGCGTGCCCTGTCGCATCAACGCCCCCCGTTTCACACCGGACCGTAGCCAGCGCCGCTGCCTGGCCCGCAATGCCGACATGCATGTGGTCGAGGCGATGCCCGGCTACACGCAGGAACGCCACGAGCTTTACGAACGTTACCTGCGCGCGCGGCATACCGGCGGTGGCATGGACGGCGCCGATGCCGAGGATTTCCAGCGCTTCCTCGCCGCGCCGTGGAGCCCCACGCTGTTCCTCGAACTGCGCCAGGGCGAGCGCCTGCTCGGCGTCGCGGTCACCGACATCGCGCTGGCCGGCGTCTCGGCCGTCTACACGTTCTACGACCCGGATGAGATGGAGCGTGGCCTGGGCACGTGGGGCATCCTGCAGCAGGTCGAACTGGCCCGTCGCCGCGGCATTCCCTACGTCTATCTCGGTTTCTGGATCGCCGGCCACGCGAAGATGGATTACAAGCGCCGCTTCCGCCCGCTGGAAGTGCGCCGCCACGGCCGTTGGATCGAAATGCCCTGAGCGGCGACAATCGGGGGCTTCCCCGCCGTCTGGATCTGCATGGGCCCGCGCCGCATCGTCTGCCTTACCGAAGAGCCCACCGAAACGCTGTACCTGCTCGGCGAGCAGGAGCGCATCGTGGGGATCAGCGGTTTTACCGTGCGGCCGCCCGCGGCGCGCAAGGACAAACCCAAAGTCAGCGCGTTCACCAGCGCCAGGGTGGACCGGATCCTCGCGCTACAGCCCGACCTGGCCATCGGCTTCTCGGATATCCAGGCCGACATCGCCCAGGCCCTGGTCAAGGCGGGCGTGGAGGTGTGGATCGCGAACCATCGCAGCGTCGCCGAAATCCTCGATTACATCCGTCGGCTGGGTGCCCTCGTGGGCGTTCCGGCCAGGGCCGATGCGCTGGCCGATCGGCTCGCCCGTGGCCTGGACGACGTGCGCGAGGCGTCGGCCCGGCTGCCGCGCCGGCCGACGGTGTATTTCGAGGAATGGGACGACCCGCTGATCTCCGGCATCCGCTGGGTTTCCGAGTTGATCGGGATCGCCGGCGGCAACGAGGCGTTGCCGCACCGGGCGGTCCAGTCGCTGGCGAAGCACCGGATCATCGCCGACGACGCCGAGGTCATCGCCACGGCGCCGGACATCATCATCGGATCGTGGTGCGGCAAGCGCTTCCGACCCGAGCAGGTGGCCGCGCGGCCGGGCTGGGCCGACGTGCCAGCGGTGCGCGATGGTGAAATCCACGAGGTGAAGTCGCCGCTGATCCTGCAGCCCGGGCCGGCTGCGCTCACCGATGGCCTGGCCGAACTGGTCAGGATCATCCACGACTGGGCCGGGCGCCACGCATAAACGGCAGAAATCGTCTTCACCTTTGTGAAAATGTGATCGTGGTCACACTTGATGACCATTCCGGCTGGTGGCCGCACCGTATAGTCTCGTGGGGCGTCGAGGGGGACGTCCCCGGCGCCTTGAGGCCGTCGTGGCAAACGCGCCTTCGCGCGCGGGAGGGTCCTTGGCGGCGGTGGTGAACAACCCGGTGTTTTCAACGCGCAGTGCCGCCGTGTGGTGCGGTGGCGTGTTCGCGGGGGTGTCGCTCGCCCAGATCCTGTCGGCGGCGCTGTGGAACCACGAGTACGGCACGCACATCGTCTGGTTCCCCGGCGCGGTGCTGCTGGGTGCCCTGCTGGCCAATCGCTGGCAACGCTGGGCTGCCCTCACGATCAGTGCCTTCCTCGGCTTGCTTGCCACCGGCACCGCGTTCGGACTACCCGTCGCCGACACGGCCCTGGTCCTGGTCGCCGCGCTGTTGATGGTACCCGTGGCGGCCTGGCTCCTGCGCCACATGCCGGACGCCACCGACAACATCGACGACTTCAGCCGGCTGGCGACGTTCGTCCTCGTGACCGTGGTCGCCCTGCCCGCGTTTTCGGCCGCCCTGGTCGAGCACGCCAGCCGCTATACCTCGTTCCAGGGTTCCGTGCTGAGCGGCTGGGTGAACATCGCCATGGCCCACTCGCTTGGGTACGTGTTGTACCTGCCGGTGTGGCTGAGCGTGCGCAATCCCGAGGCCGCCCTGCGCCACGCCGGCCCGTTGTCCCCGCTGTACGTCGCGTTCATGACGGCCTGCCTGGGTGCCCTCGGCCTGGCCTGGTACACGCTGGGCGACCAGCCCGGACTGGTTCCCGTGATGTGCCTCGCACCGGCGCCCGTGGTGATCTTCGCCATCGTGCGCGCACAGATGACCGGCAGCTCGATCACGCTGTTCATCATCGCGCTGATGGCGGCCCACCTGAGCGTGCTCGGCCACGGCCCCTTCCTTGCCGATTCGGGGGCGAACAGCACGCTTGCCGTGCAACTATGGACGCTGGTCGCGGCGCTATCCGCCCTGATCCTCGACGTGGTGGTGGAGCAGCGCTCGTCGAGCCGGCGCGCGTTGCGCCACGCACACGAAGACCTGCGCGAACTGGCCGGCCGGCTGATCGCCACGCAGGAGCAGGAACGGGCACGCCTTGCCCGCGACCTGCACGACGACATCAACCAGCGCCTCGCGGCGTCCTCGATCGGCCTGAGCGCGCTGCGCCGGCAGGTGGATCCCGCGCTGCACGGCGAGGTGAACCACCTGCGCGAACTTATGGTGTCGTTGTCCGAGGACGTGCGCCAGCTTTCACGCCAGCTGCATCCCAGCGTGTTGGAACATGCAGGCCTGCGCGATGCACTGGAAGCGCTGTGCAACGCGAGTCGCAAGGGTTCCGCGCCGGAGATCGTGCTGATCATCGACCGCGGCATCGAACGCCTGCCCAACGACGTGGCGCTGTGTGTCTACCGGGTAACCCAGGAGGCGATCGCCAATGCCGTGCGCCATGCCGGCGCCACTCGCCTGACAGTGAAGGCATCGGTGGACAGCGATGGTGCGTCACTCTGGATATTCGATAACGGCCGTGGTTTCGACCCCGGTGAAGGCACGCACGGACGAGCGGGGCTGGGCCTGATCAGCATGAGCGAGCGCGCCAAGTTGCTCGGCGGTCGCTTTGAATTACGCAGTTCGCCCGGCCGGGGCGTGGACCTCTGGATGCATATACCGCTGGATCTTACGTGACGACAGCTACCCTTCCCCGCGTCGTGTACGCCGACGACCATCGCATGGTGGCGGAGGGCATCGAGCGCCTGCTTGAGGGCACCTGCGACCTGGTCGGCCTGGCCACCGACGGGCCGAGCCTGCTGGCCTTGATCCGCCGCGAGAAACCCGCGCTGGTGCTCTCCGACGTGAACATGCCCGGTGGCAGTGGCCTGGACGTGCTGAAGACCCTGCGCGCGGAGGGCGATCGCACGCCCTTCGTATTCCTCACCATGCACGCGGAGCCAGCGCTGGCCGCCACCGCGATGCGTGCCGGCGCCAATGGTTACGTGTTGAAGGTGTCGGCGGGCGAAGAGCTGCTGACGGCCCTGCGCCACGTGTTTGCCGGTTCGACCTATGTCACGCCCTCGCTTGGCATCCAGTACCTGCATCCGGACACGCTTGGCATGCAGGAACTCACCCCAAAACAGCTCGAGGTGCTGCGCCTGGTCGGCGGCGGCATGCGCTCGCGCCAGATCGCGGAACGGCTCGGCCTGTCGGTCCGCACGGTGGAAGCGCACAAGTACACGATCATGCAGATCCTGGACGTGCACAGCACGCTGGAACTGGTGCGCCGCGCGGAAGAGCTCGGTTTGCTGTTCTGATCCTGCGAAAATGGCGTGACGATGGGTACGTCATAGCCCCGTAGATGTACTGATGCGCCGTGCCGAATGGCGCGCGAGGATGGGGTTGAGCGATTACCCCGCCCGCCGTGCCATGGACATCCTGGCCACCACCACCCCCGGCGGCCACCACGGCGGGCGGGCTCTTTTTGGGGGCTCGCGTTCGCCTAGTGGCCGCTCACGGTCACCGTGATCTTGCGCTGGTGTGCTTCGTGACGGTGTTCGTAGAGGAACACGCCTTGCCACGTCCCCAGCAGCGGCCGGCCGTTGTGCACCGGCACCGAGAGCGACACACCCGTCAGTACCGAGCGGACATGCGCCGGCATGTCGTCGGGGCCTTCGTCCTGGTGGCGAAACAGCGGATCGCCGTCAGGCACGAGCCGGGCAAAGAAACGTTCGAGGTCGGCAACGACGGTGGGGTCGGCGTTTTCGCCGATCAGCAGCGACGCGCTGGTGTGCTGCACGAACACGTGGGCGATGCCCGTGCCCACGCCGCTGGCCGTCACCGCGTCGGCGATACGCGACGTCACTTCGCTGAGCGAGCGCCCCCGCGTGTGCACGGTGAACGTCGACTGCGCGATGTGCTGGACGGGCTGGGCGCGGCTCATGGTTGCCTCACGGATAGAGCAGGACGTCCGTCCAGCTTGTACCGTGCCCGGTGTGGACGATCCGTTCGTGCAGGCGGAACCTGGCGCCGTACCAGAACTCGATCCGGTCCGGCGAGACCAGGTAACCACCCCAGTGCGGGGGACGCGGCACGTCGCGGCCGTCGAACTCCTTCTCGTAGTGGGCGACCCGGTCTTCGAAGGTCTGCCGGTCGGGCAGCGGCTGGCTCTGCTTCGAGGCCCAGGCGCCGATCTGGCTGCCGCGCGGGCGGCTGGCGAAATACGCATCGGACACCTCCGCGGAGGTCTTCGTCGCGCGGCCTTCGAAGCGCACCTGGATGCCTTCGCGGATCTGCTTCCAGTGGAAGCACAGCGCGACCTGGTCGTGGCCGGCGATCTGCGCCGCCTTGTCGCTCTCGTAGTTGGTGAAGAACTGCAGGCCATGCTCGTCGACAGCTTTCAGCAGCACGATGCGCGAATGCACGCGCCCGTTCTCGCCGACGGTGGCCAGGTTCATCGCGGTGGGTTCGCGGTCGCCGCTGGCTTTCGCTTCATCGAGCAGGCCGCGGAAGGTGTCGAGGATGTCGGGAGTAAGCATGACGTGGGGTATGCTCGGTCGCTATGGAATCGACCGATGCTAGCACGCTGGCCGAAGGGGTCCTCGGGCGTTTCGCCGCAGCGATCGCGCGCGCCGAGAAGCCCTTCCTGCTCGGCATTTCGGGCCTGCAGGGCAGCGGCAAGAGCACGCTGGCCGAAGGCCTGATCCACGCCGCCGCCGGGCGTGGCTGGGGTGCCGTGGCGCTCTCGCTGGACGACGGCTATCGCACGCACGCGGAGCGCGAGGCGCTGTCCCGCGAGGTGCATCCGCTGCTGCGCACCCGCGGCGTCCCGGGCACGCACGATATCGCGCTGCTGGCGTCCACGCTGGATGCGCTGCGCAAGGCCGCCGCGGACCGCCCGGTCTCGATCCCCCGGTTCGATAAAGGCCACGATGACCGCTACGACCCGGCGCTATGGCCCGAGGTGCCGGAAGTGCCGACGCTGGTGGTGCTCGAAGGCTGGTGCCTGGGTGTCGAACCGGAGGATCCCGCGGCGCTGGCCGCGCCGGTGAACGGACTGGAACGCGACGAGGACGCGGATGGCACGTGGCGACACTGGGTCAACGCCCAACTGGCCGCGTATCGCCCGTTGTGGCAGGCGATCGATGGCCTGGTCGTGCTTGCGGCGCCATCCTGGGACATCGTCGCCCGCTGGCGCGGCGAGGCCGAGGCACCGCGGCGTGACCGCGGCGAACCACGGGCGATGGACAACGCCACCCTGGCACGGTTCCTCCAGCATTACGAGCGCCTCAGCCGCCACGCGCTTGCCACGTTGCCGGGCAAGGCCGACCTGCTCATCCGGCTGGACGAGCAGCGGCGTCCGCTTCAAAGCAGCGCCGCGTAGCCCTCGCGCGCATCCGGCCAGCGGCAGCGGAAACCCGTCGCACGAAGCAAGGCGTTGCTTAGCCGCTTGTTACCTACGCCCGCCGGCGCGGGGCCATCGGGTGGCGCAGGGCCACCGACAAGGCGGGCGAGGGCGTCGTAAAGCACGTCGATCGGCAGCGGGGTATCGTCGACGCCGACATACACGGGCGCGACCGTTTCGAGCGTGGCGATATGCGCGATGGCTGCGGCCGCGTCGTCCACGTGGATGCGATTGGCATAGATGCCCTGGCCACGCGGCGCGCCCGCCTCGCCCTTGCGCAAGCGGTCCAGCAGCTGCGTGCGACCCGGGCCATACAGGCCGGCCAGGCGCACCGCCACCCCACCCACGCCCGCCTGCGCGAGCCACTGCTCCGCTTCGCGCAGCACCCTGCCGTTGAACCCGGGCGGCGCCGGTGGCGTTGCCTCGTCGACCCAGGCGCCGCCGTGCTCGCCGTAAACCGCCGTCGACGACACGAAGATCGTCCGCGCGGGCGGCGCTGGCAGGGCTTCCAGCAGATGGCGCAGGCCGTCGACGAAGATGGCGCGGTACGCCGCTTCGTCGCGCGCATCCGGGGTCGCCGCGAACACGACGGTGCCCACCGCGGGCAGCTCGGCCAGCGTCGCCGGGTTGGTCAGGTCGCCACGTAGCCAACGGACGCCATCGGGTGCCTCCGCGGGCGGCTGGCGACGCAGTGCGTAGACGGGCGCGCCCTGTGCGGCGAGTCGGCGCGCGGTGCGTAGCCCGACGTCGCCAGCGCCCGCGATGAGCACGGCGGCATGCAGCGGTGTGTAGCTTGTTGTTAGCATGGGAGCGATGAATCCTTCGCCCAACCTGTTCCTCATCGGCCCCACGGGTGCCGGCAAGACGACGATCGGCCAGCGCCTCGCGGCGCATTACGGCCTGCCCTTCGTCGACCTCGACGTGGAAATCGAGAAACGCCATGGCATTTCGATCGCCACGATGTTCGAACGCGAGGGCGAGGCCACGTTCCGCGCACGGGAAACCGCGCACCTGGACGAGTTTAGCCTTCGCCAGGGCATCGTGCTCGCGACCGGCGCCGGTGCGGTGATGGCCGGGGTGAACCGCGAGACGCTGATGACCCGTGGCACCGTGTTGATGCTGGCGGTGGACGTCGACGAACAGCTCGACCGGCTGGCGCACGATACCGCCCGCCCGATGATCGCCGGCGGCGACCGCCGCGGCCGCCTGGAAGCGCTGGCCGACACGCGCAACCATGTCTACGAAGAAGTGGCCGACCTCGTGTTCCGAGGCCGCCACGAACACGTCGACGACGCGGTGCCACGCGCCGTCGCCCTGCTCGACCGCCACTGGAGGCGCAGCTGATGCAGACCGTGGATGTCGAACTCGCTGGCCGCGAATACCCGGTCTGGATCGGCCCCGGCCTGATCGGCGACAGCGCGCGCTGGCGTGCGCGGATCCGTGGCCGCCATGTGCTCGTGGTGAGCAATACGACGGTGGCGCCGCTCTACCTGGACGCACTCGCCAGGGGGCTCGACGGATTGCACTGGACCTCGCACCTGATCGACGACGGCGAAACGCACAAGACCTTCGCCAACGTGGGCAAGGTGCTCGACGCCCTGGCGACGGCCGGCGCCACGCGCGACGCCTGTGTCATCGCCCTCGGCGGCGGCGTGGTCGGCGACCTGGCCGGCTTCTCCGCCGCATGCTGGATGCGCGGAATCGACTTCATCCAGGTGCCGACCACCCTGCTCGCGATGGTCGACTCCTCGGTCGGCGGCAAGACCGGCGTGAACCTGCCGGCCGGCAAGAACCTCGTCGGCGCGTTCCACCAGCCGCGCGCCGTGGTCGCCGACACCGACGTGCTGCGCACGCTGCCGCAGCGCGAATACCTCGCTGGCGTCGCCGAGATCGTGAAGGGCGCCGCCATCGGCGATGAACCGTTCTTCGCCTGGCTGGAAGCCAATGCCGACGCGCTGGGCGCGCGCGAGCAAGCCGTGCTGGTCGAAGCGATCGCGCGGAAATGCCGCTATAAAGCCGGCGTCGTCGCCCGTGACGAAACCGAACAGGGCGAACGCGCGCTGCTCAACCTCGGCCACACGTTCGGCCACGCCCTGGAAACCGCCGGTAACTACAGCGAGATCCTGCACGGCGAAGGCGTCGCCATCGGCATGGTGCTGGCGGCCCGGTTGTCCGCGCGGCTCGGCATGGCCAACGACGCCGACAGCAAACGCCTGGTCACGCTGCTGCAACGACTCGGCCTGCCCACCGAACCCAGCCGCGTCCACGCCGCCAGCCGCATCCTCGACCTGATGCGCCTCGACAAGAAAAACACCGCCGGCACCCTCCGCCTGATCCTCTGGCGCGGCATCGGCAAGGCCGAAATCGTCGCCGGGGTCGCCGACGCCGACGTACTCGCCGTCCTCTGACGGCCGGCGGCCCACGCCGCCACATGCTCTACAATGCCCGGCTACTGCGTCATCCAGGTCGATGTAATGCGGATATACATGCAAACCATGCCAGCGGCGGGCAATGAAGCCCCCCGCTACGCCCAGCTCACGCTCGAACAGGACCTGCTCGGCGGCTGGACCCTATACCGTGAGAGCGGCACGCAGGGTGGCAAGGCAACGCTCAAGCGCGACGTCTACCTGGAACGCGATGCCGCCCTCGCCGCGTTCGAAAAAGCCCGCGACGCCCAGATCAAGAAAGGTTTCAAAGTCATGTTCAGCCAGGGCCAGGAGTCAGCGCATGGCCGCTGACGTGCTTCGCAACGACCGCTTCCTCCGCGCACTGCGCCGCGAACCGACCGACACCACGCCGCTCTGGGTCATGCGTCAGGCGGGCCGTTACCTGCCCGAGTACCGCGAAACCCGCGCACGGGCCGGCAGTTTCATGGGGCTGGCGACGAATCCCGAGTACGCCTGCGAGGTGACGCTGCAGCCGCTGGCGCGCTTCGACCTCGACGCCGCCATCCTGTTCTCCGACATCCTCACCATCCCCGACGCGATGGGCCTCGGCCTGACGTTCGCGCAGGGCGAAGGCCCACGCTTCGCACGCCCCCTGCGTGACGCCGCGTCCATCCGTGCCCTCGCCGTGCCGGACATGGACGGCGAGCTTCGCTATGTCATGGATGCCGTGCGCCTGATCCGCAAGGAACTCGATGGCCGCGTCCCGCTGATCGGATTCTCCGGCAGCCCGTGGACGCTCGCCTGCTACATGGTCGAAGGCGAAGGCTCGCGTGACTTCGCCCGGGTCAAGGCACTGGCCTGGAACGAACCTGCGCTCGCCCACCAGTTGCTCGACACGATCGCCCGCTCCGTCGCCGCCTACCTCATCGCACAGGCACGCGCCGGCGCCCAGGCGCTGATGGTCTTCGACACCTGGGGCGGCCTGCTCGGGCCGACGCCCTTCCGCGAATTCTCGCTGCGTTACATGGGACAGATCGTCGACGCGCTCAAAGCCGACGACGCCAGCCGCGACCTGCCGGTGATCCTGTTCTCCAAGGGCGCCAGCGGCCAGCTGGAAGCACTCGCCGACACCGGCTGCACGGGACTGGGTGTCGACTGGACGATCGACATCGGCGAAGCCCGCCGCCGCGTCGGCGACCGCGTCGCGCTACAGGGCAACCTCGATCCCGCCGTGCTGCGCGCCTCGCCGGAGATCGTCCAGCGCGAAGCGCGCGCGGTGATCGATGCCTACGGCAATCACCCCGGCCACGTGTTCAACCTCGGCCATGGCATCACGCCCGAAGTGGATCCGGACAACGTGCGCGTGCTGGTCGAGACGGTGCACGAGCATGGGCGTCGGGTCCGCGCTTAAGCGGGCGCTTCAGAAGCGGTTAGGCCCGGCGATGTGGCACTTGCCCAGCTCGGTGCGAGCCGCCATCGCGCCCGTCTGGTCGCCCGCCTGCATGCGCATCTCGTAGATCGTCTGCTGGTTGCGGGCACACAGGCTGCCCGACTTCGGACCCATCTCGAACGACTGCTTCGCGAGCTTCTCGGCCGTCGGATAGTCCTGCTTGCGCACGGCGATCTCCGCGCGATCCTGGATCAGCTCCGGCGCTTCCGGCGCAAGCTTCAGGGCCTGTGCCAGCTTGGCGTCGGCATCGTCGTACTTGCCGGCGCGCTCATCCGCCTGCGCGGCGTGTTCAAGGCCCTGCACGCCCGGATCGCGTAGCGGCGCCACTTCGATGGCGGACTTCTCGCGCTCACCGGCAGCGCGGATCTGCGCCACGATGTCGTAGGTGGGCGCAACGGGGCGTGTCGCCTGCGGCGGGGCCGGCTGGCTGCAGGCGGTGACGAGGACGGCGGCGGCAATGGCGCAATAACGAAAGCGATGCATGGTCAATCCGTAGGATTACTGGGAACGGGCGACTGCGCCGGCTGGGACTGGCTTTCATCACCGCCGCCGAACATACCCTTGAATTGCTGCCAGAAACAGCCCTGCTCCTGTTCCGGCTCGGAGCCGGGCACGAACGGGAACTGGCGCGCGCCCTGGCAGGACGGGTCGGTACGCTTGCCGGTCTGGGTGTTCACCCACGCCATTTCCAGGCCGTCGCCCGGCTGCGTGGACAGCGGACGGGTCGGCAGCTTGCGGAACAGCTCCTGCCACACGCGCATGCTGCCCGTGGCACCGTACAGGCCGGTCGGCTTGTTGTCGTCGCGACCCATCCAGACCACCGCAAGGTGCTCGCCGGTGAAGCCCGCGAACCAGCTGTCACGCTGGCTGTCGCTGGTACCGGTCTTGCCGGCCGCGTGCAGCGAGCCCAGGCTGGACGCGCCGATCGCCGCGGCGGTACCGCTGGTGACCACCTGCTGCATGGCCCAGGTCGTGAGCCGGGTGGCCGCCTGGTATTCGCCCTCGCCGACCTTCACGTCGTAACGCTTGATCGCCTGGCCCTTGTTGTCCATCACGCCACGCACGGCAACCAGCGGCAACGCATGGCCATCGGCGGCGATGTATTCGTACAACTGCGCCACCTGTAGTGGCGACAGATCCACCGCGCCCAGCAGCAGCGACGGGCTCGGATTCACGCCCTCCAGGCCGAACGACTCGAGGAAGCCCTTGATCCGCGGCAGGCCGACCTGCAGGCCGAGGTTCACCGTGGCCAGGTTCCACGAATGCACCAGCGCATCCTGCATCGGTACCTGGCCGTGGATCTCGTGGTCGTCGTTCTTCGGCGTCCACATCGTGCCATCGGGCTGGCGCATGTTGATCGGCGAATCGTCGACGATCGAGGCCAGCGTCCACTTCGATGGCTGCGCCAGGGCCACCAGGTACACCAGCGGCTTGACCAGCGAGCCGATCGAACGGCGTGCATCGAGCGCGCGGTTGAAGCCCTGCTCGCCCGGATCGCGCGACCCGACCACCGCGAGCACGCTACCGTCGTTGACGTCGGTCACCACCGCCGCCGCCTGCGCAGCCGCGCCACGCTTGCCCAGGGCCTTGGCCGTGGTGAGGATCGCCTGCTCGGTGTAGAGCTGCGCCGCCGGATCCAGCGTCGTGAAGATGCTGAGGCTGCCGTCGCGCAACGCGTTCTCGTCGAAGTCGGCGAGGATCTGCGAGCGCACCAGCTGCATGAACGCCGGGAAACGGTTGTGCGGCAGCTGCGCATTGGATGCGATGCCCAGCGGCGAGGCCTGCGCCGCCTTCATCGCGGCGTCGTCGAGCAGGCCGGTTTCATTGAACTGGCGCAGCACGAGGTTGCGGCGCGACAGCGCGCGGTCGGGGTAGCGGCGCGGATCGTAATAGCTGGGGCCCTTGACCAGGCCCACCAGCAGCGCGATGTCCTGCGGCCGCAGGTCTTCCATGCGCCGGCCGAAGAAGAACTCGGCGCCGGCAGCGAAGCCATGCACGGCCTGGTTACCCTGCTGGCCGAGGAACACCTCGTTGACGTAGGCCTCGAGGATGCGGTGTTTCGGGTAATGCGCTTCCATCAGCAGCGACAGGATCGCTTCGTTGCCCTTGCGCAGGAAGTTCTGGCTGCGGTCGAGAAACAGGTTGCGCACGAGCTGCTGGGTAAGGGTCGAGCCACCCTGCACGGCATGCCCTGCGCGCAGGTTGGCGAACGACGCGCGCGCGATGGCCGAGAAATCCAGGCCGATGTGATGGTTGAAGTCGCGATCCTCGACCGCCTGCAGGCCCTGCACCAGCAACGGCGGCACGTTCTCCAGGCGGACGATGCGGCGCTCTTCCTGGTCCGCGCCGTAGAACGTCGCGATGCGGGCGGGATCGAGGTGGATCGCCTTGATCGGTTTGCCGTTCACGTCGTCGACGACGGAGGCGACCTCGCCGTTGGCCAGCGACACGCGCAGGCGATGCGACAACTCGCCACCGTCGGGACCGGCGTAGCCGCGTGAGTTGATGATGAAACGCGCCCCGTTCTTCGAGTAGCTGCCCTGCACCTTGCCCGCGCCGTCAGGCGTGTATCCGGCGAAGGTCAGCTCGAGCTCGAGCGCGGCAGGCGTCATCGCCCGGCCCGGCTCCAGCAGGAGCGGGCGCGCATAGACACGGGTGGGCACCGCGAACACCAGGTCGTTGAAGCGATCCTGCAGGCGGGAATTGAGGATCAGCGTGTACGGCAGCAGGAACCCGAACAGCAGGCCCATGACGAGCCAGAACGGGATGCGCAGCCACGGCCAGCTGGCACGCAGGATGGAGCCAAGACGATGGAGGAAAGCCAACGCGGGGAAGTCCTGGGGAAGGAGACGTACGGGGATGATAGGGGCACAAGGCCGGCAGGCATCTGAACGGATGCTGGCGAAGCGATGGCGGCGCCAGCCTAGGCCGGGCGGCGCCAGGTCTCCGGGCGAGGCGAAAACGGCCGCGGATGCACGCCCAGCAGGGCCTCCAGCTCATGATTGTCGGCGATCAGGTCGCTATCTAGCCGCTGCAGCGCGCCGCGCAGGTCGGGCCGAAGCAGCCCCGCCAGGGTCATCACGAAGCGGGGGACGGGTGCCGGGAACGTCACCACCCCCGCACTGCGCCGGACCCGACGGAACATCTCCGCGGCGCTGAGACGCTCGCCACCGCCGATAGGGAAGGTCTTCCCGCGCGCCCGGGCCGTGGCCAGCGCGGCGACGAAGGCCGCCGCGATGTCGTCGGCGTGCACCGGCTGGCGCTGCCCTCGCGCCGCGGGCAACGGGAACACGCGCCGACGGCTGGCGGCCTGGACGATCGGGGTGATGCTGCGATCCAGGCCCGCGCCGTAGACAAGGGTGGGACGGAACAACGTCCACGGCATGCCACGCGATGCGCAGGTGGCGATAAGCCGGGTCTCGGCATCGCGCAGTCGCCGGGACAGCTCGCGCTCGTAGGGAACGTCGGAATCGCGCTTGCTTTCCGCGCTCATCGACGAGGTCGCGATGATGTGTGGCGTGCCTTCGAGGCGCGTCGCGGCCAACCAGTCGGCAAGGTGGTCAAGCGGGCCGGCCGACAGGATGGCGCGTAGCGCGGGAAGCTCGGGCATCGAGGCGGGCAAGCCGCCGGTGACCCAGCGGGGATCGTCGATGCGTGGCTGCCGGCTGAGTCCTAGCCACGGCACGTCGAGCGCGTCGAGGCGGGGCAAGAGGAAGCATCCGATCTGGCTGGATGCGCCGATGACCAGGACCGTCATGCGACTCAACGGCCCGTCGCGATGCGTTCGTACGTGGCTTGCAGGCGCGGGTCGTCCGGGGCGTACTTGCGCGCGCGGTCCAGTGCCTGGAACGCGCCCTGGCGATCGCCCTGCGCGGCCCGCTGCACGGCGTTGTCGATCCACGCGCTGCCCAGCTTATGGCGCAGGTCGCCCTGCGACGCATCGCCCGGGGCGAGGTCGGAGAGCGTCGCGTAGAGGTCTTCGGCGCGGCGCACGTTGCCATTGGCGACGGCCTGCTGCATCTGCGTTTCCACGAGGGTGGGCAGGCCCTGCAAGCCAGCGCGCGCCGCGGGGTCGTTGCCATCGATGGACAACGCGTTGCGATAGAGGTCGTAGGCGCTTTCGCCCGGCGGATCCATGATGTCGCCATGCGCGGCGGCCTGCTGCGCACGGCGCACCAGTGCGGCAACTCGGGCCTTCTGCTCGGGGCTGACCGCCATCGACGCTTCCGGCGCGGTGTCGTCGCCAGCTACCGGCAGCTTGCCAGCCGGCGCCGGCGCCGCCTTGCCACCCGTGCCCGTGCCCGACCCTGCTCCCGCGATGCGTGCACGCGCGGCGAGCAGTTCGGCCGACTTCGGTGCCAGCTTCGCCGCCTGGTCGAGCAGGCGCGTGGCCTGGTCGTCGTCTTCACTGTCGATCGCCGCGTTGGCCTGCACCACCAGCGCCTGGGCTACCTGGCCCAGGCCGGCCTTGGCGTCGGCGTTGTCCGGATCAGCGGCCAGCGCCGCGCGGAAACGCGACAGCGCGTTGTCGTCGCCGTCGCCGGTGAAGCGCCCGGCGCGCATCGCATCGTTGCCCTGCTGCACGAGCGTCGCCACCGCCTGGTCGTCCTGCTTGCGGTTCTCGGCCAGCGCCGCACGCAGCGACGGAAGATCGCTGTAGCCGGGCACGAGGATCGATATGCGATCGACGATGCCGTTCGCCTTCGCGCGATCGCCATCGGCGATGGCTTGGCGCGCCTGGATGGCCAGCGCGTCGCCGACCTTGTCCAGGCCGCGCGCGGCCACCGCATTGTTCTTGTCGGCATCGAGCACGCGCCGGTAAAGCGGACCCGCGCCATCGTCGCCATCGAGCTTGCCCGCAGCCAGCGCCTGCTGGGCGCGATCGACCAGCGACTCGGTCTGCTGCTGCGGATTGCGCGCCTGGGAAAGACGCTGGGAAAGCTGCTCGACATCGTTGCCGCCGCCAAGCAGTTCGCGGGCGACGTTGAGCGCGGCCTCGGCTTCGTCGAGGTTGCCGGCATTCAACGCACCGTCGGCGCGGGCAACTTCGGCCTGGCCGACCCGGCGCAGGCCATCGCGAGCCTGGTCGCTATCCGGCTGCTGGTCACGCGCCTTTTCAAACAGCTCGCGCGCGCTGTCGCCATTCGTGCCATCAAGCTTGCCGGCGGCGAGCGCGGCATTCGCCTGGCTGAGCGTGTCGTTGAGTTCGGTGCTGGGCACCATGCCGCGCAGGCGATCCTGCTGCAGGTACAGCGCGGTGGCTACGCCGATCAGCAAGAGCACGAGCAGGGGAATGAGCCAGCCGCGTTTGCGCGGCTGCTGGGGCGGACGTGCGCGTGGCGGCGGCATGGCACCACCCCGGCGCGGCTCGTCGACCACGATGCGCGGCAAGCCGTCGTCGACCGGCGCGGCCGGTTTGTCCAGGTCGTCCAGGCGCCCGAGCGTGGGCTCGGTCCGTTCGTGATCGCGGCGTCCGCTCATGGCGAGGCATCATCCATTGGAGCGCGCCAGCTTAACATTCGGGCGTGAACGCTCGTTGTAGGCGCCCTTAGAGCTCGACGCGGATCCGGCTCGCGGCGCGCTTGGCTTTTTCCAGGGCCTCGTCGACGTTCGGGGCGCGGGCAAGGGTCACCGCCATCCGCCGGCGACCACGCACTTCCGGCTTGCCGAAGATCCGCAGCATGGTGCCCGTCTCGGCCAGGGCATCCGCGATGCCGTGGTAGGTCGGCGCGTGGCCCTCGCCTTCCACCAGCACGGCACATGACGCAGCGGGTGCGAACAGGTGGATCTCGGGCACCGGCAGGCCGAGGATGGCGCGGGCGTGCAACGCAAATTCGGAAAGATCTTGCGAGATCAGCGTGACCAGGCCCGTGTCGTGCGGACGCGGGCTCACCTCGGAGAAGATCACTTCGTCACCGCGCACGAAGAACTCGACGCCGAAGACGCCCCACCCGCCCAGCGCGGCCGTGATGGCATCAGCCTGCTGTTCGGCGGACGCGCGCGCGGCATCGCTCATCGGCTGCGGCTGCCACGACTCGCGATAGTCGCCGTCTTCCTGGCGATGCCCGATCGGTGCGCAGAACGACACGCCATCGCGGTGGCGCACGGTCAGCAAGGTGATCTCGTAATCGAAATCGATGAAGCCCTCGACGATGACCCGGCCCTTGCCGGCGCGTCCACCGGACTGCGCGTAATCCCACGCCTTGCCGGCATCGGCCGGCGTGCGCACCACGCTCTGCCCCTTGCCCGACGAACTCATCACCGGCTTGACGACGCAAGGCGTACCGAGCGCAGCGATGGCTTCATCGAATGCCTCGCGCGTATCGCAGAAGCGGTACGGCGAGGTCGGCAGGCGGAGCTCTTCCGCCGCCAGCCGGCGGATCCCTTCGCGATCCATGGTGAGCCACGCGGCCTTCGCCGTCGGGATTACCTTAAGCCCTTCCTTCTCCATCGCGATCAGCGTCGGCGTGTGGATCGCCTCGATCTCCGGCACCACCATGTGCGGCTGCTCCTGCTCGATCAGCGCGCGCAATGCCGCGCCGTCGAGCATGTCGATGACGTGGCTGCGATGCGCGACCTGCATGGCCGGGGCATTCGCATAGCGATCGACGGCGATCACTTCCACGGCGAAACGCTGCAGCTCGATCGCGACCTCCTTGCCCAGTTCGCCCGAGCCCAGCAAGAGCACCTTCAAAGCGGTGTGCGAGTGCGGCGTGCCGAAGGTTTTCATGAGCGGTCGATCCAGGTTGGGAAGCCCCTATTCTAACGGTCCGGGACCCTACGAATGGGGGGCTTGACTCGGCCGCTGAACGTGGTGTTATGCACTTGTCCCCGACAATCCGGAAGTACGCCCATGAGACGCTCGAAGGCTGTTCTCGCCGTACTGCTGTGCCTGGCTCCGGCGTGCGCGCTGGCCACGGAAACCTGGATGACCGTCATGCTCGACGGTCGCAAGGTCGGCAAGCTGAAAATTGACCGGGAGGAGGTGGCCGACAAGGTCACCACGACCCAGGCGCTGGACTTCCGCCTCACCCGGATCAAGACCCCGCTGGTGATGCGTACCGAGGTCCTTTCGGTGGAATCGCCCGTGGGCGCACCGCTGGCGTTCACGGCGAAGACCGACATGTCCAGCCAGGCCAACGAGGTGGACGGGCAGTTGCGCGAGGACGGCGCCTTCCAGGTCTCGAACACCGTCGGCGGCCAGGCCCGGGTGAACCTGCTGGTCTGGCCCACCGGGGCGACCCTGGTCGAGGGCCAGCGCCTGACCATGGTCCGCCACGGCTTCCGCCCAGGCACCAGCTACCAGACCCGCAATTTCGACCCGGTGAAGCAGCAGGTCGCCACGGTCGACATGGATGTCCTCGGCGACGAAGTCGTCGACCTGCCCCAGGGGCGCGAAACGCTGCATCACATCCGCCAGACCCTGGCCGGTTCCAAAGGCACCCAGGTCGTGGATATCTGGGTGAACGACAACGGTGAAGTGCGCCGTGGCATCGCGCCATTGCTTGGCTTCCACATGGAAATGGCCGCCTGCGACGAGGCCTGCGCGAATGCGCCGGACCAGGACGTCGACCTGCTGCGTGCGGCGATGGTCGAGTCACCGCGGCCAATGACGGCGAACCTGCGCGATGCCCCCGTCCGTTACATGATCAGCGTGCGCGGCAATCACCCCAGCCCGTTCATCGAAACCGACGAGCAGCACGTACGTGACATGGGCGATGGCCTGTTCCAGGTCGATGTCGGCTACGCGACGGCGAACCAGGCCGAGCCGGGCCCGGACGCGGAAGACACCATGGCCAACCCGTGGGTGCAATCCGAATCGCCCGAAGTCGTCAGCCTGGCTAAACGCGTGGTCGGCGACGCCAGGTCCGACCTGCAACGGATGCGCCGCCTGCGTTCGTTCCTCTCCGATTACATCGACGAGAAAGGGCTGGACGTCGGCTATGCCTCCGCGCTGGAAACGATCCACAGCCGCCGCGGCGACTGCACCGAGCACGCGGTGCTGCTGACCGCGATGGCCCGCGCGCTCGGCATCCCGGCCCGCGTGGTCACCGGCGTTGTCTACGTCGACCGCTTCGGCGGTGCCTCGCGGGTGTTCGTGCCGCATGCCTGGACCCAGGCCTGGGTGGAAAATCGCTGGGTCAGCTTCGACTCCGCACAGCGCCGCTTCGATGCGACCCACATCGCACTGGGCGTCGGCAGCGGCGACCCGTGGCGCTTCTTCCGGTCGATGAGCGTGCTGGGCAACATCCGCATCGAACGGGCTACGGCGGCTTCGTCGTTGATGGACATGCCGGCACCCAGCATGACCGAGGGTGCGAGCTTCGTCGGCATGGGCGCAAAGGGTGGCGGCTGATTGACATCTGATATCATTTAGATATCATCGCCCCACAACTTCAGGGGCCGCCACCATGAACGAACGTCCTGCCTCCTCCCTGCCCGGCATACCGGCGCTGGTCGTCCTCGTCTTGCTCGGGCTTGCCGCCGTCGGCATCGTCCTGGCTGGCGCGTCGCGCCAGGGCGTGCCGCAGATGCCCTTCATGGGCGCGATCCTGATCGGCCTGCTGGCGTTCCTGTCCAAGGGGTTCTTCCAGGTCCAGCCCAACCAGGGCCAGGTGATGCAGCTGTTCGGCCGCTACACCGGCACCGAGCGCCGAGAGGGACTGCGCTGGACCAATCCGTTCTACTCGCGCCGCCCGGTCAGCCTGCGCGTGCGCAACTTCGAGAGCAGCCGGCTAAAGGTCAATGACAACGACGGCAATCCGATCGAGATCGCCGCCATCGTCGTCTGGCAGGTGGTGGACACGGCCGAAGCGGTGTTTTGCGTGAACGACTACGAGAACTTCGTGCAGATCCAGAGCGAGTCGGCGCTGCGCCAGATGGCCCAGAGCTACGCCTACGACACGCATGACGATGGGCGCCCTTCCCTGCGCAGCCACGGTGATGAGGTGAACAACCATCTCGGCAAGGAAATCGAAGCGCGGCTGATGAAGGCTGGCGTGCAGGTCGTCGAAGCGCGCATCAGCCACCTCGCCTATGCCCAGGAAATTGCCCAGGCGATGCTGCAGCGCCAGCAGGCCAGCGCGATCGTCGCGGCACGTGGCCGCATCGTGGAAGGTGCGGTCGGCATGGTGGCGATGGCGCTCGAACAGTTGCGTGCGCAAGGCGTCGTCGAGCTGGACGAAGAGCGTAAGGCGGCGATGGTCTCCAACCTGCTGGTCGTGCTTTGCGGCGACCGCTCCACGCAGCCGGTGGTCAACGCCGGGTCGCTGTATAGCTGAGGTCGCGTGTCGGCAGAAAAGAAAGCTTATCCGCTGCGCATCAGCGCGACCGTCCTCGAGGCCATGCAGAAGTGGTCCGAGGATGAGTTGCGTTCGGTGAATGCGCAGATCGAATACGTGCTGCGCGATGCGTTGCGGCGTGCGGGCAGGATGAAGGCGAGCGCTGCGTCGGTGGCGGATGACACCGAGGATGGATCAGGATTTTCTTAAGGACAGGGCGGTGGCGATCCAGCCGGCGATGAAGGCCACGCCGCCGATGGGCGTGATGGCGCCGAACCAGCGTGGCGCGCCCAGCGCCAGCGCGTAGAGGCTTCCAGAGAAGACCACGGTGCCGGCGCCGAACAGCAGCAGGGTTGCGTTGCGCGCGCGGCCCGGCGGCAGGCCGACGACGGCGGCGAACAACGCCAGTGCGTGCCAGAAGTGATACTCGACGCCGGTGTGCCAGATGGCGAGGCCGTCGGCGTCGACCACGCCACGCAAGGCGTGTGCGCCGAACGCACCGAACGCCACGGCGCTGGCGCCGGCAAGGCCCGTGAGCACGGCAGCGAGGGTACTGACAGGTTGTCGCATGACGGGGGTTTCCGGTGGTGCCTGCGCCGTGGCGCAGGCATGGGTGGCGTATGCTTCGCGGGTTCGTCAACGGAGTGTCGCATGAAGCCGTCCCCGCGCCGCCGGGCTTTCCTGTTCCTGCTTGGCCTTGTCGCCTTGCTGCCGCTTGCCGCATGCCAGCGCGAGCCGCAGGCCGACTGGCGCCTCAACGACGTGGCCGGCCACTTGCCCGACCTCGACTTCCGCCTCACCGACGACAACGGCAAGGCCGTGACCGGCGCGGACTACCGCGGCAAGATCGCGATCATGTACTTCGGCTACACGCACTGCCCCGACGTCTGCCCGCTGACCCTGACCCAGTTGCACGTCGTGCTCGACCGGCTCGGCGCGCCGGCGGACAAGGTCCGTATCCTGTTCGTCAGCGTCGACCCCGCGCGCGACACGCCGGCGATCATGCACAGCTACGTCAACGCGTTCGACAAGCGTGCCGTTGGCCTGGTCGGCTCCGAGCGGGACGTCGAGGCACTGGCCAAGCGCTACCGTTCCGCCTTCACGCGCGAACCCGACCGTGGCGACGGCAACTACGACGTCAGCCATAGCTCGGCGATCTATTTCTTCGATGCGGACGGCAAGGCTCGCCTGCTGGCCACGCCGTCCGCGTCGCAGGACGACATCGTCCACGACCTCCACCTGCTCACCTCGCTCGGAACCTGATGCCATGCTGACCCGGACGATCGTCCTCGCCGCCTTGCTCGCCACGGGCTCCGCCCATGCCGCCGACGGTGCCGCGGTGAAGGCCAGCGATGCGTGGATCCGTATCCTGCCAGGCGGCCTCCCGGCCGGTGGCTACGTCACGCTGGCGAACAGCGCCGACCATGCGGTGGCCGTGACCGGCGCCGAGAGCCCGGCGTATGCCGACGCGATGATCCATCGCAGCAGCACCGAAACCGGCATGGGCCGGATGGAGATGGTCGACAAGGTGCCCGTGCCGGCCGGGGGCAAGGTCGCGTTCTCCCCCGGCGGCTACCACGTGATGCTGATGCAGCCGAAGAAGCCGGTGAATGCCGGCGACAAGGTCATGGTGACCTTCGAGTTCGCCGACGGCAGCAAGCTGCCGGTGACGTTCGTGGCGCGCCCGGCCAATGCGACCGGGCCCACCGACTAGCCGATCAGGAAATCGACCGGCACCTCGTGCACGCCGAGGTCTTCGCGAAACAGCTCCTGCACGTCGGCCGTCGGCGGTCCATCGTGCAGCCATGCCTCGAGCCGGTCGATCGCGGCCGCCTCGCCATAGGCGACGACTTCAACGCTGCCGTCGAGCATGTTGCGCGCGTGTCCGGTGACCTTCAGCACGACCGCCTGGTCGCGCGTCGCCGCGCGGAAGAACACGCCCTGCACCCTGCCTCGAACGATGAACCGCGCGGCTTTCATGTCATGGGCTCCCGGCAATCGCCTGGCTAAGCTTGGCACCGTCCACGGGACCGACGAAGCGCTTGGCGACGTGTCCGTCCGGTGCGATCAGGTAGGTGGTCGGCAAGCCCTTCGGGCTGTCGAAGTCCTTCGGCGGCGCCATCACGTCGAGCTGCGCGATCGGGTACGCCACGCGATGCTTTTCGAGGAAGGCGCGGATGTCCTTAGGATCGCTGTCCTCGAACGCGAGGCCGATCGCGGTGACGTCCTTGCGTGACTGCACGAACGCGGAGATGTCCGGCATTTCCTTGATGCAGGGCACGCACCACGTCGCCCAGTAGTTCACGATGACCCATTTGCCGCGCTGCGCGGCCAGGTCGAAGGGCTTGCCGTCCAGGGTCTTCACCTTCAGCTCGGGGCTGGTGGTGGAGGCCATGGCGGGGATGGCGGCGGCGAGTGCCATGGCGGCGATGAGGCGGCGGATCATGCGGGGGAATCCTCGATAGGAACGACGGGAGGAGGGAACAAATGGTCGAGCCGTGCGCCCAGCGTGGCATCCAGTGCGGCGGCCAGCTGGTCGAGCAGCACCATGAGGTCGTCCGGCAGGCGGATGCCCAGCCGCTCGACCTGCTCGCGTGGGTGCAGCGGCAGGCGGTAATGGGTGCAACGGTAGACGCGCAGCAGTTCGGTTGCGTCGAGGCTGCGGCTAAGCAACCAGCCACCCGCCTCGCCGCGCTGGATCATGTCGGCCTTCTGCAGGTCCTCGAAATAGCCGGCGATGGCGTTCGATGGCAGGTAGGGATCGCAGATGCGCACCGTGGCCGGATCGACGCTTTCACCCGTGCGCTGGGCCTGGACGAAGTGCTGCAAAACGACCAGCAGGCCGATGAACTCGGCGCCTTCCGGCAGGGCGTCGTGCGGCCGCGTGTATTCGAAGGCGGAGATCGACGCGGCGATGGAGGCGCCGAGGATCACGATGATCCACGACAGGTAGATCCACAGCAGGAAGATCGGGATCGCGGCGAGCGCGCCATAGATCTCTTCATAGGTGGGCGCATGGCGGATGAACTCGGTGAAGCCCCAGCGTGCTACCTCGAACAGGATCGCGCCAAGCAAGGCGCCCATGGCGGCGTGCCGCCACGACACGCGGCGGTTGGGCACCATCGTGTACATCAGCACCAGCGTGACGAAGGTGATGACGAAGGGCAGCAGGTTCAGCAGGCCACCCTGGCTGGCGATCTGGTCCGCGGCTTCGTGCAGCATGGGCAGCGCGGTGAGGTACGACGAGAGCACCAGTCCGCCGACCACGAGGATCGGGCCAAGCGTCAACGCGGCCCAGTAGAGCAGCAGGCGCGAACCCCAGCCGCGCGGCTTGCGCACGCGCCAGATCCGATTGAGCCGATCCTCAATACTCACCATCATCGACACGGCGCTGAACAACATCACGAGGATGGAGATGCCGGTGAGCTGGCTGGCCTTGTCCGCGAACGCAAGCATGTATTCCTGGATCTTGATGCCGGTGGCCGGCACGAAATTCTGGAACGCGTAGTTGGCCAGGCTGCCTCGCCACTCGGCGAAGACCGGGAACGCGGAGAGGATGGCGAAGACGGCCACCGTGAGCGGCACCAGCGAGACCAGCGTGGTGTACGACAGCGCACCGGCCGTCTCGAAGCACTTGTCGTCGACGAAGCGCAGCCAGGTGAAGCGCGTGAAGCTCAGGGCGCGGTCGCGGTCGAAGCGCAGCGGCATGTGCATCCTTTGAAGTCCCGGAAGATTGGGAACGTCTGGGCAGTTCTGCGAGACTAGCGCCTCCTCGAAGGCGCCCATCCATGTCCCACGACATCCTCGTACTCTACTACAGCCGCCATGGCCACACGGCCCAGCTCGCCCGCCTCATCGCCCGCGGCGTGGAGGAAGTGCCCGGCATGCGCGCCCGCCTGCGCCAGGTGCCACCGGTGGCACCGGTCACGGAAACGGCCATGCCGCCCGAGCCGGAGGAAGGCGCGCCGTACGTCAACCGCGAGGATCTGGTCGAATGCGTGGGCATGGCCATGGGCAGCCCCACCCGCTTCGGCAACATGGCTGCCCCGCTGAAGTACTTCCTCGATACCACCGGCGCGGAGTGGGCGTCGGGCGCGCTGGCCGGCAAGCCTGCCTCGGTGTTCACCTCGACCAGCACGATGCATGGCGGCCAGGAAACCACGCTGGTGTCCATGGCGCTGCCCCTGCTCCACCACGGCATGGTGCTGGTGGGCATCCCGTACACCGAGCCGGCCCTGTCCTCCACGACCACCGGTGGCACGCCCTACGGCGCAAGCCACGTGGCGGGGCATCGCGGCGACAACGGCATCAGCGACCACGAGCGCGAACTGGCCCGCGCACTGGGCAAGCGGCTTGCCGATATCGCACGGCGGCTGGGCATCCCCGCATGAGCCCTCGCCTGCGCAAGGTCGGGCTGGCGGCGTGGGCGGCGCTGCTCGCGGTGCAACTGCTCTGGTACACGCTGTATCCGCCCGTCTCGATCCCGGCGTGGGTCGCCCTGTTGCTGACCGTGCCGCCGCTGTTGCTGCCACTGCTGTCCCTGCCGAACGTGACCCGCGCCCTGCTTTGGGTGGGTACGCTGGCGCTGTTCTACTTCTGCCACGGCGTGTCGGAGGCGTGGAGTTCGACCGGCGATCGCTGGCTGGGCTTCGTCGAGATCGCGCTGTGCCTGCTGTTGATCGGCGTGCTGGGCGTTGGCGTGCGGCGGCGTACCTAGACCCCCACCGCATCTCGGTGCACCCTAGGCGAATCAGCCGATGCCGAGGTGCACGATGGGTTTCCTGCAAGACGCGCCACGCCTGGCGCACCCGTTCCGCGATGACCGCGTGCTCGACGCGTGGCTGGGTAACGTCTTGCCGGTCGACCGCCTCGCCGCGTGCGCACCCGACCTCGACGCGCTGGGCGACTACGCGCTGGATGCCTACGACCGCCGCCAGCACACGCCGCGCACGGAGCCTGTGCTCACCCAGTGGGATGCATGGGGTGCCCGGGTCGACCGGATCGCGCTGACGCCGGCGTGGGAAGAGGGTCCTGCGATCACCACGCAGCACGCGGTGCTCGCCGCGGGGCATGGCGAATCGCCGTGGTCGCGCGTCGAAGAGTTCGCGCGTGTCTACCTTTACCACCCTGCCAGCGAGTTCTATTGCTGCCCGCTGGCGATGACCGATGGCGCGGCCACGGCGATCAAGGCCTCGGGTAACCAGGCACTGATCGAGCGTGCCCTGCCCCATTTCCTCAGTCGCGAAGCAGCGCAGTTCTGGCTATCGGGCCAGTGGATGACGGAAACCCCTGGCGGCTCGGACGTCGGCCGCACGGAGACCGTGGCGCGCCAGGATGCCGATGGCCGGTGGCGCCTTTATGGCCGCAAGTGGTTCAGCTCGGCCGTGGTCGGCGAAGCGGCGCTCGCGCTCGCCCGTCCGGAAGGCGCGGGTACCGGCACCTCGGCGCTCGCCCTGTTCTACGTTGAAACGAAGGACGCCGACGGTGCGTGGCAGGGGATCACGATCGACCGGCTGAAGAGGAAGCTCGGCACCCACGAGCTGCCGACCGCCGAAGTGCATCTCGACGGGCTGCCCGCCACCCCGGTGGGTGCGCTGGAACACGGCGTGCGCCAGGTGGCACCCATGCTCAACGTCACGCGGACGTGGAACGCGGTCTGCGCCGTCGCGAGCATGTCGCGGGCCATCACGCTCGCCCGCGATTACGCTACGCGGCGCAGCGCCTTCGGTGCCCGCCTGATCGACCAGCCTTTGCACGCCCGCACGCTGGCCGACATGCAGGCTACGTTCGAAGGCGCGTTCTCGCTGGCGTTCTACGTGGCGGAACTGCTCGGCCGCACCGAGCGCGGCCTGGGCGAGTCACATGAGCCTGCCCTGCTCCGCCTGCTGACGCCGCTGGCCAAGCTGTGGACCGCCAAGGCGTCGATCGGCGTGGTTTCCGAGGCGCTGGAATGCTTCGGCGGCGCGGGCTACATCGAAGACACCGGCCTGCCCCAGCTCCTGCGCGACGCGCAGGTCTATGCGATCTGGGAAGGCACCACCAACGTGCTGTCGCTGGACATGCTGCGTGCCGTGGGCAGCGCCGGCGTGACGCCGTTGCGCACCGCGGTGATGGGCCTGTTGCCGACGAACACGCCGGAGCGCAAGGCGATCCTGGCGACGCTGGATACGGCGGAGACCCTGCTCGGCGACGTGGTCGGCGACCGCGCCTCGCTGGAAGCATCGGCACGCGGCATCGCCTTCACGCTGGCGCGCTGCATGGCGGCCGCCCTGCTCGCCCGCTCGGCCAGTTGGGGCGATGCCGCCGGCGACCCCAGGCCAGGCGCGGCCTGCCGCCGGTTCATGGCCCGCGGCCTCGATCGGCTGGCACTGCCGGCCAACGACGACGACAGCCTGCTCGCGACGGGCGCCGCCACGTAACCACGCCCGGGGCGGTAGAATGACCGCCCGCTCCGTTTCCGCTTCCAGGCCAGTCCATGCAGCATCTCACCATCGTCACCACCGGCGGCACCATCGACAAGGTCTATTTCGACGATAAGTCGGATTACCAGATCGGTTCCCCGCAGATCGGCGACATCCTGACCCAGCTGGGCGTGGCGTTCCGTTTCGACGTGATCCCCATCCTGCGCAAGGACAGCCTGCACGTGACCGGTGAAGACCGCACGCTGATGCGCAGCACCATCGAAGCGCAGCCGCATCGCCACGTGCTGGTGACCCACGGCACCGACACGATGGTGGAAACCGCCGCGGTGCTGGAAGGCATCCCCGGCAAGGTGATCGTGCTCACCGGCGCACTGAACCCCGCGCGTTTCCAGGGTTCCGATGCGGTGTTCAACATCGGTTGCGCCGTCGGCGCCGTGCAGACGCTGGACGATGGCGTGTACATCGCCATGAACGGCCGCGTGTGGGATCCGAGGAAGGTACGCAAGAACCGTGACGCTAATCGCTTCGAGGCGCTCTGAGCGCTTCGGCGACCGCGTCCAGCGTGGCGCCGGCGTCGAGCAGGCCGGCGCCACACGCTTTCGGGCATCGCGCCGGGCGCGCGTTGTCCACCAGGTGACGGTCGATGGCGTCGACCGACAGCGTCGGATCGAGTGCGCGCATCAGCGCGACCGCCCCGCTGACCAGTGGTGCAGCCATCGACGTGCCGGCTTCGTAACCGAACACACTGCGGTAGCGGTTGCGCGAGCCCAGGTCGAGCGCCGAAACGAGGTCGTCGGTACGCACGCCGTTGCGTGAGCCACCGGGCGCCGCCAGCGTGATCCGTGCGCCATGGTTCGAATACCAGGCCAGCGAGGCCTGCCGATCGAGCGCGGCCACGCTGATGACGCCGGGGCAATTGGCCGGCGCAATGGCGCTGGCATTCATTCCGCCGTTGCCGGCCGCCGCCACGATGGCCACGCCACGGGCGCGGGCCTGGGCGATCGCCTCGGCGAGCGATTCGCCGCAGGCACCCGGCGTACCCAGGCTTAGGTTGACCACGTCGGCACGCCGCTCGATCGGCGGCGTGCCGGGTACGTCGCCGCCGGACGCCCACGCGATGGCATCGATCAGGTCCGACAGCTGGCCGCCACAGTGGCCGAGCACGCGCACTGGCACGAGTTTCGCTGCAGGCGCGACGCCGACGATGCCCAGCCGGTTACCCTGCCGCGCCCCCGCCAATGCCATCACGTGCGTGCCGTGCCAGGACGAGCGCGCCCCCAGCCGGCGGCCGCAGTCGCCCGGATCCTGCCAGTCACCCTCGTCCGTGGGATCCGCATCGCGTCCATCGCCATCCCGCGCTCGTGCCGTGTCGCTGATGAAGTCGTAGCCGGGCAACAGTTGCCCGTCGAATTCGCCGTGCGGCGTGCTTCCCGTATCCAGCACGGCCACGACGGCACCCTCGCCGTGCGTGTAGTGCCAGGCCACTTCCGCATCGATGCCCGCACGCGCGTCGTGCAACGGCCACTGTCGTGCGTACAGCGGATCCGGCAACGCCGCACGCTGGATGACGCGGTCTTCTTCGACGCTGACGACGCCCGGCAGGCGAACGAAATGCGCGGCGTTGCCGTCGTCGACTTCGAACACGTCGGCACCCGTTGCAAGCCGGCCCACGTGGCGTGGCTGGCCGGGATCGACGCTGCGCTTTCGTCGCGAAGACGTCGATGGCGAGGGCCGCGACGCGTCGATGCGCGACGCTCGCGCGGCCGCCTCGTCGGCAAAGCGGACGATGAAACGGGTCGGTTCGGATGCGCAGGCGTGCGTGGCGAACAGACTTGCAAAAACGAGGGAAGCAGGGCGCAAAGCCATCGCGTGGACCTCCAGGACAGGGGCCATCCACGCTAGGGAGTCTCACCCGTGCGCACATCGGGCGGCGCCCACGATGCCGTGTCAGCGCAACGCCCGCGGATAAAAAAAGGGCCAGGCGAGGCCTGGCCCTTCCCGGGATTCACCCGAAACGGAGCGCTATCACGGGGTCCAGGTGGCCTTGAGCGAGACACCCGAGAACGCCGAGTAGCCGCGGACCTTCACGTAGTACGTGCCTGCCTGGGTGGTGGCGAACGAGCAGGACTCGGCATTGCCGGTCTTGTACGGACGGCAGTTATAGCTGGACGTGGTCGGCGCGGAGCCAAACTTCACGTACAGGTCGGCGTCGCCGGTGCCACCGCTGGTGGCGATGACGAGGTTCTTCGCGCCCGCCGCGACGACGACGGTGTAGCTCAGTTCCTGGTTCGCGATGCCCGACAGCCCGGTCTTCGCCGTGCCGTTGGTCAGCGACGTACCGCCGGTGCCGCCACCGCCCGTCGTGCCGCAGGTGACGCCGACGCCGTTGAAGGCCGCCGTGACGTCCGCCGCGGAGAAGCCGAGGTCGGTCGCCGCGCTGGCGACGCCGCACGAACCGGTGTTGAAGGTCGAGGTCGCCGTCCAGTACACCGCGTTGGCGCGAGCGAAGGCCTTGAACGCCTTCACCGTATCCCAGCCACTGGTCTTGGCGAGAAGGCAGAACGCCTTGTTGTACACGCCCGACGAGTAGTGCACGTCGAGGCCGCTGGTGTAATCGGACGCATTGCCGATCGAGCCACCGTCCTGCGGCGGGTTACACATGTAGCGCAGCGCCGTGCCGATGCCCGCGCTGGACTTCACGATGTCGGCGCCGACGAGGAAGTCGTTGGTGCCGCGGTCGTAGTACTCGGCCGCTTCGCCGGCGATATCCGAGTAGGCCTCGTTCATGCCGCCGGACTGGCCGTCGTATTCCAGGTTGGAATGCTGTTCGGTGTAGCCGTGGCTGATTTCGTGCGAGGTTACGTCCAGCGCCACCAGCGGGTAGAACGTGCTGGCGCCATCGCCGAAGGTCATCGCGCTGCCGTCCCAGAAGGCGTTTTCGTAGGCCGAGCCGTAATGCACCTTCATCACCAGCACCTGGTTCAGCGGCGGTGCGCCGGTGTAGGCGTTGTACATGTCGTGCACCACGCCACCGAAGTGATGGGCGTCGTTGATCGGACCGAAACCGCCGTTGACGGCATCGCCCGTGGAATTGAAGCAGGTGAAGCTCCACAGCGTGCCGCTGCCGGAGGTCGCCTTCTTCATGTTGTAGGTCTTGACGTTGGTGTTCTGCGCCGTACAGGTGTTGCCCGACTGGGTGACGTTCAGGGCCGGCAGGCCGTTCGCGCCCCAGGTGTACTGGCCGGTCTTGCCATTGCCACCCGGACCGGTCGCATCGACGTTGGTGAGGCCTTCCCACTGCTTGATGATCTCGCCGGTGTTGGCGTCGACGATCGCGGTCGGCCGGCTCGGATGGTCACCGCCGTTGAAGAACGACGTGAGGTAGACCAGCCGCGCGGGGCTACCCTCGCCCGGATACACGTAGAGGTCCGCCTTGGCGTTCTCCGGCTTCACGGCGGCGGCGCGGAGCGTCGTGCTCTGCCGGGTCAGCACGGCCAGCGCGGCCGCCTGGTCCAGCTTCGGCGAGACCGAGGCGATGTCGACCTGCAGGTCGGAAGAAACTGCGCCATTGGCGACGAGCGCATTTCCCTGCGCATCCTGCTCCACGGCGATGCTGCGGCCATAGACCGGCACGCCCTTGAAGGTCTGCTGCATGCGCACGGTTTGCGTGCCCTTGACCGTCGGCAAGGCCGCCTTCGCGACGAACGCATTGTCGGCGGTGAGGCCGAGTTTGGTGGCCAGCTGGTTGGCCGGCACGGCGCCCAGGCTCTGGGCGCGAAGGGCTTGCTCGGTGGCCGCCGAGGCGACCGAGGTGGCGGCGATACCGACCGCTGCTGCAAGGAATTTCAAGCGAACATGAGTTGCCATTTACGTTCCTCCTCCGGGAATGGGCCGCACGAAGCCATTGCGGCTGGCGAAGCCACATTCCGAACGATGATGATTTCGCGCCGTGGCGCGAATGCCCGTTGACCAGCGGCGCCCCCACGCCGAAAGTCCTTGTCAACGTATCGTAAGTTCCCACGGTCGACTACCTAGGGATTTCCCTAGGCCGTGGAAAAACGCGATGCTACGCACGAAACGAAGCCCGCGCCGTCGCGCTACCGATCCAGGGGGATCACCATGGCCAGCACCATGCTCGATATCGACAGCGACCTTGCACAACGCACGCCCCTGGTGAGTGCGTCCTTCCGGCTCACGTCGGAACGGCACCTGCTGGACCATCTCGTCCGCGAATTCGGCATCGAAGGCGCGAAGGCGTGGCAGAAGGGCGACCCCGACGACGAGGCCGGGCAATCGCGACGCGCGAATGGCTGGAGCGTGACGCTGCCGGCGCAGCGGACCTATTCGGTGGATACCGCCATCGCGGAATTGCTGGCGAGGCTGGCGCCCGAGCGCGACGTCATCGTCAACATGACGAAGCTGTTCGAGCTGGACGCGCACGTGTGCGTCGAGGCCACCGTGTGGCCGGGGCATCTCCCCGTACTGCATGCATCGCCGGCATCGGTGGCGGCGATGGCGGCGTATGGGGCGGCGTTTACGCTGGAGTTGGGGGATGCGGTGGCGGGGTAGTGGATGCGGTGGCCGCGGCTTAGAGCATGCCGGTTTCGAGCTTTGCCGCGTCGGACATCATGGTCTGGTTCCAGGGCGGATCGAACACGAGGTCGACGTCCGCTTCGGCGACCGTCGGGATCAGTTCGAGCTTGGTCCGCACGTCGTCGACCAGGATGTCGCCCATGCCGCAGCCGGGCGCGGTCAGGGTCATCTTGACGTAGGCCTTGCGCGTGCCCTCGGTGCTTTCCAGGCTCACGTCGTAGACCAGGCCAAGTTCGACCACGTTGACCGGGATTTCCGGATCGAAGCAGGTACGCAGCTGGTCCCAGACCAGGCGCTCGACATCTTCGTCGGACGCGTCGTCGGGCAATTCGATGGGCTTCGGCGGCAGCTTGCCGAGCGCATCGGCATCGTTGCCGGCGATCCGGAACAGGTTGCCTTCCACGTACACGGTGAAGCTGCCCCCAAGGGCCTGGGTGATGTAGCCGACCTGCCCGGCCGGAAGCGTCACCGTCTCGCCCTGGGGCACCATGACTGCCGGGCAGTCACGTTCCAGGGTGAAGGGCTCGCTGCTGAGGCTGAAACCGCTCATGGAAGTCCTGTGGGTGCGACCCGGGGGCCGCAAAGTCGTCGATTATGCGCCCGCCGGGGCCCGGCGGTCAGCATCCACCACGGTACGTTTGGGCAGGTGGGCCCGTGCTCAAGAGCGCGGCGGCGCGCGGCCCGCTATCATGCGGGCGTTTCCCCCATACCGGTTCCCATGCGCCCCACGAAGCTTTCCCATGGCGGCTAGCCCGTTTCGCCGCCTTACCAGCGCTGTGTCCGGCCTGCTTGGCGCCGTCCTGTTCGGTTTCGCCGCAGGCGCGCTGTGGATGGTGCCCTCGATGATGTTCAGCCGCCCCCTGCCCGCACTGGCCTTGCCCGTGGGCTGGCTGCTCGGCTCCGTGGTGCGCCGCTGGCTCCGCTTCGAGGGTCCGGTAGGCGCCGTGCTGGCCGCGTTTTGCACGCTGCTGGCCGCGGTCTACGTCTGCTGCCTGGTCGCCGCGGCCACCATTTCGGGAATGATGGGGGTCGGCTTCGGCCAGGCCATCGCCGACGCGGGTCCCGGGATGCTGCTATCGCTCGCTCGCCTGGCCCAGGGCCCGGCCGACCTCGGCCTGTACATCGCCGGCGCCTTGCTGGCGGCCCTCGTCGCATGGCCGCTGGGACGCCGCGCGCGCCAGGCACCCTGACTTCACACCCGGTAAAGGCCGGGGCGGGAAGATAGCTCGCTGAACCAAGTCAACCGGCGGTCCCCGACCGCGTTTACCGGGATGGAAACAGGCTGTATGGAGCACGAGGATGGCAAGAAAGACGACGCGGAGGGTGCCGTGAACGGCTCGCTCGCGCTCGACAGTGCCTCCCTCGACGACCTGCGCGACATCCCCGCTAACATGGACGCCTTCCTGGCCGGGATCGAACGCCGCGCGTGGCGGATGGCCGAAATCCACCTCGGCAACCGCGAAGACGCCCTGGACGCCGTGCAGGACGCGATGATGCGGCTGGTTCGTCACTATGGCGACAAGCCGGCGCAGGAATGGACCCCGTTGTTCTGGGGCATCCTCCGCCGCCGCATCGTCGACCTCCAGCGCAGGCGCAAGGTCCGCTCCATCGTGGTGGGCTGGATCGGTGGTGGTCGCGACGACGACGGCGACGAGTTGCCCGCGTGGGAACCCGCCGACGACGCGCCCGACCCCTCCGGCCGGCTGCAGGATGCCCAGGCTTTCGGCGACATCGTGGCCGCGGTGCGCCGCCTGCCTCGGCGCCAGCGCGAAGCATTCACCCTACGCATGATGGAAGGCCTGGATGTCGCGGAAACGGCCGCGGCGATGGGCTGCTCCGACGGCAGCGTCAAGACACATCTTTCGCGCGCGATGCATTCGCTGCGCGAGCAACTGGAGGCATGGCGATGAGCCAGCACGATCGTGACATCGAACGCCGGGCGAGGGATCTTTACCTGCGCGCCAGCAACGACGTCGACCCGGCGATGGCCGGCCGGCTGCGTGCGGCGCGACGCACGGCGCTGGAAAAGCCGCATGCCTCGGCCGCCCGCCGGGTACTGATCCCGGCCAGTGCCTTCGCGATGGTCGCGCTGGCGTCCCTGGTCATCTGGCAGCCGGGCAACCGTGCGCCGTCCGCGCCGCCGGCGTCGATGCAGGCCGCCGAGGCCGACCCGACCGACCTGCCGCCGGATGCCGACAGCACCGATCCCACGCTGTACAAGGACATGCAGTTCTACAGCTGGCTCGCCTCCACCGACACCCCGGCCCGCTCGAACAAATGACCGCCATGCGCCGCCTCGCCATCGCTTTCGCCACGCTGTTGACGCTGGCCGCGCCCCTGGTCGCGACGGCGCAGTCCGCCACGCCCGCGGCCCAGCCGACAGGCGACGATCGCGGCCGGATGCCGCCGGACGATCGCCCCCTGCCTCCGCCGCGTCCCTGGAGCCAGCTGACGGCCGACGAGAAGGACATCCTGTCGCCGCTTGCGCACGACTGGGATACGTTTCCGCCGCAGCGCCAGTCGCGCATGCTCGAGAAGGCCCAGCGCTGGCGCGGGCTGCCGCCCGAACGGCGCGCGGAGATCCGCGACCGCATCACGCACTGGCAGCAGATGACGCCGGAAGAACGCGCGGAAGCGCGACGCAACCAGCAAAAATTCAAGGACCTGTCGCCGGAACAGCGGCAGAAGCTGCACGACGCGTTTGAGCGCTTCCGCAACCTGACCCCCGACCAGCGCCACGCGCTGGTGGAACAGTGGCGCAACCAGACCCCGGAACAGCGCCGCCAGGCCATGGACCATCTCGGCCCCAACGACGCCCTGCCGCCGCCCCGCCGCCCCGCGACCGGTAACCGGCCCCGCCGTCCTCTCGTGTAGGAGCGCGCCTGCGCGCGAAAGCAGTATTTCGTCCAAACGCTGCATCTCGAATGTGCCCCATCGCGCGCAGGCGCGCTCCTACAAAAAACGGGGTCGGGTAGACTGGGGGACATGAAGACCCTGGATATCCTCAACGACCGTCGCTCCGTGCCGTCGCGCCAGCTTGGCGCCCCCGCTCCCGACGATGCCACGCTGCGCCGCCTGATCGAAGCGGCGATCCGCGTGCCCGACCACGGCAAGCTGGAACCCTTCCGCATCCGCATCCTGCGTGGCGACGCCAAGCACGCGTTCGGCGCGACGCTGGCCAGGCTGGCCGTCGAAGCCAACCCGGACCTGTCCGAATCCAAGCGCGAAAAGGAACAGCGCCGCTACGAGTTCGCGCCGCTGGTGCTGGTGGTGTCCGCCCGGATCGACCCGGACAGCAAGGTGCCCGAACTGGAGCAGAACCTCACCGCCGGTTGTGTCGCCTACAACCTGCTGCTTGGCGCCCAGGCGCTCGGCTTCGGTGCACAGTGGCTCACCGGCTGGGCCGCGTACGATCGCGACGTCGCGAAGCTGCTGGGCATGAAGAAACACGAGCACGTCGTCGGCTTCATCCACGTCGGCACGCCCACCCTCGATGCACCGGAGCGCGATCGTCCGTCGTACGACGACATCGTGAGCACATGGGCACCGTGAGCGGCGCCGACACCGTCCACCTCGTGGACGGCAGCCTTTACGTGTTCCGTGCGTGGCATTCGATGCCCGACGAGTTCCACGACCACGAGGGCGAGTCGGTCAATGCCGTGCACGGCTTCACCCGATTCCTCTGTGAACTGCTCGAGCGCAGCCGTGCGGAACACATCGCCGTGGCCTTCGATGCCTCGCTGACCACGTCGTTCCGCAACACGATCTACCCTGCTTACAAGGCGAATCGCGACCTGCCGCCGCCGCAACTGGTCCGCCAGTTCGCGCTCTGCCGGGAGATTTCCGCCGCGCTGGGCCTGACCGTGCTCAACGACCATCAATACGAAGCCGACGACCTGATCGGCAGCGCGCTGTGGGGCTTGCGCGTGCACGGCTTCCGCGGCGTGATCGTGTCGGCGGACAAGGATTTCGGCCAGTTGCTCGGCGAGCACGACCAGCAATGGGATTTCGCGAAGGACCATCGCTGGGGGCCGTCCGGCGTGTTCGACAAGCTGGGCGTGCATCCGCACCAGGTCGCGGACTACCTGGCCCTGTGCGGCGACGCCGTCGACAATATCCCCGGCGTGCCCGGCATCGGTGCCAAGACCGCGGCTGCGCTACTTGCCCATTTCGGCAGCCTCGACGCGCTGCTCGAACGACTGGACGAAGTGCCCTACCTGCGCATCCGCGGCGCGGCTGCCTGTGCGGCACGCCTGCGCGAGCATGCGGAACTGGCCCTGCTCTACCGCCGCCTCACCCGCATCGCGCTGGACGTCGCCGTCGCCGAAACCGCCGACGCCCTCAGCCGGCGCCAGGGCGACGCCGGCGTCGTCGACGAACTCTGCGAACGGATCCGCTTCGGCCCCATGACCCGCTCCCGCCTCCGCGCCCTCCTGTAGGAGCGCGCCTGCGCGCGACAGGACTGGCCATGTCCGACCACGCCGGAGCACGTCCAGGCACGTCCGCCCACGCCCCGTCACGCCCAAGCCATAAGCCACACGCCATACTCGCCGTAGCCCCCAAGGAGCATCGCCCATGCAGACCAGCCCGCTGCCGCACGCCTCGCCCGTCCCCGACGATGCGCACCTGCCTGAAGAAACCCTGTGCACCGGCAAATGGCTGACCCTGAAGAAACGTGGGCGCTGGGAATACGCCGTTCGGAACAATCCCCGCGGCGCGGTGATCATCCTGGCCGTAACGCCAGACGATAAGGTCATCTTCGTCGAGCAATACCGCGTCTCGATCCTGGCCAACACCATCGAGATGCCGGCCGGCCTCGTCGGCGACCTCGAAGGCGCCGAAGATGAAGACGTGCTGCTCGCCGCCACGCGGGAGCTCGAAGAAGAAACCGGCTACACCTGCGGTCGCATCGAGTTCGTCCACGAGGGCCCCTCGTCGGCGGGCATGAGCACCGAAATGATCGCATTCGCCCGCGCCTGGGATCTCACCAAGGTCGGCGAAGGCGGCGGTGACGAGACCGAAAACATCATCGTCCACGAAGTGCCCCGGGCCGACGCCGGCAAATGGCTGTTCGACCGGGCCTCGGAGGGCTTTTCCATCGATGCCAAGCTGTTCGCGGGCCTGTGGTTCATCGACCACCCCGAGGCGCATACGCGGTAAGAGCGGGGGATTGGGGGTGGGAAGTGGGGGCGCTTTTTGCCGGCGATCGGCTGCGGGCGCGGAGAAGTCCACGCTGGCGTTGTCGCATCGGATGCCTTGATGCGCCCGTGCGCGTCACCCCTGCGCCCCCGCTTCCCACCCCCCATCTCCCGCTTTTTCTGCCTGTCAATTCTTGCCCCCACCCCCCTCCCCGGTTAGCCTTCTCCATGGCCTGAACCGGCACCCCGCATGACCGTCCGCTTTACCCATCTTCACCTCCACAGCGAATACTCGCTGGTCGACTCGACGATCCGCATCAAGCAGCTGATCGCCGCGTGCGTCCGCGCGGGCATGCCGGCCGTCGCGCTGACGGACGAGAACAACATGTTCGGGCTGGTGAAGTTCTACAAACAGTGCACGGCGGCGGGCATCAAGCCGATCGGCGGCTGCGATATCTGGGTCTCCAGCCCGGACGATCCGCGCCCCTGGCGACTGACCCTGATCTGCCAGGACCGCGAGGGCTATCTCAACCTGTCGCGGCTGGTGTCGCGCGCCTGGCGCGAAGGCCAGGGCACCGGCCGCGCGCTGGTCGACGCCAGCTGGCTGAACGCCAACGCGGTGACCGGACTGATCGCCATCGCCGGCCGCGAAAGCGAGGTCGCACGCGTTGCCCTTTCCGCCGGCCTGCCGGCGGCAAACGCGCGCCTCGGTTTCCTCACCCGCCTGTTCCCGCAGCGGCTGTATCTCGAACTGACCCGCACCGGTCGCCCGGACGAAGAAAACTGGGTGCGCGCCGCCATGGCCATGGCCGGCGAGCACGAGCTCCCGGTCATCGCCAGCAACGACGTCCGCTTCCTGGAACGCTCGGGCTTTGAGTCGCACGAGGCACGCACCTGCATCAACCAGGGCCGTGTCCTCGCCGACCCGAAGCGTCCCCGCGGGTACAGCGAAGAGCAGTACTTCAAGTCGGCCGAAGACATGGCCGAGCTGTTCGCCGATATTCCCGAAGCGTTGGAAAACACGGTCGAGCTGGCCAAGCGTTGCAACCTGGAACTGTCGTTCGGCACGTACTACCTGCCCGACTTCCCGGTACCCGAAGGCCACACGCTCGACACGTACATCCGCGAACAGGCCCAGAAAGGCCTGGAAGAACGCCTCGCCGTCAATCCGATCGCCGCCGGCAAGACGCTGGAGGATTACCAGGCGCGCCTGGACCGCGAAGTCGACGTCATCATCCGGATGGGCTTCCCCGGTTACTTCCTCATCGTGGCCGACTTCATCGGCTGGGGTAAGGACAACGGCATTCCCGTCGGCCCCGGCCGTGGTTCGGGCGCGGGCTCGCTCGTCGCATGGGTGCTGAAGATCACCGACCTGGATCCCCTCCAGTTCGAGTTGCTGTTCGAGCGCTTCCTGAATCCGGAACGCGTGTCGATGCCCGACTTCGACATCGACTTCTGCATGGATCGCCGCGACGAGGTGATCGACTACGTATCGCGCAAGTACGGCCGCGACCACGTCAGCCAGATCATCACCTACGGCTCGATGGCTGCGAAGGCAGTGCTGCGCGATTCCGGCCGCGTGCTCGGCATGGGCTACGGCCAGGTCGACCGCCTGGCCAAGCTGATCCCCGCGCGCCCGCTCGACCTCACCCTGTCCGATGCGCTAGGCCGCTCGGAAAAGTCGAAGAAAGAAACCGATCGCGTCGTCAAGGATTTCTGCGACATCTACGATGCCGAGGAAGAAGCACGCGCGCTGATCGACCTTGCACTGAGCCTGGAAGGCCTCACCCGCAACGCCGGCAAGCACGCCGGTGGCGTGGTGATCGCACCGACGCCACTCACCGACTTCGCCCCGCTTTATTGCGAACCCAGCGGCGAAGGCGTCGTCACCCAGTACGACAAGGACGACGTGGAAGCCGTCGGCCTGGTGAAGTTCGACTTCCTCGGCCTGCGCACGCTCACGATCATCGACTGGGCCGTCAAGGCGATCAACGCGCGTCGTGCCGCCGAAGGCACCGAGCCGCTGAACATCGAATCGTTGCCGCTCGACGATCCGAAGGTGTACGACCTGCTGAAGAAGGCGCAGACCGTCGCTGTTTTCCAGCTCGAATCGCGCGGCATGCAGGGCATGCTCAAAGAGGCCCAGGCCGACCGCTTCGAGGACATCATCGCCCTCGTGGCGCTGTACCGGCCGGGCCCGATGGACCTGATCCCGAGCTTCTGCGCACGTAAGCACGGCAAGGAAGCGGTGGAGTATCCGGACCCGCGCGTCGAGCCGATCCTGAAAGAGACCTACGGCATCATGGTCTACCAGGAGCAGGTGATGCAGATGGCGCAGATCGTGGGGGGTTACACCCTCGGCGGCGCCGACCTGCTTCGCCGCGCCATGGGTAAGAAGAAAGCCGAGGAGATGGTGAAGCACCGCGCGACGTTCCGCGAAGGTGCCGCCAAGGACGGGATCAACGGCGACAAGGCCGACGCGATCTTCGACCTGATGGAGAAGTTCGCCGGCTACGGTTTCAACAAATCGCATGCCGCGGCCTACGCGCTGGTGTCCTACCAGACCGCCTGGCTGAAGGCGCACTACCCCGCCGAGTTCATGGCCGCGACGATCTCGTCGGACATGGACAACACCGAAAAGGCGGTGACCTTCCTCGACGAAACCCGCGCGATCGGCATCAAGGTGCTGCCGCCGGACGTCAACGCGTCGGCATGGATGTTCGAAGCGGTGGAGCCGCGCGTGGTCCGCTACGGCCTGGGCGCCATCAAGGGCGTCGGCCAGGGCATCTGCGAGGAGATCGCCGCCGAGCGCAAGGCGCGCGGGCCGTTCAAGGGCCTGGTGGATTTCTGCCAGCGGATCGGGTCGAACAAGCTCAACAAGCGCGTGATGGAAGCGCTGGTCCAGTCCGGTGCGCTCGACGCGCTGGGCGAGAACCGCGCGACGCTGGTCATGCACATCCCCGAAGCGATGCGCGCCGCCGACCAGGAAGCGAAGAACCGCGCCTCCGGCCAGGTCGACATCTTCGGCAATGCGTTCGGCAACGCCGAGGCACCCAGCCTCATCGAGCTTTCCGGTTCGGTGCCGGAATGGCCGCTGGAACAGCTGCTGCAAGGCGAGCACGACACGCTCGGCCATTACCTGTCCGGCCACCCGACGGATCCATGGACGACCGAACTTGCGCAGTTGTCCAGTTGCCCGATCGGCGAGATCCCACAGCGTTACCAGCCGCCACGGCCGCGGCGCAATGACGACGACGAAGGCGCCAACCGCTTCCGCCGCGGCCCCGACACGCCGTGGACCGTCGCCGGCATGGTCGTCGGCATGCGCAAACGCGGCGACAGCGACGCCTTCGTACAGATCGAAGACGCCACCGGCCTGCTCGAAACCAGCTTCTTCCGCGACGTGTTTACCGACGCCGCGCCGCTGCTTACCCGCGGCAACATCATCGTGGTGGAAGGCGGCCTGCGCATCGACGACTTCGCCGGCGGCTACCAGCTGCGTGCGCGCAAGGCGTATTCGCTCTCCGATGCGATGGAACATTTCGGCCGCCTGCTCACGTTGAAACTCAACGGCGTGGACCCGGATTTCCCGAGGCACCTGAAACATGCCCTGATGGGTTTCCGTGGCGGTCGCACGCCGTTGATGCTCGCCGGTTACCGCAACGGCGTCGGCCAGGCCAGCTTCGAACTCGGCGACGACTGGCGCGTGCGGGCGTTGCCCGACCTGATGCGCACCCTGCGCGCCCTGCCCGGCGTGCTGGGGACCGAACTGCGGATGGTCCGGCCGGCTGACTGAGCCGGCCGGCGCACCGGTCAGGACGCGTCGAGCGACTCGACCACGTGGACATCGTCCACCTGCACGCGGGTTCCGGGGCCGGTGTTCTCGATGGTCAGCAGGACATGGGCTGGTGCAGCGAACGCCGCGCCAGCGCCGGAAAGGTCGACCGTGGTCCATTCCCCTTTCCGCACCGTTGCCTGCGTCGTTGCGATCGGATGCGCGTTCTTGCCCTCGCTGTCGCTCAGGGCGAGCCTCACTTCCACCATGCCGTCACCGGTTTCGCCGAACACGCGCAGTTGGGTGGCGTAGCCCGAGGTGGCCGGGTCGCTCAGCGTATTGATCGCCACGGCCTGCCCTAGCCGCGCGCCCGGCATCAGCACGCCGACCCCAGCCCCCGGGCTGGCGAAGCCCTGGATGGTCCAGCCGACCCCGATGTCGCGCTCGAAATCGCCATTGACGATGGGAAGGCGGCACGCGCCGGGGTTGCCCTGGCTGGTGCACGCCGGCAAGCCGCCGGCACCGGCGCCTGGACCGGCCACGGTCACGATGGAGAACGATAGTGCCGCAAGAGCGGCGGTGAGACGAAGACGCTGCATGGTTTCACTCCATTGAAGGGAAGAGACGGTGCTCCGGCACCGTGCGGCGAAGGCCGCGACGACCGTTCTACGCCAACGACCGACCGTTTCGCATCGGGACGACACACGGTGGGCTCTCGGCCTACACGCCGCCGAGTCATTCGCTTACGATCCGCCCCGAGCCAACGGCGAAGGCTTTCGATTCAGTCAGTTAGCATGACCACCCCCGACCGTACTGCCGCGCACACCACCGGTGCACGGCCCCGGTTATAATGTGCAGTCTTGTCCGGATGCTCCGTATTCATGAATCCCAACTTCCTCGATTTCGAACAACCCATCGCCGAGCTCGAAGCGAAGATCGAAGAACTGCGCCATGCCAGCAGTGGCCAGGCGTTCAACATCGATGAGGAAGTAGCCCGGCTGCGCGAGAAGCTCAAGGTCAAGACGGCCGAGATCTTCCGCAACCTCACGCCGTGGCAGATCAGCCAGGTATCGCGCCACCCGGCGCGGCCGTACACGCTGGATTACATCCAGGGCATGTGCGAAGAATTCCACGAGCTGAAGGGCGACCGCATGTTCGCGGACGACCAGGCCATCGTGGGCGGCCTGGGCCGCATCAACGGCCGCTCGGTCATGATCGTCGGCCACCAGAAGGGCCGCGACACCAAGACCAAGGTCAAGCGCAACTTCGGCATGCCGCGTCCCGAGGGTTACCGCAAGGCGCTGCGCCTGTTCAAGCTCGCCGAACGATTCGGGATCCCGGTGTTCACCTTCATCGACACCGCCGGCGCATGGCCCGGCATCAACGCCGAAGAACGCGGTCAGTCCGAAGCCATCGCCCGCAACCTGCTGGAAATGGCCGAACTGCGCGTGCCGGTGATCTGCACCGTCACCGGCGAAGGCGGCTCCGGCGGTGCACTCGCCATCGGCGTCGGCGATCGCACCATCATGCTGCAGTACTCCACCTACTCGGTCATCACGCCCGAAGGCTGCGCTTCCATCCTGTGGAAGAGCGCCGACAAGGCCAAGGACGCCGCCGAAGTGATGGGCCTCACCGCCGACCGCATCCTCGAGAACGGCCTGATCGACAAGATCGTCCGCGAACCCCTCGGCGGCGCACACCGCAGCCCACAGTCGATGGCCACCCGCCTCAAAGCCGTCCTGCTCAACCAGCTCGACGAACTGGAAAAACTCCCGGTCGAACAGCTCCTCGAGCAACGCTACCAGCGCCTCCGCCGCTACGGCGCGTTCACCGAATGACCGTCACCAGTATTTGATTCGCGCGCAGGCGCGCTCCTACACGAGCCGCCGCGTCAGGCCAGGCCACCGGCCCGCCCGCGCTCTCTCCGGCATGTCTCGCGCAACCTGCAAGAACAGCCCTCGGCGCCCACCCTCGAGGCGAGTTCGTGGCGGCGAGGGGGTTGGGCGGAAGAAGCCCGAAGGGGGCCGGCCACGATGGCCGGCCGTTTCTGCCGAGACAGGAGTCGAGTCAGAAACCTCCGCCCGGCACCCGGTGCGCGGCCGAAGGCCAATAAGAAGATGGGCTGCTGAGCAGCCCCTCCTTGTCGCACGCCAGAACGCTGTCTGAGCAGCGAGGGTGGGCGCCGAGGGCTGGTCCTGCGACCACGCCCGAGCGCTACGCCCGGGTGCTTGAGCGCCCGAGCGCCCGGGCGCCCATGCGCCACGGCAACGTCACGGCCAACGAGTTACGATGCCGCGGCCACACAGGAGCAGCCCATGGCCAACGACGACACCGACAAGCTCGCCGTACTGATCGACGCCGACAACGCACGGCCAGCGATCGTCGACGGCCTGCTCGCCGAAGTGGCCAAGTACGGCACCGCACACGTCAAACGCATCTACGGCGACTGGACCGGTCCCAACCTCAACGGCTGGAAAGCCGCACTGCTCGACCACTCGATCCAGCCCATCCAGCAATTCGCCTACACGTCCGGCAAGAACGCCACCGACTCGGCGATGATCATCGACGCCATGGACCTGCTCTACTCCGAGCGGTTCGACGGCTTCTGCATCGTCTCCAGCGACAGCGACTTCACCCGGCTCGCCTCGCGCATCCGCGAAGCCGGCCTGATCGTCTACGGCTTTGGCGAGTTGAAGACACCCAAGCCCTTCGTCTCCGCCTGCGACAAATTCATCTACACCGAGGTGCTCGTGGGCACCGAAGACGACGACGAGAAGGCGGCCGGCACACCCCTCCCGGCAAGCGAACTGCGCGGCGACACCAAGCTCCTCAACGGCCTGCGCAATGCCATCAAGGACGCCTCCGACGAAAACGGATGGGCCGCGCTCGGCGGCGTCGGCAGCATCCTCAACAAACGCATGCCCGACTTCGATTCGCGCAACTACGGTTATCCCAAGCTCAGCGGCCTCATCCACGGCATCGGCCTGTTCGACGTGGAGGAGCGCCAGCACGGCAACGCGAAGCACGTTTACGTAAAGCTGCGTTCGAAAAGCAAATGAGCGCGTCGCTCGCCGATCACCTCGCCGACGCGATGGCGGACTTGCAGGACGCTAGCCTGGTCGTCGCCTATAGCGGCGGCCCGGACTCCACCGCGCTGCTGCATGCGCTGGCGACGCTGTCCCCTCGGCCGGCCCTGCGCGCGATGCACATCGACCACGGGCTGCAGGCCGAAAGCGGCCTCTGGGCCGTGCATTGCCGGCGCTTCTGCGAATCCCTCGACGTGCCGTTCGAATCCGTTCGCGTCAGCGTGGACCTGAGCCGCGGCGAGGGCATGGAGGCCGCCGCACGGCGGGCACGCCGCAGCGCCTTCACCGCCGCCCTGCGGCCCGGTGAGCGGCTGGTCCTCGCCCACCATCGCGACGACCAGGTCGAAACCGTGTTGCTCAAGCTGATGCGCGGTGCCGGCCCCGAAGGCCTTGCCGGGATGCGTGAACTGCGTCCGCTCGGCGCCGGCGCCCAGTGGCGCCCCTTGCTCGGCCTGCCACGCGATGCCTTGCTCGACCACGTGGCGCTGCACGCACTGGACACCGTGCACGATCCGTCCAATGACGATCCCCGCGTGGCCCGCGCCTGGCTGCGTGGCACGGTGCTGCCGGCACTGCGCGAGCACTGGCCGCACGCGGGACAAAGCATCGTCCACAGTGCCCGGCTTTGCGGCGACGCCGCCGCCTGCCTGCGCGACGGCTGGATGGATGCCTACGCGCGCCTGCGCGGCGCGGACGGCAGCCTGGATGCACCAGGCTGGCTCGACCTGCCCGACGCATGGCGCGGCCCCCTGCTCGACCACTGGCTGCATGCGGCGGGCCTGTCCGCCCCCACCAGCGCACAGCGCGACACGCTTGGACGGCAAGTGCGCGAGGCCGGCGCCGAGCGCTTGCCCATCGTCGGCTGGCTCGATACCGAGGTGCGCGCGTGGCGCGGACGCCTCTGGGCCATGCGGCGCCAGGCCGCCTTCGACACCGGCTGGTCGGCGACCTGGCAGGGCGAGCCGCTGGCACTGCCAGGCGGCGGCTCGATCACGCTGGGCGGCCCACGGCTGCCGAGCCCGGTCACGGTCCGTTACCGGCAAGGTGGCGAAACGCTCAAGCCCGTGGGCGATCGCCACACGCGTGAACTTCGCGACCTGTTCCAGCAGGCCGCGGTACCGCCGTGGGAACGGCCGCGCATGCCGCTCGTGGTCGATGGCGACACAGTGCTCGCGGTGGCCGACCGCTGGCTCAGCGAGGCCGGAAAACCCCTGTTCGACGAGGCCGCGGCAACGCCCCTGTGGCATCGCGGCGATTGATCGAAACGCCTTAGTGAGCTAGTTTTGCCGCCATGCCGAAGTCCCCCGCCAGCGCCGTACCCGCCTCGTCGATCGCCGAGTTCGAGCTCTCGCTCGACGAACTCGAGCAACTGGTTACGCGGATGGAAGGCGGCGAGCTGAGCCTGGACGAATCGCTGAAATCCTTCGAGCGCGGCATCGGCCTTTACCGGCAGTGCCAGACGGCCCTGGAGCAGGCGGAACTACGCGTGCGCCTGCTGCTCGATCCCGAAGCCCCCGATACCGCCGAACCCTTTGATTCCCGCAACGACTGACCTGCCGGCGCCGCTGAAGGCGCTGGTCGGCAGGGCTGACGATGCGCTTGCGCGCTCGCTGCCCGCCGACGACCTGCCGCCCGTGGAACTGCACCGCGCCATGCGCTATGCGGTGCTCGGCGGCGGCAAGCGCCTGCGCCCCCTGCTGGTCTACGCGGCCGGTCATGCCCTGGGCAGCGATGGCCCGGTCCTCGACGCGCCCGCCTGCGCCGTGGAGATCATCCACGCGTATTCGCTGGTGCATGACGACCTGCCGGCGATGGACGACGACGACCTCCGCCGGGGCCGCCCCACGTGCCACATCGTGTTCGGCGAGGCCATGGCCATACTTGCCGGCGACGCGCTGCAGGCACTGGCCTTCGAGATCCTCGCCGCATCGCCGGAAGGCGATGATGCCGGCCAGCGCCTCGCCATGCTGCGCGTGCTCGGTGCCGCCTGCGGCGCCGAAGGCATGGCAGGCGGACAGGCCTTCGACCTGTCCGCCGTGGGTCGCAAGCTGACGCTCGACGAGCTCGAGCGGATGCATGCCTACAAGACCGGCGCCCTGATCCGCGCCTCGGTGCGTCTCGGCGCGCTTGCCGCCGGTTGCCGTGACCAGGAGCTGCTCGGACGCCTCGACCGCTACGGCCACGCGGTCGGCCTCGCCTTCCAGGTCCGCGACGACATCCTCGACATCGAGGGCGAGTCGGCCGTGATCGGCAAGACCGCCGGCAAGGACGCGGCAGCCGACAAGCCAACCTTCCCCTCGATCATCGGCCTGGACGCGTCACGCGCCCGCCTTGGCGCACTCGTCGACGAAGCGCTCGACGCTATTGCGCCCCTGGGCGGGCGCGGTGAGTGGCTGGCCGAACTGGCACGGTATTCGGCTCAGCGCGGGCATTGATCCGATCAGACTGGATGCAATCGCTTTCGCGACAAAGCGTCTCGAATTCACGAGACGTAGCCGCGACACATGGTCGGTCCGCGTCCTCGATGATCGCCAACATATCCACGTCGACGGGAACGCGACACAGGCCACTCACCTCGTCGAATTCCCGAATGTCTTCTTCGGAAAAAATGCCTGCTTCATAGAGCTCGACGAATTCCTGGCGCAGGGACTCGATGATTCTGCTCACACCTCACCTCTTCGATCATGCCTTGCTTGAATGCCTCCCCGAGCTCCGCCGACGGCAGCTCGAGATATTTCCTCGCTGCGTGACGGAGTGATCTTCTCTCGTCTTGCGTGATGTTTTCTTTGTCGCTTTTTGAAAAACCATGGACGAATAGATATCGCTCTCCCAGACGAGCCGAAAGCAAGAGTCGATACCCGCTAATCTTTCCGAAGCCCGACCGAGCAATCCTCTTTTTGTAGAGACATCCTCCGAGATCGGCATCGATGAGGCCTGTCTCCATCTCGTTAACCGCCTTGCACAAGACGGCATCCGGGATTTTCTCCCGAGCCTGCCATCGTGAGAAGTCTCTGCGCTTGAGTACGCGCGGCATCCTTGCCTCCAATCACACCTTCGTGGACTTCTAGTCCTTGCGTAACTACCTACTGCACACCTGCGGCAACCTGCGTCAGCAAGCTCGACTGATGAATGCTGACACCATGCGGTCAGCGTTCGAAGAGGCGAACGCTGACTTCTGTGTAGGATGAAGCCTTGGATGATGTACGACAAAAAAGGGGTCGCCTGGGGCGACCCCTTTCGCGCGCAGGCGCGCTCCTACATTGGGTGAGGCGTTGGGGGTGTCAGTTGATCAGGCGCAGGCAGTACGGGTAGCGGTACGTTCCGTCTGCGCTGACCCTCACCGCGGCGACGATGGAGAACACCAGGTTCGCCAGCCATGCGAGGAATACGATCAGGCCACCGATCAGGATGATCGTAAGGATGCCGCCGATGAAGTAGGCAAGCACGATGGTGATCTGGAAGTTCAGTGCTTCCTTGGCCTCGCGCACCAGGTACTGCTTGTCCTGCCTGTCCTTGAAGACCAGCCACACGATCAGCGGAACGATGACATGGAAGAACGGACCCGACAGATGCGTGAGCATCGCGATGTTCTTGTCGTCGGCGCTGGGTGCTCCCAGCGGGGACGGATCGTAAGGCGGAGGCACCGGGGCATAGGGCGGCGGTGACGGCGGCGGCGGGACCTGATCGGACGGGGTACTCATGGCGCGACTCCCTGGGCGATGTCGAGCCCACTGTCCCTTCGCCCCGTGCCCGTGTCAACCGCGACTTGCGGCACGGGGGCTGGAAGTCATGCCCACCCGGGCCGGCTTATTCGCCGGCGATGGTCATGTTCTCGATCAGCCACGAGCCGGTGAGGATGTGCGAGCGATGGTCCACGTCGGCACCGATGGCGACCAGGTTCGAATACATGTCGCGCAGGTTGGCGGCGATGGTGATTTCTTCCACCGGGTAGGCGATCTCGCCGTTTTCGACCCAGAAACCCGAGGCGCCGCGCGAATAGTCGCCGGTGATGATGGACACGCCCTGACCCATCACCTCGGTCACCAGCAGGCCGGTGCCCAGCTTGCGCAGCATCGCCGCGAAGTCGTCGTCGCCGGTCTTCACGAACAGGTTGTGCACGCCACCGGCATTGCCCGTCGAGGACAGGCCCAGCTTGCGCGCGGAATAGCTGCCGAGGATGTAACGCGACAGCACGCCATCGACGATCAGCGGCGCGTCCACGGTGGCGACGCCCTCGGCATCGAACACCGACGAACCGAACCCGCCCGGGATGAGCGGTTTCTCATCGATGCGCATCCACGAAGGCAGGATCTGCTTGCCGACGTGGTCGAGCAGGAAGCTGGAACGACGGTACAGCGAGCCGCCGCTGACCGCGCCGAGCAGGTGGCCGACCAGCCCGCGGGCCAGTTCAGGCACGAACAGCACCGGCGCCTGGCGCGTGCCGAGGCGACGCGCGCCCAGGCGCGACAGGGTCCGCTCGGCCGCCTTGCGGCCCAGTGCCGCGGCGTCCATGAACCGGCTGGCGTCACGCACGCTGTCGTACCAGTAGTCGCGCTGCATGCCTTCGTCGTCGCCGGCGATCAACGCCACCGACAGGGAATGCCGCGTGCCGCGCTCGCGACCGATGAAGCCGTGCGAGTTGGCATACACCGACAGGCTCTGCCCGGCATTGACGCTGGCGCCGTCCGAATTGGTGATGCCCGCCATGGCACGGCCGGCGTCCTCGATGTCGCAACCCAGCCGGATCGCGCTATCCACGTCGATGTCCCACGGGTGCCACAGGTCCAGGTCCGGGAAGGTCGTGGCCATGCGGTCGGCGTCGGCCAGGCCGGCGGCCGGGTCTTCCTCGGTGAAACGGGCGATGGCGCAGGCCTGGTCGATCGTGGCCTGGATCGAATCCGGGTTCAGGTCGGCCGTGCTGGCCGAGCCCTTGCGCTGGCCGAAGAACACGGTGAGGGCGAAACCACGGTCACGGGTGTGCTCGACCGTCTCCACCTCGCCCAGCCGGACGTTCACGTTCAGCCCCACGTCGACGCTGGCGGACACCTCGGCCTGGGTGGCCCCGGCGGCGCGGGCCCGGCGGATGGTGTCCTCGGCCAGGCTGGCGAGGCGGTCGAGGTCCTGGTGGCTGGTGTCGAGGGTGGCAACTTGGCTCACGTGGGCTTCCCGGGGGCTGGCGGTTAGAATGGCAGGCCGCAGGCGGCCGATCCTGAAAGATGGGGTCACGCCGCCCGAATCCAAAGCAACGCACCGCCCATGGTGCCATGGAAACCTTATGAGCATCCGTGCCGGCTACTACCGTCACTTCAAGGGCATGCCCTACCGTGTGCTGGGCACCGCCCGGCACAGCGAAACCATGGAGGAACTGGTGGTTTACCAGGCCCTCTACGGCGAACATGGCCTGTGGGTCCGTCCGGCGGCGATGTTCGCTGAAACTGTTGAACACGAGGGCCGCGTGCAGCCGCGCTTCGCCTTCGAACGTGAGGAGGCACAAGCATGAGGCCCTGGGACGACCATCCGCCGAAGGACGAGGACGAGGAAGACCTCGGCCCGAGCCGCACCGAACTGCGCCGCAACGCGCTGGACATCCTCAAGCTGGCCAACCAGCTGGTGGAACTGCCGCCGTCGCGCATCCCGAAGCTCAACCTGCCCGACGACATCGTCGACGAGATCGCGCGCACCCGTAAGGTCACCGCGCACATCGCGCGCAAGCGCCAGCTCGCCTACCTCGCGAAGATGATGCGACGCCACGACGACGACGCGTTCTCCGACGCCCGTGCGGCGCTGGGTGAAGACCGCGATCGCCAGCGCCAGGAAGCGGCGCACATGCATCGCCTGGAAGCGGGCCGCGAACGCCTGCTCGACGGCGGCGACGAGGCCCTCGGCGCGCTGTTCGACAAGCACCCCGACCTCGACCGCCAGCACCTGCGCTCGCTGGTCCGCCAGGCGCGTGCCGAACGCGAGGCGAACAAGCCGCTGCATGCGTTCCGCGAGATCTACCGGATCCTGAAAGAGCTCGAAGCCTCCGGCGAATAACCCCGCGCTCCTACACATGCACGGGCGTGGGTTTCGTCAGGCGGCGGTGCCGCCGACGGTCATGCCATCCACGCGTAGCGTCGGCTGGCCGACGCCTACCGGCACGCTCTGCCCGTCCTTGCCGCACACGCCCACGCCCTCGTCGAGGGCGAGGTCGTTGCCGATCATCGACACGCGGGTCAGCACTTCGGGACCGGAGCCGACAAGGGTCGCGCCCTTCACCGGCCGGGTGACCTTGCCGTCTTCGATCAGGTAGGCCTCGCTGGCCGAGAAGACGAACTTGCCGTTGGTGATGTCGACCTGGCCGCCGCCGAAGTTCACGGCATACAGGCCCTTCTTCACCGAACGGATGATCTCCTCCGGCTCGCGGTTGCCCGCCAGCATGTAGGTATTGGTCATGCGCGGCATCGGCAGCTGGGCAAACGACTCGCGGCGGCCGTTGCCGGTGGACTTCACGCCCATCAGGCGCGCGTTAAGCTTGTCCTGCATGTAACCCTTGAGGATGCCGTTCTCGATCAGCGTCGTGCATTCCGTGGGCGTGCCCTCGTCGTCGATGCTGAGCGAGCCGCGGCGACCCGGCAGCGTGCCGTCGTCGACGACGGTCACGCCTTCGGCGGCGACGCGCTGGCCGATGCGGCCGGCAAAGGCCGAACTGCCCTTGCGGTTGAAGTCGCCTTCCAGGCCATGGCCGATCGCCTCATGCAGCAACACGCCGGGCCAGCCCGGGCCGAGCACGACGGTCATCATGCCGGCCGGCGCGTCCACCGCGTCGAGGTTGACCAACGCCTGGCGCACGGCCTCTTCGGCAAAGGCATGCGCGCGGCCGTTTTCGAGCAGCTCGCGATAGCCGTAGCGACCGCCGCCACCGGAATGACCCTGCTCGCGGCGGCCGTTCTGTTCGGCGATGACCTGCACGTTGAGCCGGACCAGCGGACGCACGTCGGCGGCCAGCGTGCCATCGGACGCGGCGACCAGGATCGTGTCCAGCGTCGCGGCGAGGCTGACCACCACCTGCTTGACGCGCGGATCGCGCGAGCGGGCATAGGCGTCGACCTCACGCAACAGCGCGATCTTTTCTTCGTTCGGCAGGCTCTCCACCGGATCGATCGCCGGGTAGAGGCCACGACCCGTGGCGATGGCCAGCGGCTTGCCCGCACCGGCACCGCCCTGCGCGATCGCGCGCGCCGCCCGCGAGGCTTCGAGCAGCTGCGGCAGCACGATTTCGTCGGAGTAGGAGAAACCGGTCTTCTCGCCGGAGATGGCGCGGACGCCCACGCCCTGCTCGATCGAGTGGCTACCGTCCTTCACGATGCCTTCCTCCAGCACCCAGGATTCGCTGCGCGAATGCTGGAAGTAAAGGTCGGCCGCATCGATGGACGGACCCATCAACTGGGAGAACACGCGGTCAAGGTCGGTGGAAGCGAGGCCGCCCGGGGCGAGCAGGCGCCGTTCGGCGAGGGTGATCAGGGAATCCATCAAGGCTGCCGGTGTCGAAACAGGAATACCCCTACGTGGGGGCGTGGGCGACCAGCTTAAACCCCGGCGCCCCGGCTGGCGAATGGTAGGATCGGCCCCGCACACCAGCGGAAAGGAAAGCGAATGAGCCAGGGAAAGAAGCGGGCCGCAGCCCGTCGCGTCGCCACCGCCCCCGCCCGCCGGGCAGGCGCCGTCGTCGAGGAGACGGTGGAACTGCTGCACGGCAGCGGATCGCTGGACCCCGGAAAGGCCATGGTCAGCACGGCCATCGCCTTCTCACTGGCCTTCCTGTCGCTGCTGGCGGTCATCGCCTTCCATTTCCCGCAGTACCTCACCACGCCCGACCTCCGCCACAAGTACTCGGTGGACCTGCTCCGACAGATCCTGCTGGGTGGCCTGCTGGTGGCGGGCGGCCTCGCACTGGCCAACGTGATCCTGGGGCGTCGTCGCAACCTGAACATCGGTGCGTTCGTGATGGTGCTGGCCGCGGTAGCGCTCGGCGGCGCGCGCGTACCGGTCGGCAACTTCCCCGACCACACGCCCTACATCGGGCTGGACTGGTTCATCCTCGACCTGCTCGGTTCCACGCTGGTGTTCGTGGTGCTCGAGAAGCTGTTCCCGCTATACCGTGGGCAGTCCGTGTTCCGGTTTGAATGGCAAACCGACATGAAGCACTTCGCGGTGAACCACTTCATCGTCGGCCTTGCGCTGCTGATCGTGAATTTCCTGATCCACCACGCGTTCGGCTGGCTGGTCAACAGCGACTTCCAGCGCACGGTGGCGTCGATCCACTTCGTGCCACAGCTGCTGCTGTGCATCCTCGTCGCCGACCTTGCCCAGTATGCGACGCACCGCGCTTACCACGAGGTGCCCTTCCTGTGGCGTTTCCACGCCGTGCACCACAGCGTGAAAACCATGGACTGGCTCGCCGGCTCGCGCCAGCACATGCTGGAACTGATCTTCACCCGGGTCTGCGTGCTGGCGCCGCTGTACGTGCTTGGCTTCAGCGAAGCGGTGATGAACGCCTACATCATCGTCGTCGGCTTCCAGGCCGTGTTCAACCACGCGAACGTGCACCTGCCGTGGGGCCCGCTGAAGTACCTGATCGTGACGCCTGATTTCCATCACTGGCACCATGCGTCGGACGACGAGGCCATCGACAGGAACTACGCCGCCCACTACGCGTTCATCGATTACCTCTTCGGCACCGCGGTGAAATCGAAGAAGGCGTTCCCGGAAAAGTACGGCGTCGTCGGCGATTACATGCCCGACGGATTCATCAAGCAACAGGCGTTTCCGTTCCGGAAACAGCGCTAGCGCTGGGGCGGTGTGGCGGTGCTGGGCAGGCCTTTGTCGATCGGCGTGAAGACGGGTTTATCCCAGCTGCCGGTGACGTGGTAGCGCTTGCGGGCGGCCTGGTTGAGGCCGTGGCCGAGGATGCCTTGCACCGCCAGGCCCGCGGCGGCGCCGACCGGGCCGCCGGCGAGGGCACCGACCACCGGCAGGCTGTTGCCGAGGTGCGGCACCACCAACACTTCCTGGTCGTAGTCGCGGGCCTTCAGGCCCGCGCGGCCCGTGATCGAGATCTCGGCCGCGGGCGCGCGGATCTTCAGGTTCTGCGTGGTCGCGTTGCCGTTGGCGAACTGGAAGTCGCCGGTGATGGCGTCGAAGCCGAAGCCCTTGCCAAGGACGTCGCCGAAATCCAGCGCCATGCGCCGCGGCAACTCGGTGACCGAGACCAGGCCGAACAGGCGGCCCACGCCCGGCTGCACTTCGAGGATGCGCCCGTTCGCGACGTCGATCTTCAGCGTACCGTCCATGTTCACCAACGCCAGCGCCGAGGGCCCACCCGGCCACGTCGCGTCGAGGCGAGCCTCGGTACGGCCGCCCGACATGATGCCGGCGAAGCCCAGTGCGTCGAACATGCGCGCCACGTCTTCGGACGCGAAATCCATCGACAGGTGCGTGTGACTCTTCTTCTCGTCACCGTTCCAGTCACCCGTCGCGGTGATCTGCACGTTCTTCGACTGCGCACGCAGCTGGTCCACGTGCATGCCCTCGTCGGTCGGCCAGGTCTCCAGGCGTGCTTCGCCGAGGCGTGCCTTGCCCAGCCGCATGTCGGTGACCTGCAGGTGCATCGGCGGGAGGCTGGACGGCGCGACGCCGGCCTCGTTCGTATCGGCCGGCTTCTTGCCGCCGTTATCCTTCGCTTCTTCCGCGTGCGCCACGGTCACCGCCGCGGTCGCCGCCTGCCCTGCCGCCGCCTTGCCCTTCTTCGCCGCATCGGCGCCGTCATCGGCGGACGGCCACCACAGCTTGTCCATGCGCGCGGTGATGCCACGGCGACGCAGGTCGTCGTTGGGCACGGTCATCTGCCCGGCCATGCCATCGCTATCCACGCGCAGGCTCAGCTCGCTCGGGCCAGGCCGCGCCACGATATGCATGTTGCTGAAGTGCTGGCCGAAGACCTCGGCATCGTCGGTAAGCAGGTCGAGGCCGGTCAGGCCCGGCCCGCTCGACCCGGTCGACATGCCGACGACGTACTGCACCCAGCCGGATACATCGAGCTTGCTGGCATGGCCGCCGAACAGATACCCCTGTGCCGGCAAGACGGCGGGCGGGGTATTGCCCAGGTTGAACGCGGCGGCCATCGGCGTGGGACCGTTCGGCAGCCGCATGCGCCCGCGCACGATGTCGCCCAGCGCGATGTCCAGGCGCGCACCGTCCACCGGCAGGCCCATGCGCACCGACAACGGCTGCGCCAGCGCAGCGGTTTTTTTCACCGGCGTCGGCATCAGCAGTTCCACGCCGCGCAGGTCGGAGTCGACGCTGAGCAGCTGGCTCGCGTTGCCGCCCGCATCGGCGTGCGACAGGTCGAAGCCGACGCGGAACATGCCGCGACCCTTCGCGATGTCGGACAACCATTTAAGGTCCGGGTACGCCGAGACCATCTCCTCGACCGTGAACGCGCCGCTGACCGCGGCGGTGAACACCTTCGACGGATCGCCCGTGCCGCCGGCGATGCCGATGTCGAGGTCGGCCGGCTGGTCGTGGAAGAGCGCCTTGAGCCCCTTCGCGCTGAAGCCCTTCGCGTCGAACGTCATCGGCCCGGTGATCTTGTCCAGGCGAAGCTTCCAGGCGTCGGCGACGAAGTCGGCGTCCTTCAGGTTGGCCCGGCCGTCGAGCGTGACGTCGCTGGCATGCGCGAGCGGCATCAGCAGGTTGAAGCCGAATTCACCGGTCCCCCCGAGCTTCAGCTTGTCCAGTTCCGCGCGGCTGCTGCTGGCGATGGGGCTGTTCTTGACGAAGTCGAGGAAGCTGCCGCCCGTGCCCGCACCGCTGATGCGCAGGTCGAGCACGCCATCGGCGAAATCCGGGATCGCCGCGGTGGCAGAGCTCACGGCGTTGCCGAGCGAGTGGCCTTCGCTGGCTTCGATGTACATGCCGTTGTTTATGAAGTTGGCGACGGCGGTGAGGCCTTCGGCACGCGGCCAGCCGGTGCCGTAGTCGAGCACGGTGTCGTCGATCAGCGCGCGCGCCTCGAAGCGTCCTTCCTGGTTCTTGAACGGGAAGTCGCGCAGGTTGCCGCGGATCAGTGCGGAGCCGCCAGCGATATGGCCGGACACCAGACCGCGGTTGAGCCAGTTCTGAGAGCCCTCGCTCATCGAATGGATCGGCCAGAAAAGCTTGGCGGCCGGCACGTCGCCTTCGCCGAGCGCCACGTACATGTCCATGAAGGGACCGCTGTCGCCCGGCGGCAGGACGAATTCGCCGCGGGCCTGTCCACCGAAACCTTCGCCACGGAAATCCAGCGGCTCCGCGGCGATGTGCAAACCGCCTTCGTCCTTGTACAGCGCAAGCTCGCCACCCAGCGACGACATCGCGAACGGCTTGCGGAAGACGCCGGTGGCATCGATGGTCGTGGCCTGGTGCGGCAGGCTGAGGACGATGGCTTCGCTGTCACCGTACACTTCGCCGGCAAGCGTCGACAGGCCGGGCAGCTTGCCGCTCGCATCGATGCCCAGGCCAGAGAACGTCGCGTGGGCGAAGCTGAGGCCGTCGTCGCTGTTCCAGTCGGCGCGGAGCGCATCGAAACGACCACGCGGGCGACCTTCGCCCAGCCAGCGCGCCAGCGCGGGCGACACCTGCGGCAACAGGCCGGCCCATGGCAGCAGCGGTGCCAGCTCGAGATGACGCGCGACCACCGTGCCTTCGCTACGCGAGCCGTTCGTACGCAGGACGATCGCCGCGTCGCTGCCGTCGCGACCGGCCCAGTCAATCCGCTGCCCGCCGTTGAAACGGTGTAGGTCGGCGATCCCGTGCAGCCCTGCCGTACGCACGGTGCGGGTCGGACCGCGCACCGCCAGGTTGTCCAGGTCGAGGCTGGACGTGGCACGGACGACGTGCGCATCGCGCCAGTCGAGCCAGGTTTCGAAACGGCCCTTTCCGCCCGCGAGCGCATAGCCCGCCGCGGAGAAATCGCCCGTGAGGGCAGCGAAGTCGACCTGCTCGCCACGCACATAGGCCTTCCCGCTGGAGCCGTCGGCGGCGAAGCGCCCCGCCGCGGACAACACGCCGCTGGCGTTCTCCCGGCGCAGCGAGCCGCCGACCCGGACCACATTGCCCTGCAGGCTGATCCGCAACTGGTCGGCGATCAGTCCGAAGTCATGGTGGGTGGTTTCGTCGGTGATATCCAGCCGGGTGCGGGTGAGCCACAGGTCCGCCGACATGTTGCCGAACGACAGCTTCTGCGTCGTGCCGCCGGCGGCGAAACCGTCGATGCTCCAGCGCCCGTCGGGCGCACGGCGCAGGCCCAGGCGAAGGTCCTGCAGCCGCAGGTTGATCAGGTGGCGCGAGGGCAACACCCACGCACCGAAGTCGAGCTTGAGCTGCGCCTGCGGCAGCCGCAGGGGCGGCGCGCCGGCGTCGCCGCCGATGCTGACATCGCGCATCACGAACAGCGGGCCCGACGGCCGCCAGAAACCTTCCAGCGAGGCGAAATGCACGGGCTTGTGCAACTTCTCGCTGAGCAGCGCGGCGATCCGCTCGGGATACCGCGCCGCCAGGGGCAGCAAAAGCTGGCCGAGCGCCATCGCCATCGCCACGGCGATGACGACGCTTGCGACCAGACCCATTAGGAAAAACCGCAGGCGTCGTGCGCGATGGCGCCAGGCCGACGTCACCTCGCCGGCCACGAACGGCTGGCTCGGTTACAGCAAGACAACATCGAACTGTTCCTGCGAGTAATGCTCTTCGGCCTGGAAGCGGATGCTCTTGGCGATGAACTCTTCGAGCTCCGCCACCGCGGCCGATTCTTCTTCGAGGATGCGACCGACGACCTTGGGGCTCGCCATCACCAGCAGCTTCTGCGCATTGAACTGGCGCACGGCACGAGTGATCTCACGGAAAATCTCATAGATCACCGTTTCCGCGGTCTTCAACGTGCCGCGGCCACTGCACGACGGACATGGTTCGCAGAGCTGGCGCTCGAGGCTCTCGGTGGTCCGCTTGCGCGTCATCTCGACCAGGCCCAGCGCCGACATCGGATAGACGGTGGTCTTCGCATGGTCGCGTGCCAGCCCCTTTTCGAGCATGCGCAACACCTGGCGCTTGTGCTCGTCGTCGATCATGTCGATGAAGTCGATGATGACGATGCCGCCGAGGTTACGCAGCCGCAGCTGGCGTGCAGCCGCCTGGGCCGCTTCCAGGTTGGTGCGGTAGACGGTCTCTTCGAGGTTACGGCTGCCAAGGTAGCCGCCGGTATTCACGTCAACGGTGGTCATCGCTTCGGTCTGGTCGACGATGAGGTACCCGCCCGACTTCAGCGGCACCTCCTTGCGCAGGGCGCGCTGGATCTCGTCTTCCACGCCGTACAGGTCGAAGATCGGCCGCTCGCCCGAGTAATGTTCAATCCGGTCGGACAGCACCGGCATGAACTTCTGGACGAATTTGACGGTTTTCTCGTAGGTCTCGCGTGAATCGATGCGCACTTTCTCAATGCCGTCGTTCAGCGAATCGCGCAGCGAACGCAGCGGCAGCGAGAGTTCTTCGTAGACGCGCTCGCCCAGCTTCGCCTTGGCGATGTTTTCCTGCACCACGCGCCAGACCTTGCTCAGGTAGGTCACGTCGAACGCGAGCGACTCCTCGGACTGCCCTTCCGCATTGGTGCGGACGATGTAGCCCAACGGGTTTTCGCCGATGAGGGGCGTGATGATGTCCTTCAGGCGCTGGCGCTCGGATTCTTCCTCGATGCGCACCGACACGCCCAGGGTGCGCGAATGCGGCAGGAGCACGAGGTAGCGAGACGGGATGGAAAGGTGCGTGGACAGCCGCGCGCCCTTGCTCCCGATCGGATCCTTCACCACCTGGACGACGATTTCCTGGCCCTCGTGGACCAGTTCACTGATAGGTGGCACCGGACCGTGGCCATTCGACTTGCCGCCCTCGGGGGCGTCGGTCGGTGGCAGCGACGGGCGCACGATATCCGAGGCGTGCAGGAACGCGGCACGCTCCAGGCCGATCTCCACGAAGACCGCCTGCATGCCGGGCATGACGCGCTGCACGCGTCCCTTGTACACGTTGCCCACGTAGCCGCGCTTGGTCGCGCGCTCCACGTGGACTTCCTGGAGCATACCGTTCTCGACGATCGCCACCCGCGTCTCACGCGGCGTGACATTGATCAGGATTTCCTCGCTCACCGGCGCCCCTTTTCCTTAAGCCATCGCGCTTTATAGCTGCGCTGAGGCGACATGTCACTGACCCTGCAGCAGCAGGGAAGTTTCGTAAAGAGGCAGCCCCATGACGCCGGAGTAGCTGCCCGCGAGATATTCGATGAAAGCGGCTGCGCGCCCCTGGATGGCGTAGGCACCGGCCTTGCCCATGCATTCGCCGGTGGCGACGTACGTCGCGATGGTGGACTCATCGAGGGCGGCGAAACGAACGGTGGACACCGACGTGACGGATCGCTCGCTCCCCTGTTCGACCAGCCACACGGAAGACACGACGCGATGTTCGCGGCCGGCAAGGCGGCGCAGCATGGCGGCCGCGTCCGCGGCGTCGCGCGGCTTACCGAACACGTCGTCGCCAAGGATGACCTCGGTGTCGGCGCCAATTACGCGCGCGCGCGGTTCGTCGGCGACGCGCGCAAAACCTGCACGCGCCTTGTCGCGCGCCACGCGGCTTACGTAGTCGTCCGGCCGCTCGCCGGCCTGGCGGATTTCTTCCACGTCTACATCGAGCGTGCGGTGGTCTTCGCCAACCTGGCCGAGGAGTTCACGACGGCGCGGGGATTGCGAAGCCAGGTACAGCACGTCGATTCCTTCAGGCGCGATGGTAAGGATGGCCGGCCACCAGCGTGGTGGCACGGTAGAGCTGCTCGGCAAGCACCAGCCGCACCAGCATGTGTGGCAGGGTAAGCGGTCCAAGTGACCAACGCTGGTCAGCGCGGGCCAGCACGTCCGCTGCGTGCCCGTCCGGGCCGCCGATCAGGAAGGCGATGTCACGCCCACCCATGCGCCATTGTTGCAGTTGCAGGGCCAGCTCTTCGCTCGACCAGGTCTTGCCACGGCCATCGAGTGCGACGACGTGGATGTCGCGCGGAAGCGCGGCGAGGATCGCAGCGCCTTCATCGGTGATCGCACGCGCGTCGTCGCGGCCCTTGCCGCGAACGCCGGGTTTGATCTCAAACAGTTCCAGCGGCAGCTCGTGCGAGAGCCGCTTGCGGTATTCGGCGAAGCCTTCGGCTACCCACGCGGGCATCCGCTCGCCGACCGCGACGAGGCGCGCCTTCACGGCGCACTCAGCCGTGGGCGGCGTCGGCGGGCGCGTCGTCGCCCACGGTCCACAGCCGTTCCAGGCCGTAGAACTCGCGGATGCGCGGCAGCATGACGTGGACGATGATGTCGCCCAGGTCGACCAGGACCCACTCGGCCTCGGTCTGGCCTTCCACGCCCAGCGGCATGAAGCCCGCTTCCTTGGCGAACTTCACCACTTCGTCGGCGATCGACTTGACGTGGCGTGCGGACGTGCCGGAGCAGACAAACAGGATGTCAGCGATGGAGGTCTTGCCGCGAACGTCGATTTCGCGGACGTCCTTGGCCTTGAGATCTTCGAGGGCGGCGACCACGCGTTGGCGGAGGTGCTCATTGCTAACGGCGGACTTGGCCTTGCGGGATGCAGTCGAACTCAAGATACGAAAACCTCGTGCGGCGGAATGCCGGTGCAGCGCCAGTATAGCTCCCGCCGCCCCGCCCCGCGTCAACCCACCGAAAACACCCGTGGGACGCGGCCGTACGGGGCCGCCGAGCCCGATGTACCGGCTAAGACCCCCGCCTAAAACCCCAGCGCCCGATAAGGCTCCAACAGGGCAAAATCCTCAAAACACGCCTCAGGCATCAGGAATCGCGGCTCGTTCCCGCCGGCGAACGCCTCGCGGATCGCCGTCGCGGCGATATCCAGCGGCGTGATCTCAATATCCACCACGCTACCCGCCGGCCCGTGCACGCGCGGGGCGCGCCGATCGGCGATGAAATCGGCCAGCTCCGTGGACAGCGCATGCCCACCGCCCGGCCGGGTCAGCACACCGACGTGGGCCAGCCCGAACAGGTCGCGCCACAGGTGCCACGAGGCCAGCCCGGCGAACGCGTCGGCGCCGACCAGCAGCACCAGCGGCCGTTCGGGGCCCACCTCCGCACGCAGCGACGCCAGGGTGTCGACGGTATACGAGGGGCCATCGCGGTCCAGTTCCCGGGTATCCAGCACCAGCCGGTCCTGGCCCTGCAAGGCGGCGCGCAACAGGGCCACCCGCCCCGCCGCGTCGGCGATCGGCGGCGGCCGATGTGGCGGCGTCCGGGCCGGGACCATGCGAACGTCGGCGTCGAGCGCCTCCGCGGCTTCCCATGCGGCCCGCAGGTGGCCGTTGTGGACCGGGTCGAAGGTACCGCCGAGGATGGCGAGCGGACGCGGGTGGCTCATGCGAAAGCCGCCGCGGCGCGTGGCTCGGCGATCGCCGCGATCAGGCGCTCGGCCTCCAGCCACGGATTGCCCTGCTCGCGACCCTTGGCCATGCGGTCGATCCGCGCGGCCCGGGCGAGGCAGGCCATCCAGTGTTCGCGCGGCGCACGGCGGAGCGCCTTGCGGAACAACTGCTCGCGCGCCGGCCAGAGCCGCTCGGCCTTGGCTTGCGCGGCGAAATCGCGGGCATTGGCCAGCCGCAGTGCCAGCTGCAACTGATTGACCAGCCAGCCCATGAGGGCAATGAGCTCGTCGCCTTCGGCATGCAGCCCGGCAAGAATCCTCAAAGCGCGACCACCGTCACCCGCGAAGGCGGCGTCGGTCAGCTTGAATGCGTCAAAGCGGGCGCTGTCGGCCACCAGGCTTTCCAGCGAGGCCGCGTCCAGCCGACGATCGCCAGCGAGCACGACCAGCTTGTCGATCTCCTGGGCGGCGGCCAGGAGGTTGCCCTCGACCCGCTCGGCCAACATGGCCACGGCATCGGGGGTGGCCTGCAGGCCGCGGGAAGCGAGGCGCTGGCTGATCCACTGGCCCCATTCGTTGGGCCGCGGTGCATTGAACACCACCTGGATCCCGCCCTGGTCGACCGCCTTCGTCCAGGCGCCCTCGTGCTTGGTGCTCCACTCGGTGGCGCTGATCAGCAAGGTGGTATCGGGTGGCGGATTGCCGGCAAACCGGGTGATCGCCGCCCCGCCGTCCTTGCCGGCGCGGCCACCCGCGAGGCGCAGGTCGAGCAGGCGCTGGGTGGCGAACAGCGACAGGCCGGCAGAGGCCCGGTCTAGGTCGTCCCAGTCGAAGCGGCTATCCGCCTCCAGCACTTCGCGCTCGGTGAAGCCGAGCCGACGAGCCATGGCCCGCAGCGCATCGGCGGCTTCGAGCACCAGCAGTTCTTCGCCGACCAGCAGGTACACCGGCGCCATGCGGTCGCCCGCAAGGTGCTTGTGCCACTGGCCGGGTTGCATGGGCACCTGGCGACGCGCTTAGTGGGCGGCCGGCGCCGGGGCGACGTCGGCGGCCGGCGGATGGTTACGGGCGGCCTGCAGGCGGAACAGGATCGACTGCACCATGTCGCCGATCAGGCTGCGCTGCAGTTCGTCGGTCTGTGCCGCGGTGCCGATCGAGTTGGTCGCGTCGTAGCTGAACTCACGCGACATGTCGACCTGCTGCGGGGCCACCAGCAAGGTGCCGTCCGGCGACTTCGCGTTGAATTCGACGTGGTAGCGCACCGCGTATTCGGTCACGCGTGCCGTGCCGCTCACGGTCAGCGAGTCGGTACGGAACGTGTTGCTGGTGATCGCCAGCTCGGCAATGCCGGCGCCCGGCTTGTCCACCACCGTGGCATTGGAATTTTCCAGCGCACGCGACAGCTCGCGCTCCAGGCGCCCGCCACCGACCACGGTGAGGTGCACCTTCTGCATGCCCTCGGGCAGGTCCGCCGTCTGGCGCAGATGGAATCCGCAGCCGCCAAGCAAGGCGGTGGCGGCAACGACCAGGGCGATACGGAAGGCGTTCGGGCTCATGGTTATCCTGCGACGATGTTGACGATCTTGCCGGGCACGACGATCACCTTGCGCACGGTAAGGCCTTCCAGCTGGGCAGCCACCACGGGCAGGGCCCGGGCCTGGGCCTCGGCATCTTCCTTCGATGCGTTGGCCGGCAGCTCGATGGTAGCGCGAAGCTTGCCATTTACCTGCACGGCATAGGTCAGCGAGTCACGGACCAGTGCGCCGGGGTCGACCGCCGGCCAGCCAGCGTCCTCGACCACGGTCTCCGCATGGCCGAGCGCCTGCCACAGGGCATGCGACACGTGCGGCGTGAACGGGTTGATCAGCTGGACCACGGCGCTGAAGGCTTCCTGGCGCAGGGCCACGCCTTCTTCGCTGGCGTCGTCGAACTTGTTCAGGGCATTCAGCAGCTCCATCAGCGCGGCGATCGCCGTGTTGAAGGACTGGCGGCGGCCGATGTCGTCGGTCACCTTCTGGATCGTCTCGTGCAGCTGGCGGCGCAGCGTCTTGCGCGCCGCTTCGCCGGCCGGGTTAGCGCCCTGGCCCTTGCCGCCTTCGGCGTGGGTGGTGACGTCGCGCCACAGGCGGCGCAGGAAGCGGGCCATGCCTTCGACGCCCGCTTCGTTCCATTCCAGCGACTGGTCGGGCGGCGCGGCGAACATCGAGAACAGGCGGACGGTGTCGGCGCCGTACTTGCCGATCATCGCCTGCGGGTCGACGCCGTTGTTCTTCGACTTGGCCATCTTTTCGATGCCGCCGATTTCCACCGGCTTGCCGTCGGCACGCAGCGTCGCACCGACGATGCGCGCGCGGTCATCGCGCTGCACGTCGACATCGGCGGGGTTGAACCAGGTGAACTGGCCGTCGGCTTCCTTGCGGAAGTACGTCTCGGCGATGACCATGCCCTGGCACAGCAGGTTGGTGGCCGGCTCGTCGCTGCCCACCAGGCCTTCGTCGCGCATCAGCTTGTGATAGAAGCGGAAATACAGCAGGTGCAGGATCGCGTGCTCGATGCCGCCGATGTACTGGTCCACCGGGGTCCAGTAATTGGCGCGCTCATCCACCTGCGCGTTGGCGCCGGGGCTGGTGTAGCGGGCGTAGTACCAGCTCGACTCCATGAAGGTATCGAACGTGTCGGTTTCGCGCTCGGCCGGGCCGCCGCAGTTCGGGCAGGTGGTCTTGCGCCACTCCGGGTCGGCCTTGATCGGCGACTGCACGCCGGAGAATTCCACGTCCTCGGGAAGCACCACGGGCAGCTGGTCTTCCGGCACAGGCACGGCGTCGCACTGCGGGCAGTAGATCACCGGGATCGGGCAACCCCAGTAACGCTGGCGGCTGACGCCCCAGTCGCGGATGCGCCAGTTGACCCGGCGCTCGCCGCGGCCGGCGGATTGGAGCCTTGCCGAAATGGCGTCGAATGCGGCGTCGAAATCGAGGCCGTCGAACTCGCCCGAATTCACCAGGTAGCCGTGCTCGGTGTAGGCACCTGATTCCTGGATGCCGGTTTCGAACGACTTCACCGTTTCCACCGCCGCCGAAGCCGTGTAGGCATCGGTGCTGCCGCCGTCCAGTGCGTGCTGGGTCGCATCGGTGCCCTCGCCCTTGCCGAGGTCACGCTGCAGCTCGGCCAGCGCATCGACGACACCGCGGTCGACCACCACCATCTTGATCGGCAACGAATACTTCTGGGCGAACTCCCAGTCACGCTGGTCATGGCCGGGCACGGCCATCACGGCGCCGGTGCCGTAGCCCATCAGGACGAAGTTGGCGACCCATACCGGCACCTTTTCGCCAGTGATCGGATGCACGGCGTCCACGCCGGTGTAGTAACCGCGCTTCTCCTGGGTTTCCAGTTCCGCCTCGGAGACGCCACCCGACTTGCAGCTTTCGATGAATTCGGCGAGACCGGCATTGGTCGCGGCCGCCTGCATCGCGATCGGATGTTCCGCCGCGACCGCCACGTAGGACACGCCAAGCAGCGTATCCGGGCGCGTGGTGAACACCTTCAGCGGCTCGGCCTGGCCGTCCACGCCAAAGGTGATCTCCAGGCCCTCGGAGCGGCCCAGCCAATTGCGCTGCATGGTCTTCACGGCGTCCGGCCAACCCGGCAGGGTGTCCAGGCCGTCAAGGAGTTCCTGCGCGTACGCGGTGATCTTCAGGAACCACTGCGGGATCTCGCGCTTTTCGACCACGGCGCCCGATCGCCAGCCCTTGCCGTCGATGACCTGCTCGTTGGCGAGCACCGTCTGGTCGACCGGATCCCAGTTGACGACACTGTTCTTGCGATAGACCAGGCCCTTTTTCATCAGCCGGGTGAACATCTGCTGTTCCCACTGGTAGTACTCGGGACGGCAGGTGGTGACTTCGCGGGTCCAGTCGTAGGCGAAGCCCATGCGCTTCAACTGCTCGCGCATGTGCTCGATGTTCTTGTACGTCCACTTCGCCGGCGCGGTGTTGTTCTTGATCGCGGCGTTTTCGGCGGGCAGGCCGAAGGCGTCCCAACCCATCGGCTGCAGGACGTTCTTGCCCTGCTGGCGCTGGAAGCGGCTGATCACGTCGCCGATGGTGTAATTGCGGACGTGGCCCATGTGCAGGGCGCCCGAGGGGTACGGCAGCATCGAGAGGCAGTAGTACTTGGGCTTGCCGGTGTCTTCGGTGACTTCGAAGGCACGGGTGTCGCTCCAGTAGCGCTGGGCTGCGGTTTCGACGGCGTCGGGGGCGTAACCGCCCTGCTCGCGCGTGGCCTGGTCGTGGCTGTCCTGCATGGTTTTCGGTACCGGATGGATGCTTGGTTGGCCGCGGGAAAAATGCGGCGGTCAATCGCGGGAGACTATCCCACGGGGGTAGGCGCGGCAACCTCGCCGGCGGCCGCGCGGCGCTCGGGCGTGGTCGCGGGTGGCGTCCGCGGCGGCTACCCCGCGGCGCTCGGGCGTTTGGGCACGAAGAGCCCTCGGTGCCTACCCTCGCTGCTCAGACAGCGTTCTGGCGTGCGACAGGGAGGGGCTGCTCCGCAGCCCATCTTCTTATGGGCCTACGGCCGCGCACCGGGTGCCGGGCGGCGGTTCTTGATTCGGCATCCTGCCTCAACAAGAACGGCCGGCCATCGTGGCCGGCCCCCTTCGGGCTTCTTCCGCCCAGCCCCCTCGCCGCCACGAACTCGCCTCGAGGGTAGGCACCGAGGGCTCTCTTCATTCTTGCCGCGAACTGGGTTGGACAGCACGGCAATGGCACCCCTGGCGCCACGCCAGCTCTTGTAGGAGCGCGCCTGCGCGCGAACCCTCAACCCGGCTCCGAGCGAATGAGGCCATGCATTCATGCAGGCCAGCGGTTCACCTGACGACATCGTTGTGCATGGTCCAACAGCCAGCACCCTCGGCATTTGATCGAACAATTCGACCATCTGGCGAACAAGCCAGGGCACGTCGAAGACGTGATTCGAGGACGCTCGCGCGGGTCCGTGAACGATGTCCCTGCATCGTCGCGCTGTTGGCTGTTCGCGCGCAGGCGCGCCCCTACACGAGCTGCAGCTGCGTCGGGATTGCCGGTGCCGACGCTTTCCCACCCAGCTCGCCGCAAGAATGAGGAGAGCCCTCGGTGCCTACCCTCGAGGCGAGTTCGTGGCGGCGAGGGGGCCGGGCGGGAAAAGCCCGAAGGGGGCCGGCCACGATGGCCGGCCGTTCTTGTTGAGGCAGGATGCCGAATCAAGAACCTCCGCCCGGCACCCGGTGCGCGGCCGTAGGCCACTAAGAAGATGGGCTGCGGAGCAGCCCCTCCCTATCGCACGCCAGAACGCTGTCTGAGCAGCGAGGGTAGGCACCGAGGGCTGTCCTGCGACCACGTACGAACGCCGCGCGGACGGCCATCGCGCGCAGGCGCGCTCCTACAACAGCCATGCCAGCGCCGAGGTTCGGCCGGAGGCCGTCAGGCATGCGCCGCGATGCGGCGAACCGCTTTAGCGGCAGGTGCCGGGTTGGCCGGAGGCGATGGCGCGCGCGACCACGCCGATCTGGTCGGCCAGCTCACCGACGGCACGCTGGTGCGCATCCACCAACGAATCCACGCTGCCACCCGCCGGCTGGCTCAGCCGCGACGCACAATTCGCCGACACACCCTCAGCACGCACCGACCACGCCGCCTCCAGCGTCGCGTTCCCGCCCAGCTCCGAATCGAAGCGACGGACATCCACCTGGATCGCCACCACCCGCGCATCCTTCGCCCGCGGCAAACCGTGGACATCGTGCGTACCCAGGCGCGACGACAGGTCGGCCGCCAGCGCCGAACGCACCTCGTCCGACAACGGCGACGCCCAACGCTCGCCATCCTGCACGCTCACCGCCGTCGCACCCGAACGCAGCACCAGCGACGGCTGGTCCACCTGTGGCGGCACGCCCACCGGCATCACGTCGATGACGAAAGGAGACACCGACGCCGGCCCGGCCGATGCCGGCGGCACCAGCGTATGGAAATGCACCGGCGCCGACGAACAGGCGGCTACGGACGCCACGACGGCGGCAAGCCCGGCAATGCGGAGGGTCTTCATCATGGCTGTCCTTCCTTGCCCTGCTTCGAGGTCGACGGCGAACCCACGGGCGGCGCCCCATCGGCACCGCGGCCGCGCAACAACGCCTCGGGGTGGCGGCCCAGGTAATCGGTGAATGCACGAACCGAACGCACCGTGCGCTGCAGTTCCTCAAGCGTGTTCGCGATGTTCTGCTGCAGCGGCGAACTCTCGGACAAGGCGTCGTTCGCCGTACCGACGGTGCGGTTCACGCCCTGCAAGGTCTTCTTCGCTTCCGGCAGCAGGTCGGTATTCACCGAATGCAGCGTGCCGTGCAGTTCCTTCAGGCTGCCATCGAGGTTCTTGCCGATCGAGTCGAACGGAATCTTCTCGACCTTGTCCACGATGCTCGACAGCTGCTCCTGCAGGTGATCGAAATCGCCCGCCACGGTCGGCACTTCAAGCGGCTTCGCATTCGGATCGAGGGTCGCCTTGGGTGCCTTCGGATCGAAGTCGAGCGCGATGTACAGCGAACCGGTCAGCAGGTTGCCCGAGCGCGCCTGCGCACGCACGCCGTGCTCGACCAGGCCCTTCATGATCCGCGGGAACAGGGTCTCTTCCGGACCGCCAAACGCCTTGGCCAGCTTCTCGTGCGCCTTGCCCAGGCGCTGCGGATACACCAACGCGCCGACGATGACCGGGAAGCTCTGCGTCGCCGGGTCGTAGTCGAGGTTGACCGAAACGACCTTGCCCACCTTCACGCCCAGCAGTTCCACCGGTGCATCGACGCTCAGGCCGCGCAGCGAATGGTTGAAGCGCATGCGGATGTAACGCGGCGTGCCGTCCGGCGGCGCCAGCGCGGTGGCCTGGTCGTTGAACAGGCTGAATTCCTTCATCTCGGGCGCAGGGGTTTCGTCATGCGGCCCCAGCGGGTCCTGGAAGGCAACGCCGCCGGCCACCACGGTCGCCAGCGACTGGGTGTTGAGCTTCAGGCCGTCGGCACCGAGCGACACGTCCACGCCGCTGGCATTCCAGAAGCGCGAGTCGTTCGATACGAAGCGGTCGTTCGGGCCATCGACGAACAGCTGCAGCGAGACGCCCTTGCCGTCCTTGTCCAGTTCGAACGAGACGACGCGGCCCACCTGGATGCGACGGAAGTACACCGGCGAGCCGATGTCGAGCGAGCCTAGGTCGGTGGCGTGCAGGACGAAGCGACGGCCCGGCGCCCCATGGGTCACCGCGGGCGGGGTCTCCAGGCCGCTGAAATCCGACTGGTCTTCTTCCGACGTGCCCGTGTCGGCGCCGATGAACGCGCCGGACAGCAGGGTATCGAAGCCAGACACGCCCGACGCGCCGATGCGCGGACGCACCACCCAGTAACGGGTGCCCTTGGTCGCGAACTCCGACGCGTTCTTCTCCAGGTCGATGGTGACGCGCACGTGGGTGCGATCCTTTGACAGGCGCATCGTGGTGACCTTGCCGATCACCACGTTCTTGTACTTGACCTGGGTCTTGCCGGTCTCGATGCCTTCGCCCGTGAGGAAGGTCACCGTGATTTGCGGGCCGGCCGACAGGTAGTTGTTGACCAGCAGGGAGATGCCCACCAGCGCAGCGATGATCGGCACCAGCCAGATCAGCGACACGCCCATCTTCGAGCGGCGGACCTGCGGCTGCGGCAGTTCCGCGCCTTCGTCGCCGGGGCGTTGTCCTTCGTCGGTGTCGCTCATTGCGCCTTCCTTTTATCCCAGATCAGCCGGGGGTCGAAACTCATGGCCGCCAGCATCGTCATCACCACGACCATGCCGAAATAGATCACGCCGGGTAGCGGCTCCACCCGCGAGAGCACCTTGAAGTGCACCAGCGCGGAGAGGATCGCCACTACGAAAACGTCGAGCATGGACCAGTAGCCCACCAGCTCGACGAAACGGTACAGCTTGGCCCGCTGGCGCGAACCGAAGTCGCTGGAGCGCTGCACCGAGATCAGCAGGTAGCCCATGATGACGAACTTCAGCATGGGCACCACGATACTTGCCGTGAAGACGATGATGGCCAGGTCGGGCGACCCGTTGCGCCATAACTCAAAAACGCCGCTGAGGATGGTGTTGTCATCCTTGCTGAACAGGCTTTGCGTGCGCATGATCGGCAGCACGTTGGCCGGGATGTAGAAGATGGCCGCGGCGATCAGGAAGGCCCAGGCCCGGCCGATGCTGCCGTGTTTGCGCGGGTGCAGCGGGTTGTGGCACCGCGGGCAGTGCGCATGTGGATCTTCTGAATAGGCGACGACCAGCCGGCATACATGGCAGCCCATCATGCCCAGGTCCTCGGCGCGCGGCAGTTCGCTCACCGGCGCACCTCGCGGGTCACGTTCCACAGGTTGCGCGGGTCGTGGCTGGCGAACACCGTGATCAGCACGGTGAGGAAGCCGAACGCCCAGACACCGGCACCGGGCACCACGTCGAAATAGGTGTGGGCCTTCACCACCGCCACCAGCACGCCGAGCATGAACACCTCGATCATGCTCCACGGCTTGATCCGGACCAGCGTGACCATGGCCAGGCGGAAGCCCGGCGCGCGTTCGCCACGCCGCGCGAACATCAGGATCCAGCCAAACAGCACGATCTGCACCAGCGGGAAGAAGAACAGCGTCAGGGCGGTCAGCGCCGCGACGATCTGCGCGCCGTCGTTCCACATGGCGATGGCCGCGCCCCAGAGGGTGGTGTCGGCGAACATGCCCGAGAGCCCCAGGGTGACGATCGGGGACACGTTGGCGATGACGAAAACGATGCCCGCCGCGACGATGAGCGCGAACTGGGCATCGATGCCAAGCCACTGATGGCGCTCGAGGACGGCGCCGCAATTGACGCACTGGGCGACCTCGCCCCGCGCAAGCGGGCGCCGCTGGTACACGGTATCGCAGTGTTCGCAGATGATGAGGTCGGGGGCTCTTTGCATGTACGCCGGCAATGTAAGGGCGGTACAGCCCGTGCCATATGATCGCAAATCTCCGTAAACGGCGCATGACGAGGCCGCTGGGGGGCCCCGGGGCTTGATAAGCTTGCCGGCTCCCCCGATCTTGGGGGCTCGTCCCCGCACCCCCCAGGAGCCTCCCGTGAGCAGCGCCCAGACCCCCAGTGCCCATGTCTTCGACGCAACCACGGCCGGTTTCGAGAACGACGTCATCCAGGCTTCCCTACAGACCCCGATCCTCGTCGACCTGTGGGCGGAGTGGTGCGGCCCCTGCAAGACCCTTGGCCCAATGCTGGAAAAGCTGGCCGTTGAGTACAACGGCGCCTTCCGCCTCGCCAAGATCGACGTCGACGCCGAGCAGCAGCTGGCCGCCATGTTCGGCGTCCGCAGTATCCCCACCGTCATCCTGATCAAGGACGGACAGATGGCCGATGGCTTTGCCGGCGCCCTGCCCGAGGGCCAGCTTCGCGAATTCCTGACCCGCAATGGCATCCAGCCGGCGGAAGCAGGCGCCGAGGATGCGGAAGTCGTCGAAGAAGCCACGCCGGAAAGCCCCGAGGACGCGATCAACCGCATCCAGCAGGCCATCGCCGCCGAGCCCGAGCGTGCCGAGCTCAAGCTCGACCTTGCCCTCGCCCTGCTCCGCGCCGGCCAGGTCGAACCGGCCCAGGCCGAGCTCGACGCCCTGCCCGCCAACCTCGCCACCGATGCGCGCGCCGTGCGCCTGCGTAGCCAGCTCGACCTGGCGCGTGCACTGGCCGGTGCCCCGTCGCTGGCGGAACTGCGCCAGCGCGTCGAACGCAACGGCGACGACTGGGAAGCCCGCGACCTGCTCGGCGTCCGCCTGCTGATCGACGGCGACGCCGCCGCCGGCCTTGACCAGTTCCTCGACGTGCTCAAGCGCCAGCGCGAGTGGCAGGACGGCCAGGCCAGGAAGCGCCTGCTGGCCGCCTTTGCCACCCTCGACGATGCCGAGCTGGTCGGCACCTATCGCCGCAAGATGGCGTCGCTGCTGTTCTAGGCGGGTAGCACCGGGAAGGCGGTGATCCGCAGCTTCGCGCCGGCATACGGCACCAGCTTCAGCGCGACCTCGGGCTCGCCGGTCACCGTCGCCTTCGCAGGCACGGGATCGGCCGCCCCTTCTTCCGCCTTCCACGCCACCGGCCGGCCACGCACGCTCAGCGTGACCGCGGGCGATGCACCGGCGAACGGAACCTTCCCCACGGGATGTTCCTCGACCTTTGCCTCGCCGGCCACGGCGTAGTTCCATGCCGTGGTCGCATACACCTGCCAGTCGTTGGTCAGGCCACGCGGCCGCCACTTCACCCATGCCTCGCCGATCGGCAACGAAAACACCAGCGGGCCACGGACGAAGGTCACGGCGTCGTTATAACCATGCTCCACCGCCACCTCGGCCGGGAACGACAGGGCGACCCGGTCGCCAGGCTTCCAGGTGCGTTCGATCGTGTGGAACCCGGCCTCGGCCTTCAGCGCGACCGCCGTGCCATTGACCGAGACCACCGGCCGCTTGCACCACGCGGGGATCCGCACGCGCAGCGGGAAGGCCACCGGCTGCGATGGCGTAAGCGTGATCGCGACGTCGCCACGGAACGGATAGTCCGTCGCCTGGTCGATCGCCACCGGCACGTCGCGCACGACGGTCGATACCTTGCACGGCGCATACACCGTGGCGGCAAGGCCTCGGTCGCTGGTCGCCATCCACAACGACGCGGTGAGCTTGGGCCAGCCCTGGTGGAAATTCGCCGTGCAGCAGCCGAAGTGCGGGTCGAGGCCGAAGATGTTGGATTCGGGCCCATTCGTCGTCCACGGCCGCCGGTGCAGGCTCACTTCCACCTGGTTCGGTTGCTGGTCGTATTGATGCGCCCACATGTCGTCGGTGAAGGTACCGGGCAACGCGTTGTAGGCGATGCGTTCGATGCGATCGCCCAGCGCCGCGTCACCGGTAATGGCAAGCGCCATCTCCAGCGAGTACATCGCCTCGACGACGGTGCACAGTTCGACGCCCTGCGACGGGTTGCGCCCCGCCAGGTGTTCGTCGGCGGAGAACATGCCGTTGGGCAGGCCGTGGTACGTGTCGAGCATGTCGAGCTGGTGGTGGATCGCGGCGCGGTCGTCGGCACTGCGCGAGATCAACGACCAGACCGGCGATGCCTTCAGCGCATGGGCGTTGTTCACGCCGTGCACCTGCAGGCCATCGTCGACCATGTAGACATCGCCGCCGCTGCGCATCTTCGCTTCAAGGGCCTTGATGTCGATCTTCTCCTTGAAGGAGAAGTTGGCGAACATGCCCTGCCAGTCGTAGCCCTGGGTCTTCAGCAGCTGGGCCAGTTCGATCAGCTTCGGATCCTGCGTGCGCGTGTAGAGCCACACCAGCACCGCCACCTCGTCCTGCCAGCGCATGCGTCCCCAGTCGCGCAGCGGACGCGCGGGCAAGGCACCGAGCTGGTAGTGGAAGTAGTTCGTCATGAACGGGATGACCCGCTGGTCGCCACTCAGCTCTTGGTACTGCGCCAGCACCTTGAGCATGACCATGCGCGGCCACCAGTCGTCGTTGCTGCGCGGGCCGAACATGCCGTTCGGCCAGGGGTTGTCCAGGGTCCAGTCGATGAAGCGCTGGGCCTTCGCCTTCAGCGGCGCGGAATCCAGCTGCCACGCCAGCGGCAGCAGGCCATCGAGGAAGTACGGACCACGCTCCCACGATTCGCCCTTGCCACCGAGCCAGCCGCTTTCCGGGCCGAGGTCGGGCCAGGTTTCGTCGACATGGCCACCGAGGCCGGCGGCCTGGATTTCCAGCTGGCGACGCAGCCAGCCAGCGGGCGTGATCGCGCCAGCGGGAAGCAACTGCAGGGGCTGCGGCGCGAGCGGTGCCGGCGGAAACGGGGGCGCGGTCGGCGCCGCCTTGCCGTCGCGAGCGGCGCCGCCGGCGGCGGCGGTCGTGGCACCGATCGGCACGAAGGACGCCATGGCACCCATGGCGGAGGCGCGGAGGAAGGCGCGGCGGCTGGCAGTAACGGTGTCGCCCATCGATGGTGAGTCCGGTGGAGGTCCGGCCATCGATACTGGCAGGGCCGCGCGGCCACGTCACCTACCGGGCCGGGGCGGGTTCCCTGGGCTTCTTGCGCCGCACGTACAGCTGTTTGCGCACGCTGGCCACCAGCTCGCCCGATGCCGTGCGGATGTCGGTATCGAACCAACGCAGGTGCTTCTGCCCGTCCGCGCAGGCGGCACGCACCTCGTCGAGCATCGCGTCATCGACGTGGAATTCCGCATAGACGTCTTCACGGCCAGGGGCGACGAAGCGGATCTCGCCGGCCTGGTCCCACACGATGTAATCGTTGCCGAGGCTCTTCAGCACCATGATCATCCAGAACGGATCGGTCATGGAAAACAGGTTGCCGCCGAACTGGGTGCGCACGTAATTGCGGTTGTACCAGGCGAGCTTCAGCTTCACCTTCGCGTGGCGGTAGTCGTCGAACTGCACCACGCGGATGCCGGCGAACAGGAACGGGGGCCACGCATTGAGGATGCGCCGGAGGGTGGGTGCTTTCATGCCGCCATCGTAGCGCCCCCGCCGCGGCCGCCGAAGACCCCCGTTTCAAACGCAGGCACCGCCAGCGTGACCTCTGGCACATATGGACGGCCCGGCGCGGATCCACCATCGGGGCTTCATCCGTCGCCGGGAACCACCGCATGCGCCCCACCCTTCGCCGTGCCTCGCTCGCCTCCGCCATCGCGCTGGCCACCCTCGCCCCAGCCGCCTTCGCCGCCGAGCAGCCCGCGCTGCCCGCGCCGGTCGACCAGCCGTACAAGGGCAACCTCGCCCTCACCGTCGACCTCAGCGACCAGGCACGCCACCTGTTCCACGTGCGCGAGACCATCCCGGTGTCGGCCGGCCACGTCATCCTCTATTACCCGAAATGGATCCCCGGCGAGCACGGCCCGAGCGGCCCGCTGTCCAGCGTGGTCAACTTCGTCGTCAACGCCGGTGGCAAGAAGATCCCGTGGCGCCGCGACCTGAAGGAAATGTACGCCTTCCACGTCGATGTGCCCGAAGGCGTCGACAAACTCGAGCTCAGCTTCGACTACCTCGCCGCGGCCACCCCGCACTACGTGCCGCTGGAGTTCAACGAAGTCTCGTTCTATCCGGCGGGCTACTACACCAGCCGCATCACCATCGAGCCGACGGTGAAGTTGCCCGCGGGCTGGAAGTTCGCCACGGCGCTGGAGACCGCGTCGCAGTCGGGCGATACGGTGAGCTTCAAGCCGGTGAGCTACGAGAATTTCGTCGACTCGCCGATCATCGCCGGCCAGTACTTCAATCGCGTCGACCTTGCCCCGGGCCAGCAGACGCCGGTGCACCTGGACATCGTGGGCGAAGACGCCGCCAGCGTGAAGATCAGCGACAAGCAGGTCGAACCGCAGCGCAACCTCGTGGTGCAGGCAAACAAGCTGTTCGGCGCACACCATTACGGCCACTACGACTTCCTGCTGGTGGTCTCCGACCACACCGGCCACTTTGGCCTGGAGCACCACCAGTCCAGCGACGATCGCCTGTTCGCCAACTTCCTGACCGACCCGAAGGTGCACGTGGCCGCGGGCACGCTGCTGCCGCACGAATACATCCACTCGTGGAACGGCAAGTTCCGCCGGCCAGCCGACCTGTGGACGCCGACGTTCACCGAGCCGATGCAGGACGACCTGCTGTGGGTCTACGAAGGCCTGACCGACTACTACGCGGGCGTGCTCACCGCACGTTCGGGGATCTGGACCACCGACCAGTGGCGCGATTCGCTCGCCTCCATCGCCGCCGACATGGGCGCGCGCACCGGACGCCGCTGGCGTTCGCTGCAGGACACCGCCGATGGCATCCCGTTGTCCTCACGCGGCGCGTCGGGCTGGGTCAACATGCGTCGCAGCTCGGACTACTACCCGGAAGGGCAGATGCTCTGGCTCGATGTCGACACCAAGATCCGCGACCTCTCCGGCGGCAAGCACACGCTGGATGAGTTCGCGAAAGCCTTCTACGGCATGGACAACGGCAGCTACACGCCGAAGACCTATACCTTCGAGGACGTGGTGAGCACGCTCAACACCGTGCAGCCCTACGATTGGGCGGCGTTCCTGCGCACGCGCCTGGACGACACCGGCGACGTGCTGCCCGAGAAGGGCATCGAGGGTGGCGGCTGGAAGCTGGCCTTCGACGACAAGCCGACCGAGTTCATGAAGACCCAGGAAAAGCTGCGCAAGACGATCAGCCTGGCCTATTCCCTCGGCATCACCGTGTCCGACAAGGGCGAGGTTCGCGACGCCCAGTGGGAAGGCGATGCGGCGAAGGCCGGCCTCGTGCCCGGCGTCACCATCGTCGCCGTGAACGGCAAGGACTTCTCGCCCGACGTGCTGAAGGATGCGGTGACCGACGCCAAGGGCAACGGCACGCCGATCGAATTCCTGGTGAAGAACGTGGACGACTACCAGACGGTAAAGGTCGATTACCACGGTGGGCTGAAGTACCCGCACCTCGTGCGCGGTGATGGGAAGGACCTGATCGGGTCGATTGCCACGCCGAAGAAGTAAGCGACGTGGCCATCGCGCGCAGGCGCGCTCCTACAACACCCCTGTAAGAGCGCGCCTGCGCGCGACCGGCCCCACGCCAACCCGATCTATTCGCCTATACCCAACCGGCTTTACTTCTCCCGGGCAATCTCAAACAGGAACCACGCGCGACGCTCCGCCTCGTCGATCCAGTTCTCGATCAGGCTGGCCGTCGCGACGTCGGCATACTCATCGCACACGCCATGGGTTTCACGCAGGAAGCCGAGGAAGCGCATGTTGTCTTCGCGCAGCTCCGCGATCATGTCCTGCGGCGTGACGAAATCCGCATCGTTGTCCGACAGTCGCTGCAGGCGGCTGACGTGGCCGATCGAACGCACCGTGGTGCCGCCGATCTTGCGCACGCGCTCGGCGATGTCGTCGGTGATCGCGAAGATCTGGTCCGACTGTTCGTCCAGCAACAGGTGCAGGTCGCGGAAACGCGGACCGGACATGTGCCAGTGGAAGTTCTTGGTCTTCAGGTAAAGCGCGAAGGTATCCGCCAGCAGCGCATTGAGTTCCGCCGAGATGTCACGGGTCGCATCCGCACCGAGACCGGTGGGCGTGTTCAGGTCGGCCTTGCGCTTGGTCTTGGTCGCTTCGGTGTTTTTCATCGCCATCGCTCCTACGGGGTATGGCTCCCGAGGATGCACGCGGCACCATGACAAAAGCTTGCACGATCCAACTTGGCGCGGGGCCGGTCAGGCCGGCAGGTTGACCACCACGCGCAGCCCGTGACCGTCATCGCCATCGAGCAGGGCCACGCTCGCACCGTGCAGTTCCGCCGCGCGCTGCACGATGGAGAGTCCCAGCCCATAGCCCTCGCCCTGCGAATCCATGCCACGGGCGAAGCGGTGGAACATCGCCGCGCGGCGTGCCGCGGGGATACCGGGTCCGTCGTCGACTACCTCGATGACGGCCCGGTGGTCACGCCCGGTAATCGAGAGCGAGACGTGGCCGCCATCGGGCACGTGGCGGAAGGCGTTGTCCAGCAGGTTGCGCAGCAATGCACCCAGCGCCACGCGATAGCCGTCCACGACGAGCCCGTCCGGCATCGCGTCGATGGAGAGTTCCACGTCGCCGCGCGCGATCAGTGGCGACATTTCCTCGACCACGTCGAGGGTGAGTGCGCTGAGGTCCACCCGGGCCCGCGGCCCCGCCGCCGCGCCGGCTTCCAGCCTTGCCAGCGCCAGCAACTGTTCGGTCCGCCGCGCCAGCGAGACTAGGCAGCCACGCGCCGCTTCGAGCGCTGCCTGCGCCTCGTCCGGCCGTGCCGAGGCCATGGCGTTCTCGAGGTTGATCATGGTCGACGCCAACGGCGTGCGCAGCTCGTGCGCCACGTCGGCGCTGAAGCGCCGCTCGCGCTCGAGCGCGCTCTCCAGGCGAAAGATCTGGTCGTTCAGTGCCGCCAGCACCGGCTGCAGCTCGCCCGGCGCGGCCTCGAGGTGGATGGGTGCGCGGCTGCCCGGCTCGCGCCGGTCGAGCGCACCGGCCAGGTCATCCAGCGGGCGCAGGCCGCGGCGGACCGCCCAGCCCACCAGCAACGCCAGCAAGGGCAAGCCCAGCAAGGTGGGCAAGCCGTGTTCGATCCACAGGGCGCGGGTGATCTCGTGGCGGCTGTCGTAGCGCTCGCCCGCGCGTATCGTGATCCCTTCCTTCTCCATGATCAGGGTGAACACGCGCCAGGAATAACGGCCGTGCGCGACGTCCTCGAACTCGCCATCGGGCGTGTGCGTGCGCGGCACGCCGGCCAGGTTCTCGGTCGCCATCAACAGGCTGCCATCGCGGTCGAAGACCTGGAAGCCCACTTCCGACTCATACGTGCGTCCCTGCACGGTCAGTTCGGCCGGATGATTCGACGTGCTCGGCACGAGCAGGCGGGCGGTACGCTGTTGCCGCAGCTGGTCGACGCCGATCCGCCCCACCAGCACCTCCAGGGTTCGCGCGGCCTGGGCGAGGCGGCCGTCGGACAGTTCATCCACCTCTTCCAGCGTCCGTTTTGCGCTGAGCACGCCCAGCGGCAGCAGCACGGCAGCAAGGACGCCGATGATCAGCAGCAACAGGCGGAAACGAAGGCTAAGCGGCCTCAAGGGCATGGTCCGGGCGGGTATCGATGGATTATCGGCCCACCCAGCTTAGCCGGTCCTTAGACCGCGCCGCCGCCCCTGAAGCGGGCCACCTCGTCGAGCCGTTCGCGGGCTCGCCGCACCGCCGCGCCCTCCGGCGTCTTCACCAGCCGCGACACCAGCAGGAATGTGCCGAGGCAAACCACCGCCGTGAGCAGGTTCAGGCCGACAAACAGCGGATTCACCGCCACGATATCCACCCCGGCCATGCCGAACGCCCACACGATCATCGGCACCCACATGAAGCAACCGACGATGCCGAACCAGCGCCCTTCGCGGATGCGCCAGGCACGCAGCGCCGCCAGGCGTTCCTGCAGTGCCAGCACGGGGGCGTCCTCCGACGCACGCGCCGCGAGCACCAGGTTGCGCGCCGCGGCGACGGCCATCGCGATGCCGTAGGCATGCAGCAGCAGGCCGGCCACGAGCGGCCCGGGAGCGTCGCGATGGTCGAACCAGAACGAGCCCGCCGCCAGCGCGAAGGCGATGCCAGACAACACCTGCACCGCCTGGCCGATGACAAGCGGTCGCAGTTCCCTGCGCACGCCACCCGAGGCGACCTGTGCCGCCATGGCCAGCTCCAGCCCATCCAGGCGCCGGTCGAGGGTCACCCAACCTGCCTTCAGATCATCCAGTTCCATCGTGTCCTCCGTTGTCATGGCGTGGCCGGCGCAAGTTGCCGGCGCAGTCGTTGCTTGAGCCGCGCGATGCGCGTGCCCACGTTGGTTTCGCTGATCCCGAGCACCGTGGCGATCTCGGCATACGGAAGCTCGTCGAGGTAAAGCAGGGCCAGCGCCCGCTCCAGCGGCTCGAGCCGTTCGATCGCGCTGGCCAGCAGCGCCAGCCGCTCGTCGGGCTCGGCGATCGGCGTGCCGCCCTCCATCGCATCCAGCAGGTCCGCGCCAAGGCTGGCCGGCCGCTCACGTTCGCGCCGGGCGTGCGAGAGCCCGACGTTGAGCGCGACCCGGTACATCCATGTCGGAAACGGCCGGCTGGGATCGTAGCTACCGAACGAACGCCAGACCTGCAGCGCGATCTCCTGGGCCAGGTCCTGGCGATCTTCACGGTGGCGGGCGTACACCGCCGCCACCTTGAACACGATGCCGCGATGCGCCTGCAGCAGCGCTTCGCAACGTCGTCGTCGTTCTTCACTCGCCATGTGCCCTCCTCTTTCCCCCATGATTCGCCCGCGGCGCGGAAAAATCACACAATGGGTGGATCGACCTTGCCGGAGGGTTCCATGCCCGCCTCGTTCCGCACCCCGCTATTCCTCGCCATCCTCGCCGCCAGCCCGCTGGCCGTCCACGCGAAAGAAAGCTGGACCACGCCCGCGGAGGCGTCGGGTTTCCGCACGACGCCTTCCTACGCTGACACCCTCGCCTACCTCGAACGCGTGGCGGCGGCGTCGCATGGCATGGTCCAGGTCAGCCAGTTCGGCACCTCGCCGGAGGGGCGCCCGATGACCGTGGTCATCGCGGCGAAGGACGGTGACCTCACTCCGGAAAAGGCACGCGCCGCGGGCAAGCCGATCGTCCTGCTGCAAGCCGGCATCCACCCGGGCGAGATCGAAGGCAAGGACGCCGGGCTGATGTTGCTGCGCGACGCCGCGGTCACCGGCACGCTGGCGAACCTGCTTGACCACGTCGTGCTGGTCTATATCCCGGTGTACAGCGTCGATGGCCACGAGAACTCCGGCCCCTACTTCCGGATCAACCAGAATGGCCCGGAGCGCATGGGCTTCCGCGGGCAGTCGCAGTACCTCAACCTCAACCGCGACTACGTCAAGGCCGATGCACCGGAAACCCGTGCGTGGCTCGGCCTGTGGAACACCTGGCGGCCGGACCTGCTCATGGACATCCACACCACCGACGGTGCGGACTACCAGTACGACCTGACCTGGTACGCCGAGGACACCCACAAGCTGCCGCCGTCGATCGCGGCATGGCAGGCCGCGGCGTTCGCGGGTGATGCGATCCCCCGTTACGAAAAGATGGGACACCTCGCGTCGCCGTACCTCGAGTTCAAGGACGGCCGCGATCCGACCAGGGGCATCGAGAACTTCGGCTCCGGCCCGCGTTTCTCGACGGGCTACGCCGCGATACGCAATCGCGCGGGCCTGCTGATCGAGACGCACATGCTGAAGTCGTACGAGGTGCGCGTGCGCGCGACGTATGACGTCGTCCGTGCCGTGCTCGACCACGTCAACAAGGATCCGGCTGCGCTATTGAAGGCGTCGCATGACGCGGATGCGTGGGCCGCCTCGCTGGCCGCAGCGCCTGGCAACGCCGTGCCCGTCACCTTCAAGGCGGATCCGACGAGCACGCCGTTCACCCTGAAAGGCTTCGTTTTCACCCAGGTGAAGAGCGACATTTCCGGGGACACCTGGATCCAGTACGACCCGTCGAAGAAGAAAACCTACGCGATCCAGAGCTGGAACGGCCTGCTGCCGGACGTGAGCGCCCCACTGCCCGCCGCATGGGCGATCCCCGCGCAATGGACCGAGGTGATCAGCCGGCTCGACGCGCAGCACATCGCGTACACCCGGACGACCGCGCCAGCCAGCGTGAACGTCACCCACGACGTGCTCAGCGAGCCCAAATGGGCCGACAAGCCGTTCGAAGGCCATCACATGCTGCGCGACGTGACGATCGTGCCCGCGCAGGAGACGGTGACGCTTCCCGCCGGCACGGTGATCGTGCGAAGCGACAACGCCGATGCCGTGCTTACCGCCAACCTGCTCGACGCCCGGGCGCCCGACTCGGTACTTCGCTGGGGCTACCTCGACGCCATCTTCGAGCCGAAGGAATACGGCGAGCCACGCGTGCTTGAGGCACTGGCGCGGAAGATGATCGCATCGAACCCAGCGCTCAAGGCCGAGTTCGATGCGAAGGTGGCGAGCGATGCGGCGTTTGCCGCGAGCCCACGCGCACGGCTGTCGTTCTTCTTCGAACGCAGCCCGTGGTACGCCGCGCAGAAAGTCGGCGACTACCCCGTCCTGCGCCTCGACGCCCATTCCCTCGACAAACTCCTGTAGGAGCGCGCCTGCGCGCGATGGATCGTTTGCATCGTTTGCAGGGGGCGATTGGTCAAGCCACGACTTCAAACGGCCGCATCATCTCGTTGGCCTCGTGCTCGGCGAGATGGCAGTGCCACGCATAGCGGCCGGCGTAACCATCGAACGTAGCAACGATGCGCGTCACCATTCCCGGATACGCCTGCACCACGTCCTTCCATCCACGCTCATGCGCCGGCGGCTTCTGCGCCGGCCCGACGTAACGAATGGTTTTCTTCTCCATGTATTCGTCGACGTCGTAAGGCCGCCGGTCGAGGACCTGGAAGCGGACCAGGTGCAGGTGTACCGGATGGGTATCCTCGGTGAGGTTCACCAGGCTCCACATCTCCGTGCTGCCGAGCTTCACCGTCTCCGTCACCGGATCATGCCAGCGCTTGCCGTTGAGCAGCATCAGCATGGGCGTCGCGACGCAATCGCTGTATTCGTCCAGCGTCATCTCGCGGGCCTTCGCGGCGCTGGTTTCGCTGAAACGCGAAATCTCGCGCAAGGCATCCGGCACCCGGCTGTCGTCCTTCACCTCGCCCTGCCCCACGGCGAAGCGCATCAGCGGCAGCGCGTCGTTCATCAGCTCGGCCGCGCCACCGCGCAACGAAGCAAAGTCCACGACGATGTCTGCGCGCTCGCCCGGGGCCATGAAGATGGAACGCATCGTCGCCGGCGCCGCCAGCAGGCCCTGGTCGGAACCGATGACCTGGAACGGCCGCCCATCGCGAAAACGCAGGTGGAAGAAGCGCCCGTTCGCGGCATTCAGCACGCGCAGGCGATAACGCCGCGGCTGCACATCCGCACGCGGAAGGATCGCGCCGTTGACCAGGGTCAGGTTGCCGAACACTTCCGGCACCCAGGGCGCCTTCGCGTCACCGGAGTCGGGGTAATACAGGCGCCCGTCCTGGCGCAGCCAGCGATCGGCCAGCACCAGCGGCAGCTCGAATTCGCCAGCCGGCAGGCCGAGCGACAGCTCGTGCTCGTCGCGCAACAGGTAGAGGCCCATCAGCCCGGCGTACATGTTCAGCCGGTTAATGCCCATCGCATGGTCGTGGTACCACAGCGTGGCCGCGTCCTGCGCGTTCGGATAATGGTGTCGGCGTGACTGGCCCGGCACGTACCAGTCTTCCGGGTAGCCGTCGTCCTTGCGCGGCACCTTCGCGCCATGCAGGTGCGTGATCGCACGCACCAGCGGCTTGTCGGCCTCGGCGCCACAGATGTTGTGGTCGACCGGAAGCATGTGCTTCGCCGGCAGCGCATTCACCCACGAAACATCGATGGCCTGGCCGGTATGCGCTTCGATGGTCGGCCCCGGATAGCTGCCGTTGTAGGTCCACAACTCCGTCGGCGGAAGATCGCGATGCAGCTTCTGCGAGCTGGACGCCATGCGCACGCTGAGCAGCTTGCCCGGCTGCGGACGCAACACCAGCGGGATCGGCAACGGATCGACGAACGCCGCCAGCTTCGCCGGATCGACCAGCCCCGGCATGCGCGTGTTGTCGCCCATCGCGTGCATGCAAAGGTTGTTGCCGACCTTGTCGGCCGGCGCCGCCTGCATGTGCTGCATGTCATGCGCGAACAGCCGCGACGGGATCCATCCCGCCGCGGCCGCGCAACCCACCGTCTTCAGGAAACGACGGCGATCAACCATGGGCACGTTTCGGCTGGCCGGTCTGCTCGTCGAGGATCAGCGTGCGATCGAGCAGGCGCGGGAAGAAGAAGTCGAACATCCCGTCGAGGCGTCCGGCCGTGGCATCCGACGAACCGCCGCCGATGCGCTTGCCACCCAGCCAGTTGTCTTCGATGAAGCGAGTGACCGAGCTCTGGTCCGTCGTCGAATGATCGACGAAGTTATCGCGCGCCCACGGCGACACCACCAGGAGCGGCAGGCGCGGACCGAAGCCGCAACGGCCCATCGCCGGCGTCTTGCCGTCGATGCCCGGCAGCGTGGTGCGGCCCTTGCAGACACCGTCGCCATCCAGCGCATCCGTGGTGCCGGTGGACGCGTGCACGTGCGGCGGATCCTGGTGGTCGTACCAGCCATCGGAATCGTCATAGGCGATGATCACCGCCGTGTCGTTCCATTCACCGCTCTGCTGCAGGGCGTTGACCACCTTCACCACGAAGGCCTGCTCATCCAGCGGATCGGAATAGCCCGCGTGGCCGTCCTGGTAGGCCGGTGCCTTCAGGAAGCTCACCGCCGGCAGGTTGCCCGCATCCAGCGCATCGTAGAAATCCTCGATGTCGTACTGGTGGTTGGCCTGGTCGGTCTTGCCGATCGAGGCCACCGACGACGGGCGCGCGTGCGTTGGATTGGCGGTCGACGGGTAATACTGGAACGGCTGGTGATGCGGGCTGTAGTCGTTCGAGGTGGCGTTGGTCACCGCCGAGAGCGTCCGACGCGCGCAACCGGTGCTGCCATCGGGGTTGGTGCGGCTGATGTCGAAACCACCCTGGAACCAGCCCCAGGTCACGCCCTGGTCGTTGAGCAGGTCGCCGACGTTGCGGCCGCCCATGGTGGCCTGGCTCGCGGTCGGTGACGAACACACGTCGCCGATCGGATCCGGGTCACCGATCATCGTCAGGCCGCCATGGCCATCGTCGGTCTCGGCACCCGTGCCATTAAGCGTATCGATCACGCCCGCGGTCTGGCCGGAAACAAGGTTGATGGCGCCGGGGCTGGACGGGCCGAACACCGTGCCGTAGCTGTTGTCGCTCATCGCGAAGTGCTGCGCGTAGTTCCAGTAGGCGGTGACGGTGTTGCCGTCGTAATAGCCCATGACCTGGCCCTGTCCCTCTTCCGAGGCACTGCCGCCCGGCAGCGCTTCGCCGTGGCCGGTGTAGAGCGGGAACAGGTCCATCTTGCCGCCATGGAATGCGCGCTGCTCCGAGGTGTAGCCGTGGTCCTGGTCGGCCGTGGCCGCCTGCGCGCGGGTCAGCCGGAACGGATTGACCGCGGCCGCGCCGTTCGCGCTGTTCTTCGCGTTGGGATTGTTGGTGAGCAGCCTGTGGTCCAGGCCATTCACCTGCGGGGTGAACGGCCGACCGTAGAAGGTGGGCTCGCCGCGGCCGTTTGTCGCGAACGGATACGTACCGAAGTAGTGATCGAAGGAGACGTTCTCCTGGAAGATCACCACCAGGTGCTTGATCGGGGTGGCGGTGCGCGGCTCGTTGCCGTGGCCGCCGTGGCCCCAGCCGAAACCCAGTGCGCTGGTCGCCGCGTCCGCCGGGGCGGTCTGCTGGGCAACCACCAGGCTGGCGGCCGAAAGGGAAAGCACGCAGGCAATGCCCGCGGCCAGTAACTTGCGCATGACAGTAGCTCCTCGGTGGTGTGGATGCGCCGAATTGCGGGCCGCATCCCCTGTCATGCGGTCCTCGAAGCGTAGGAACCTGTTGTGACAGCGAAGGGACAAACGGGCGCAGGAAATTGCGAGATTGCGCTGTTCGTGCAGTGCATCACGCCGTTACGAGGTCCATGGATGGCACGGCCGCCCGACCCATGACTTTCGTCACAGTGCGCCCCGGCACGCCTCCGCAGGGACTATCCTCGGGCGGGGGCGGCGCCGGGGAGGGCCGTTTATGACCATCCACAGAGGGATACCAATGACCAAGCAGTACCTGAAGCCGCTCGCACTTGCGCTTAGCGTCGCGCTCGTCGGCACGGCGTGCAGCCAGCACGACGACGCGACCACCGCCGCGCCCGCCGGCAACCAGCCGGCCGCCACCAGCACCGCCGCACCCGCCGCTGCCAGCACCGCTGCCGCCGCCAAGCCGGCCGGCCCGTCGTTCGACGTCTCCGAGATCGACACCGGCATCAACGCGTGCGACGACTTCAACGGCTTCGTCAACAGCAAGTGGGTCGCCGCCAACCCGATTCCGGACGACCGCACCCGTTGGGGCGCGTTCGACCAGCTGGCCGAGAACAGCCTGAACACGCAGCACGACATCGTCGATGCCGCGAACAAGGGCGCCGACAGCGCGAAGGCCGGCTCGATCGAGCAGAAGATCGGCCTGATCTACCGTTCGGGCATGGCCGAAGACGCCATCGAGAAGGCGGGCTTTGATCCGCTCAAGCCGGAACTGGCCAAGATCGACGCTCTGAAGTCGCCGCAGGACATCGCCGACTTCCTCGACACCAGCTTCAACGACGGCAATGGCTACGTGTTCGGCTTCGGCTCGGGCGCGGATTTCCAGAACGCCAAGATGCAGATCGGTTACGCGCAGCAGGACGGCCTCGGCCTGCCGACCAAGGATTACTACACCGATCCGAAGCAGGCGGATAACCGCAAGGCGTACGTCGACTACATCGCCAAGACCCTGTCCCTCGCCGGCGTTTCCGACGCCGACGCGAAGAAGCAGGCCGACGACATCATGAAGTTCGAAACCCAGCTGGCCGCGGCTTCGCTGGCACCGGTCGAACTGCGTGCGCCGGAAAACCAGTACCACTTCGTCTCGGTGAAGGAAGCGGACAAGATCACCCCGCACTTCAACTGGGAGAAGTTCTTCACCGCCCAGGGCGTGACGATCGACAAGGGCTTCTCGCTCTCGCAGCCGAAGTTCTTCGCCCAGTTCGACAAGATGCTGGCCAGCACGCCGGTCGCCACGTGGCAGGCCTACCTGCGCTTCCACGCCATCGACAGCGCTTCGCCGTACCTGTCCAAGGCGTTCCAGGACAACAAGTTCGACTTCTACGGCAAGACCCTCGCCGGCCAGCCGCAGCAGAAGCCGCGCTGGAAGCGCGTGCTCGGCACGGTCAACTCGTCGATGGGCGAAGGCCTGGGCCAGCTGTACGTGGCCAAGGTGTTCAAGCCGGAAGCGAAGCAGCGCGCCAACGAGCTGGTCGACAACGTGCGCAACGCACTGAAGGCCCGCATCGAGAAGCTCGACTGGATGAGTGACGAGACCAAGCAGAAGGCCATCGCCAAGTGGAACACCTTCCTGCCGAAGATCGGCTACCCGGACAAGTGGCGCGACTGGTCGGGCCTGGAAGTGTCGGGCGACAACTACTTCGGTAACGTCGAGTCGGCCAGCAAGTTCAACTACCACTACGACCTGGCCAAGATCGGCAAGCCGACCGACCGCCTCGACTGGGGCATGACCCCGCAGACGGTCAACGCGTACTACAACCCGACCGACAACACGATCAACTTCCCGGCCGCGATCCTGCAGCCGCCGTTCTTCGATGCGAACGGCGACGACGCGATCAACTACGGCGGTATCGGTGCCGTGATCGGCCACGAAGCCAGCCACGGCTTCGATGACGAAGGCAGCCAGTTCGACGGCGAAGGCAACAACAAGAACTGGTGGACGGACGCTGACAAGAAGAAGTTCGAAGAGCGCACCGGCCGCCTGGTCAACCAGTTCAACGAATACGCGCCGATCAAGGACAAGCCGGACCTCCACGTCAACGGCAAGCTGACCCTGGGCGAGAACATCGCCGACCTGGGCGGCCTGAACGTGGCGTACGACGCCCTGCAGGAAGCACTGAAGAAGAACCCGCAGGAAGCGGCGGCGAAGATCGACGGCTACACCGAAGACCAGCGCTTCTTCCTCAACTGGGCCCGCGTGTGGCGCGGCAGCGTCCGCGAGAAGCAGGCGATGCTGTACCTCAACGTCGATCCGCACGCTCCGGCGTCGCTGCGCGCCATCGGTGCACCGTCGAACATGGAAGCGTTCGCCACGGCGTTCCAGTGCAAGCCGGGCGCGAAGATGATCCGCGAGGGCGATAAGCAGGTGAAGATCTGGTAACACCCGTTACCGATCGTTAGCTGCAAGCCGAAGGCGCCGCACGCAAGTGCGGCGCCTTTTTCATGCCTGGGCTCGCGGCAGTGCCAACCGCGCAACCCATCCATGGCATTCATTGCCGCAACAAGGTAATTGCAACTCGTTCTCATTCTCCTTACGATAGGCGTTCTGTAGGTGTCGCACCCTGCTTTTCAGGGGACAACCCAAGCTCTTGCATCCCGCGGGCCACCCGGCCTGTGCGAGCACGCTTGTGTCCGGCGGCAGCCCAACCCCACTACAAGCCCCCTGCAAGGAACGTCCATGGCCTACATCAAGAGCCGCAAGCACGCCGCGCCTGCCGCGCGCACCGTCGGTGCCGCCGTCCTCCTCACCCTCGCCCACTCCGCTGCCGCCGTCGATGCGCCGCCGCAGCAGGCCAAGGTGAACGACGCCCAGGCGCTGCCCGGCATGCAGGTCGAGGCCGACCGTTCCAGCGATTACCGCGTCGACAAGGTGTCCTCGCCCAAGTTCACCCAGAGCCTGCTCGACACCACGCAGAGCATCCAGGTCATCGGCAAGGAGCTGATCCAGCAGCAGGGCGCCACCACCCTCACCGAGGCACTGCGCAACAGCCCGGGCGTTGGCACCTTCTACGTCGGTGAAAACGGTGCCAGCAGCACCGGCGACGCCATCTACATGCGCGGTTTCGACACCTCCGGCAGCATTTTCGTCGACGGCGTCCGCGACCTCGGCACCGTCTCGCGCGACGTGTTCAACATCGAGCAGGTCGAAGTCACCAAGGGGCCGGACGGTACCGAGTACGGCCGCACCGCGCCGACGGGCGCAATCAACCTCGTCACCAAGCAGCCCGTGCTCGGCAACGGCATCAGCGGCAGCGTCCAGGGCGGCAGCGCCGGCCGCGAGCGCGCCACTGCCGACCTCAACCGCCAGATGGGCGATACCGGCGCGTTCCGCCTCAACGTGATGAAGCAGAACAGCGGCGTCGCCGGCCGCGACCAGGTCGAACAGAATCGCTGGGGCGTCGCCCCGTCGCTGGCCTTCGGCCTGGGTACGCCCACGCGCGTCTACCTCGACTACCTGCACGTGAAGCAGCGCAACACGCCCGACGGCGGCGTCCCCACCATCGGCCTGCCGGGCTACATGGCGCCGGATAGCCGCGCGTTCCTCGCCAACGCACCGAAGGTCGATTCCGACAACTTCTACGGCACGCGCCAGGACCACGACAACAACACGCAGGATCTCTTCACGGTCCTCGTCGAGCACGACTTCAACGACCAGGTCGCGCTGCACAACACCACCCGGTTGGGCCGTACGCAGCAGGACTACCTGCTCACCTCGTTCATGGGTGCCACCGCGAACCTGCTGACGCCCAACCCGACCGATCCGTCGACCTGGACCATCACGCGCAACCTGCCCACGTTCAAGCACCAGTCCAACCGCATCGCTACCAACCAGACCAACGTCACGGTGTCGATCGACTCGGGCGACGTGAAGCAGGACATCAGCGCAGGTATCGAACTGACCCAGGAGAAGGCGCGTGCCATCGGCATGGCCGCACTGGCCGGCAGCACGTGGCCGTCCGCGAACCTGTACAAGCCCTACTCCGACGTCGGCGGCCTTCTCTACGGTGAAAACGGCACGCGCAGCGACGGCAAGACGAACACCGCCGCGGCCTACATCTTCGACACGGTGAAGATCGGCGAAGCCTGGCAGATCAATGCCGGCGTCCGCTTCGACCACTACAAAACCGACTTCAACAGCCTCGTCGTCTGCGGCGCGCGTAACGGCCCGGTCTGCGGCGCGCTGCCGGCCGGCAGCGTCGTGCCGGGCGTGGACGCGACCAAGAGCGACAACCTGAAGAACTACAAGCTCGGCATCCTGTACAAGCCGGCCGCGAACGGCAGCATCTACGCCAACTTCGCCCAGTCGCAGGAGCCGCCGGGTGGCAACACGCTTACCTTCTCCACCGCGACCAACAGCGCCGACAACCCCAGCTTCGATCCGCAGAAGGCGAAGACGGTGGAAGTGGGCACGAAGTGGGACCTGCTCGGCGAGAAGCTGCTGCTGACCGGCGCGCTCTATCGCACCACGGTGACCAACGAACTGGTGCAGGATCCGACCGACCTGCTCTACTACCAGATCGGCAAGAAGCGCGTGCAGGGCGTCGAGATCAACGCCGTGGGCAAGATCACCGACGACTGGGCGATCAGCGCGGGCTTCACCACCATGAACGCCACCGTCGAGACCGGCACCAACGTGTCGCAGGATGGCAGCTCCGACCTGGCCTACAACCCGAAGAAGGCCTTCACCTCCTGGATGACCTACCACCTGCCCTTCGACCTCACCATCGGTGGCGGTGCGCGCTACAACGGCGAGATGAAGCGTGGCACGGACGGCGCCATCGGCACGCCGGATCATACGCAGGGCTACTGGGTGTTCGACGCCATGGCCAGCTATCCGGTCAATCGTCACTTCGACCTGCAGCTCAACGTCTACAACCTTGCCGACAAGAAATACGTGGCGGCGATCAACAAGAGCGGATATCGCTACACTCCGGGCATCACGCGCTCGGCGATGCTGAGCGCCAACGTCCGCTTCTGATCGCGCCCGAGGTTTTCCATCATGCTCCTGCACATTCCCGACGTGCTCACCTCAGGCGAGGTCGCAGGGATGCGAAGGCAGATGGAGGGTGCCGCGTGGACCGACGGCAAGGAAACCGTCGGTCCCCAAGGCGCCAGGGTCAAGCGGAACCTCCAGCTTCCGCAGGCGTCGCCCGTGCGCAAGGCACTCGGCGACGAAGTGGTGGCGGCGCTTGGTCGCCACCCGCTTTACCATGCCGCCGTGTTGCCGCTGCGTACGCTGTCGCCCCGCTTCAACCGTTACGAAGGCGGCGGCGAATACGGTTTCCACATCGACGGTGCGGTGATGTCCAGCGGTGGCGACGGGCACGTCCGCAGCGATATCTCCTGCACCCTGTTCCTCAGCGATCCCGACGAGTACGACGGCGGTGAGCTGATCGTCAGCGATCTGTACGGCGAACACGAAGTGAAGTTGCCTGCCGGCGATGCGATCGTCTACCCATCGTCGAGCCTGCACCGGGTGACGCCGGTGACGCGCGGCGCACGCATCGCGTCGTTCTTCTGGGTGCAAAGCCTCGTGCGTGACGATGGCGCGCGCCGGCTCCTGTTGGAAATGGATACGGCGATCCGCAAGCTCACCGGCGACGGCGCCGACCAGGGCGCGATCCTGCAACTCACGGGCGTTTACCACAACCTGCTGCGCCGCTGGGCGGAAACCTGATATCCGCGGGCCTTTAACGAAAAGGTAGGCACGGGGGCCTTGGGGCGGGATAATCGTCCGCCCTGATGTCGCGGTACCCCCCACAGCATGTTTGAACCCGGTCAACGCTGGATTTCCACCGCCGAACCTGAACTCGGTCTCGGCACCATCCTGCGCGTCGAAGGGCGTGGCGTGCAGGTCCTGTTCGCCAAGGCAGGGGTATTGCGTCCCTACGCCGTCGACAGCGCGCCACTGGTGCGCGCCGAATTCCGCGCGGGCCAACGCGTGGCGGGCAAGGGCATCGCCTTCCTGGTCGAGCGCGTCGAGTTGCGTGAAGGGCTGCTGGTCTATCGCGGCGAAGGCCGTGAACTGGAAGAAGGCCAGCTCGACGACGAGCAGGCGATGTCACAGGCGGATGACCGCCTGATCGGCGGGCGCACCGACACCAACGACAAGTTCGACCTGCGCGTGGAAGGCCTGCGCCGCCGTGCGGAAGCGCGCCGCGCCGCCAGCTGGGGCCTCGAATCGGCCCGGATCGGCCTGGTCCCGCACCAGCTTCGCGTCGCCGGCATCGCCGCCGCGCGCCGCCCGCCCCGCGTGTTGCTCGCTGACGAAGTCGGCCTGGGCAAGACCATCGAGGCTGGCATGATCCTGTCGCGCCAGCTGGCCGCCGGCCGCGCCACACGCGTGCTGGTGCTGCTGCCCGAAACCCTGGTGTACCAGTGGTTCGTGGAACTGCTGCGCCGCTTCAACCTGTCCTTCTCGATCTTCGATGAAGAGCGCTGCGAGGCCATCGAGCAGGCCAACGACGGGCGCAACCCGTTCGAAGACGAGCAGCTGGTGATCGCGGACTTCGCCTTCCTCGAAAGCGCGCCCAAGCGCGCCCAGCAGCTGGTCGAGGCCGGCTGGGACCTGATCGTCGTCGACGAGGCGCACCACCTGGAATGGACGCCGGACGGCGCCAGCCCGCGTTATCGCCTGGTCGAAGAGCTCGCCGTCGCCACGCCTGGCGTGATCCTGCTCACGGCGACGCCGGAACAGCTTGGCCGCGCGGGCCACTTCGCCCGCCTGCGCCTGCTCGACCCCCAGCGCTACAGCGACCTGGACGCGTATCTCGCTGAATCGGCAAATTTTGCGCCGTTGACCGAGCTGGCGAACACGCTGGCCGAGGGCAACGCACTGGAGGCCGGCCAGCGTGCGCTGATCGCGGAACGCTTCAAGGGCGACCGTGAAATGGCCGCCCTGCTCGATCGGCCGAACGGTTCGGCCGCGGTGCTCGCCGCCCTGATCGATCGCCACGGCACCGGCCGTGCGATGTTCCGCAACCGCCGCGCCGGCATCGGCGGCTTCCCGCGCCGCCTTCCCGACCTGATCCAGATCGACGCCGAAGCGCTCGGCCCCGGCCGTCGCGAGGCCCTGCTCGCCGAATTCCGTTCCGATATCCAGCAGCCGCCCGCCCCGCTCGAATTCGACTACGCCGACGACCCGCGGATCACCGCCCTGATCGGCCTGCTCGAGGCCCATCCGGCCGACAAGTTCCTGTTGCTGTGTCGCAGCCAGGCCAAGGTCATGGCGATCGAAGACGCGCTGCGCACGCGGAGCGGCGTCGGCGTCGCACGCTTCCACGAAGGCCTCGGCATCGTGCAGCGCGACCGCAACGCGGCGTTCTTCGCCCAGCCGGACGGTGCCCGCCTGCTGATCTGCTCCGAGATCGGTTCGGAGGGCCGAAACTTCCAGTTTGCGCATCGCCTGGTGATGTGGGACCTCCCGCTCGACCCGGACCTGCTCGAGCAGCGCATCGGTCGACTGGACCGCATCGGCCAGAAGCACGACATCGTCATCCACGTGCCGCTGGTCGCGCAGAGCGCACAGCACGTGCTGGCACGCTGGTACGACGACGGCCTCGACGCCTTTCGCAGCAGTCCCGCCGATGGCCGTGAACTGCTTCGCCGCTTCGGCCCGCTGCTGTCGACGCTGGCCGACGAGCATGCCCGCGAAGACGACGACCGCGACCAGGAACTGGACTCGCTCATCGCCGAGACCCGCGGTGCCCACGAAGAGCTTTCCGCGCTGATCCACGCCGGCCGCGACCAGCTGCTCGAACTCGCCGCGAGCCGTGACCCGCACGCCGACGACCTCGCAAGCAGCTTCGCGCGCGACGACGATGATCCCAGCCGCGACGGTTTCATCCAGCGCCTGTTCGAGATGTACGGCGTGCACGCCGAGGAACTGGCGAAGGACATCGTCCTGCTCGACCCGCAGTACCTGTCCACCGACGGCCTCAGCGGCTTCGCGGACGGCCCGTTGTCGGTCACGTTCTCGCGCGAGACCGCGCTGGCACGCGAAGACCTGCCCCTGCTTCGCCTCGACCATCCGATGGTGCTTGCGGCCGTCGACCTGCTGGTCTCCGGCGAGACCGGCAACGCCGCGTTCCTCGTCGACGATGGCCTGCCGGTGCGCACCGCGCTGCTGCAGGCGGTGTACGTGCTCGAAGTGGTGGCCGACCGCAACCTCGACGCCGGCCGTTTCCTGCCGACGACGCCGCTGCCGATCACCGTGGACACCAAGCTCAACGAACGTCCGGGCTTCCGTCCCAGCGACGTTGCGCTTCGTCGCGCGGCCGACCGCAACATCGACGTGGCCCGCTATCGCAAGTTCCTTTCGAAGCTGGTCCCGCCGATGCTCGACCACGCGAAGGACCTGGCCGAAGGCCGCGCCGAGGTGCTGAAAATCGAAGCGTCCGAGGCTGCGAAGACCGAGCTGGACGGCGAATTCAGCCGCCTGCTGGCATTGCGCGGCGTGAATCCGTCGATCACCGAAGCCGAGATCCAGGCCGTCGCTGCCGAACGCTCCGCCTTGCTGGCTGCCCTGCCGGATGCGCGGCTTCGCCTCGATGCGGTGCGCTTCGTGGTCAGCCCGGACTTCCTCGCCCTGCGATAAGACGGGCTACGGTGGCTGGCGTGCGGGCTTCATGCCCCACGCCAGCAGCAGCGCGATGCCTGCGACAAGGCCGCCCAGGTGGGCGAAGTGCGCAACCTGCGCCAGCCGGCCGGTCACGCCGAAGAAGAGTTCCCCCACGCCATAGAGCGTGACGAACAGCCACGCCGGCATGGCGATCGGCACCGGGAACACCGTCAGCCTTGCACGCGGGAAGAGCATCGCAATCGCGGCCAGCAGGCCAAATATCCCACCGGATGCACCGACGGTCGGATACATCTTCGTCGGCTCGAAGAAATACAGCACGGCCAGCTGGGCCAGCGCCGCCGCGACCACGCACGTGGCGTAGTAGGCGAGGAAGCGCCGCGCGCCCATCTGCCGCTCGATCACGCCGCCGAACATGTACAGGCCGTACATGTTCGTGGTGATGTGCAATACGTTGGCATGCAGGAACGCATAGGTCACCAGCTGCCACGGCTGGAAACCCAGCCCGACAACGTCACCGTTACCGAGCTGGACCGCGATGTCGTGGCCATAAGGCCACAACGCCAGCCACCGCGTGATCGCCAGCGTGCTGTCGTCGCCGAGCAGGGACTGCAGCCCGAACATCACGATGTTCGCGATGAGCAGGTTACGCGTGACGGGTGGCAGGCTGGGCGTCATGGCGACATCCGGAGATGCGTGCTCGATCAGGCCAGCGGGGTCGGCTGGAGGATTTCGATCCAGTATTCGTCCGGGTCGCGAATGAACGCAATATGGCGCATGCGACCATCGGTCAGCCGCTTCTGGAACGTGACGCCGAGCGTCTCGAAACGCGCGCAGGCCGCGTTCACGTCGGGCACGCTGACACAGAGGTGGCCGAAGCCGCGCGGCTCCGTGTTGCCATTGTGGTACGGCGTCTTTTCTTCATTTTCGGTGCCGTGGTTGTGGGTCAACTCGAGTACGCCCGGCTGGGCGAGCACCCACTGCTTGCGCGCCTGGTCATCGTCGGGGATCACCGAACGGTCGCCGACGAGCACGAGGTAAACAATGGTGAACGCAGCCTCTTCGTAGACGTGCTGGTACACCGGGGTAAAGCCGAGCACGCGCGTGTAGAAATCCAGCGACACGGCAAGGTCGCGCACGCGGATCATCGTGTGGTTGAAGACGTAGCGACGCGTGGCGACGTCCGGGGACGCCGTGACACCCGGCAGCGAGGTCAGGTCGGAAAGGGACATGGGGGGAGGCTCCTTGGTGCAAAAAGAAAGGGTGGCTGCGGCCTTCGCTCAATTCAAGCGCCGGCAAACGCCACTACATGAATTGCTGCATTCCCCTACACGCGTGCGCGGGCGGCGCCTTCACGGGACATGGCACCAAGCAGGAAGAGCGCCAGCGCAAGCGCGGCATAGGCACCGCCGAATTGCCAGACCAGCGCACGCGACGCGGCGTCGAGCAACCACGGCAGGTAGACCGCCCCGATCGGCTGCACCGAATGGATCACGCCGAATGCCGTGAGCACGCCGCCCAGCGCAACGATCCCGGCGGCCTTGCGCACCTGGCCATCGATCATCGCGACCACGAAACTGGCCCAGACCATCGAGGTGATGATGAAGCCATTGCCGAGGATCACGATGCCCGCCATCGCCGACACACCGTGCGACCCATCCGCATACAGCGTCGTGAAATGGGCCGGATCGACGATCGACGGATCGCCCAGCTTGATCGCAACCATGCGCGCGATCGCGGGGAAGAAACTGAAAACCACGGCCGCCGCGTAACGCAGCGGCACGGCCTCGAAGGCCTGCACCGTGATCCCGATCGAGACGAACACCAGGATCGGCGCCAGCACCGCCACCGGCAATAGCTCGACGAGGTTCGACAGGTACCCGAACACGCCACCCAGCCCGATCACCAGGCCGGTGACGAGGGTGTAGCCCGTCCGCGCACCCATCGCCTTGTAGGCCGGCTGGCCGATGTAAGGCGTGGTCTGGGCAACGCCACCGCAAACGCCCGCGACCAGCGTCGCCAGGGCCTCGACCAGCAGGATATCGCGGGTCCGATAGTCGTCCCCCGCCGCCCGTGCGCTCTCGGTCACGTTGATCCCGCCCACCACCATCAGCAGGCCGAACGGCAGGATCAGCGGAAGGTAGGGCACCGTGTCCGGCAAACCCTTCAGGAAGCCCAGCGACGGCCACGGAAAGCCGAGGCGCCACTGCCATGCCGCCGGCGCATGGTAGCCCGTGCCGAGCCAGCCAAGCGGCCCGAGGATGTAATACAGCGCAGCCGCCAGCACACCCGCCCCGAGCACCCCCGGCAGCCCGAACGGCAACCGCTGCTTCGCGACCAGCGTGTACAACACGATGCCCAGCCCGGCAAAGCCGACGACCGGGACCCTCAGGATCTCCACCAGCGGCAGGAACCCCATCAACACCAGCGCAATCCCCGCGATCGAGCCCAACAAGCCCGCGCGTGGTACCGAACGCTGCACCCAGCCACCAAAAAACGAAAGCACGAACTTCAACACGCCCATGACCACCAGCGAGGCCATGCCCAGCCGCCACGTAGCCTCACCCGCCGCCACCGGATCCATGCCCGACGCCTTGTAGCCAACGAACGCCGGACCCAGCACCAGCAAGGCCATCGAAATACTGGTCGGCGCATCCAGCCCCAACGGCATCGCCGTCACGTCCGCCCTGCCCGTCCTGGACGCCAGCCGCCGCGCCATCCAGGTGTAAGCCAGGTTCCCCAGCAACACCCCCAGCGCCGTCCCCGGAAACATCTGCCTGAAGACGATATCCGCCGGCACCCCAAAGATCCCCACCAACGCCGTGGCAAGGAAAGCCAGGATCGACAGATTGTCGACCACCAACCCAAGGACACCATTGAGATCACCGCCGCCAAAGCGGCGCACGGGTGGCGTGGCGTGTTTCATCGTTACCCCTTTTGGACGTCCGAACGTCCATAAGGCCGAGGGTACCGGGCGATGCGCGGATTTGCCATGTTTATGCCGGTTGCGGCTGCGCCGCCGTGTCTTGGGTCGCGCTCAGGCGCGCTCCTACACGAGTTGCCGATGCGTCGGGGATGCCGGTGCCACGGCTTTCCCACCCAACTCGCGACAAGAATGAAGAGAGCCCTCGGTGCCTACCCTCGAGGCGAGTTCCGCACAAGCGAGCGGCCGCAGGCCAAATAAGTACACGGGCCGCGGCTGCGGCCAACCTTGTCGAGCGCGGAGGACCTGTCTGAGCAGCGAGGGTAGGCACCGAGGGCTGTCCTGCGGCCACGTACGAGCGCCGCGCGGAGCCAATCGCGCGCAGGCGCGCTCCTACAGGGCGGCGGTTCGGCCGGAGGCCGCCAGGCATGCGCCCCGACGGGGCGAACCGGTTCCAATGCACAAAAAAAGAGCCCGGCTTTCGCCGGGCTCCTTCATCTTGCTACCGATCGTGCTCGGATTACTGCTGGACCTGCAGTTCCGTGCGACGGTTACGCGAACGACCTTCGGCCGTATCGTTGGTGTCGATCGGGTTGTTCTCGCCGTGGCCGATCGGGCCTTCCAGGCGATCGGCACCGATGCCGTGCGAGGTCAGGTAATCGAACACGATCTTGGCGCGACGCTCCGACAGACCCTGGTTGTAAGCGTCCTTACCGACGCTATCCGTGTAACCGGCAACCGTGACCTTGACCTGCGGGTAACGCTGCAGGGTGTCGACAGCCTGGTCGAGGACGCCCAGCGACTCGCTGGTCGGCTCCTGCAGGGTCGGGCCAATGTTCGTCTCACCCTTCTTCGGGCGATCGAACTTGAAGTTGACGCCGCGCAGGTCGATGACGACCTTCTGCGGGCAACCGTCCGGGCCGACGATGGTGCCAGCCGGGGTGGCCGGGCACTTGTCGTCGCAATCGTTCACGCCGTCGCCATCGCTGTCGAGGGTCGAGCAATCCGGAGCAGCCGGGGGCGGAGCAGCAGCCGGGGCCGGAGCCTGCGGCGGCTCGCCGAAGCGCGAAACGATCGAGAAGCCGAGGAACCAGTCGCCGTAGCCGTTCTCGCCGTCGTTGGTCTTGTCGTCCCAATCGTAGCGGTAGCCGGCTTCGAGGCGGACGTCCGAGCTGTCGGTGATGGTCTTGGAGACGCCGACGCCGAGTTCGGCAGCCGGTGCCCAGCCGTTGTCAGCCGGGTTGTGGTGGTACGAGCCCATCACGCCAGCCAGCAGGTACGGGCGCCAGCTGTCCCACGCACCAGCGTAGAAGCGAGCGGCAACGCCGTAGCTGTTGCTCGACCAGTGACCGTTGGCATCGTTGTCGCGCTTGGTGCGATCAGCGAAGATGTCGATCGAGGCGTTGTTCGAAATGAACTTACCCACTGCCAGGCCGTAGTAGACCTGACGGCTGTTGGTGTTGCGGTCGGTGTCGTTGTAGTAACCGCCAACCGTCGGGGCGATGTACCAGCGGCCGTCATAGCCGTTACCCGCGTCAGCGGATTCCTGAGCATGAACGGCACCCACGCCGCCCAGGGCCAAGCCGATCAGCAAAAACAAGCCCTTACGTTTCATCGGTGTCTCCTCATTATTGGTATTCGCGTCCGCGCTCCACCCCAAACGGAAATCGCGCGTATTACTTCTAAAACTGGTTGTCGAATCCGGGGACTTAAGGCCGTCCCTCGCTTTTGTTACCCCTTCAACGGGCGGCGGCAGTTTAGCAAAAATCCAACATTTGAGCCAAGGCTGCCGCCAGCCGTTCATACTTGAGTCACGGCCATTATCAAGCCGTGAAGAGCGTCATGAACTCGTGAATGGGCATGGCGTCGAGCTTTTCCGGGGTTCCGGTGATCGCCAGGACCTTCTCGACGCGGTCTGCAGGGAGCTCGGCACGCAGGGCGGATTCGAACTTTTTGAGGAGAACCGGAATGCCTTCGGCACGGCGTTTCCGGTGACCGATCGGGTAATCGATCGAGATTTTTTGCGTGCTGCTGCCGTCCTTGAAGAAAACCTGCACCGAATTACCGATGTAACGCTTTTCGGAATCGAAATAATCGGTGGTGAACTGAGGATTTTCGACTACGGTCATTTTGTCGCGCAGCGCGTCGATACGCGGATCGGCGGCCACGTCGTCGTTGTAATCGTCCGCGGTGAGACGGCCGAAAATCATCGGCACGGCGACCATGTACTGGATGCAGTGGTCACGGTCGGCGTAGTTCGCCAACGGGCCGGTCTTGTCGATGATGCGGACGCCGGCTTCCTGGGTCTGGATCTCGACGCGCTCGACCTCGTCGAGGCGATTGGCAACCTCGGCGTGCAGTTGCATGGCGCATTCCACCGCGGTCTGGGCGTGGAATTCGGCCGGGAAGCTGATCTTGAACAGCACGTTTTCCATGACGTAGCTGCCGAACGGACGCTCGAACTGGAACGCGTTGCCCTTGAACGCCACGTCGTAGAAGCCCCAGGTCTTCGCGCTGAGCGCCGACGGGTAGCCGACCACGTTGCGGTAGACGGCGTTGATCGCGTGGGTGACCGCACGACGGCAGGCGTCGCCGGCAGCCCAGCTCTTGCGCGGACCGGTGTTCGGCGCATGGCGGTAGGTGCGCAACGCACCGTTGTCAATCCAGCTGTGCGAAACCGCGGTCGTGACCTGGTCCTTGTTGCCGCCGAGCATGGCCGTGGTCACTGCCGTGGAGGCGAGGCGGACAAGGATGACGTGGTCCTGGCCGACCCGGTTGAAGCTGTTCTTCAGCGCGTAGCAACCCTGGATTTCATGAGCCTTGATAGCGTAGCCGAGCACGTCGCGCACGGTCAGCACCTTGCCGCCTTCCTTCTCGGCCTTGCGCGACAGGTAGTCCGCCACGGCCAGGATCGAACCGAGGTTGTCCGACGGGTGGCCCCATTCGGCCGCCAGCCAGGTGTCGTTGAAATCGAGGTAGCGGATCTGCGTGCCGATGGCGAACGCGGCCTGCACCGGGTCCAGCTCGTGCGAGGTAAACGGCACGCGCACGCCGCCCTGCATCGAGGCGCCCGGGACGATCGGGCCGAGGTGCTTGACGCAGTCCGGGAACTTCATGGCCAGCGCGGAGCACGCCAGCGAGTCCAGCAGCATGTAGCGCGCCGTGTCGTAGGCCTCCTGCGAATCGATCTGGTAGTCGGCCACGTAGTTGGCGATGTCCACCAGCGGCTGGTCCGGATCGGGACGCGTGGCGGAACGGATGTCGTGTGCGCTCATGGGCTTCGGCTCGTGCGGGGTTGGGATAGCCGGTGATTTTAACCGTTCGCCCCGGGGGGATGTCTTGCCGCGCCGCAGCTGAACCGCGACAATGGGACCACTACAACCCAAAGGGGAGTAGTTCCGCGGGGCACCTACGCCCCGTGCGCGACGATCGTCAGTACGGACGCCACAGCGTCCCGGGCGTCGCGGCGGCTTCGCGCCGGGAACGAGACTTTTGCGGTGGCCACGGGCGCGCGTACCCGTAGCTGCTGCAATGGTCCACCCAGCGCGCGAAGGTACCCCGCATGGATTTCCTCACCCCCGAATTCTTCTCCGGCCTCGCCGCGATCATCCTCCTGGACCTGATCCTGGCCGGCGACAACGCGATCGTGATCGCCCTCGCCGCACGCAACCTCCCCCGCGAACTGCAGAAGAAGGCCGTGTTCTGGGGCACCTTCGGCGCCATCGCCCTACGCATCGTGCTGACCTTCGCCGTCATCTGGCTGCTGAAGATCCCCGGCCTGATGCTCGCCGGCGGCCTGCTCCTGCTCCCGATCGCCTGGAAACTACTCAAGCACGACGACCACGACCCCGACATCTCCCCCGCGAAGGGCTTTTGGGCCGCCATCCGCACCATCATCGTCGCCGACGCCCTGATGGGCCTGGACAACGTCCTGGCGATCGCGGGGGCCGCCAAGGGGCACATGGGCCTGGTCGTGCTCGGCCTGGCGATCAGCGTGCCGCTGGTGGTCTGGGGTTCCACCCTGATCCTCAAGCTGATCGAGCGCTTCCCCGTCATCATCTACATCGGCGCCGCCGCCATCGCCTGGACCGCCGCCCGGATGATCGCCCACGACCACCTGGTCGCCGGGTGGTTCGAGATGCACCCGTGGGCGCCCTGGACGCTCGACATCGTCCTCGTCGCCGGCATCACAGGCCTCGGCTACCTCGCCCAGCGAAAAAAGTGTAGGAGCGCGCCTGCGCGCGATCAGCGCAACAGGCCGCCGAGACAGCACCCGCCTGTGCGCGCCACCCGCGACAGCCGCCCGAGGTCGCCCCGCCCCCGCAGATAAAAAAGGCCGCCCGAAGGCGGCCTTGGATTCCCCCCGGCAAGGGCGACGGCAAGCCGTCGCCAACCGGCTGGTCAGAACCGGAAGCGCACGTAGGCGGCCGGTCCGTTGAGCTTCATGTCCAGGTCGAGATCGTAACGGCTCTTGTCCTGGTTCAGCTTGATGCGGGTGTAAGCATACTCCGCACCGAAGCCGACGTTCTGCCACGGGAACCACTCCAGGCCAATCGCCGTGTCGTAGATGTGCCCGTTGAGCGGACCGCCATTCTTCTTCACGCCCGACGCGTTGATGTACATGCGCCACTGGTCGTTGAACGCATGGCGCCAGCCCAGCTGCAGGTTGGGCGCCCAGGCATCGAGGTTGGTCGACGCACCCTGCTGCTCGGTGTCGCCATTGATCGTCGCCGAGCCGTAGATGCTCGCGTGCACCTTGTAGTACGCCGCACCCAGGCCGACGCCGAACACATCGTCGCCGGTACCGAACCACCACTTGTAGGCCGCGCTGCCGAAGCTGAACTTCAGGTCACCCTTGACCCGCGCGGTGGCGTCGATCGGCTGGCCGAGGAAGTTGATCTGGTCGGAAAGCGTTTTCGACTGCGAGCGATTCACTTCGTACCAGTCGAACGCAAAGCCCTGGTGTTCGCCGATGAGGAAGTCGAGGCGGACGCGCGGCACCGTCTTGTGCTTCTTGAAGTTGAGATCGTCTTCGAGGTTCACGTCGCCGCTGGAGTTCAGCGTCGGCGTCTTCGCACCGATGGTGGTGTCGTTGTTGGTGTAGTAGCCACCGACCCAGAGGCTGATGTTATCGAGGGCGGGGGACTGGGACTTCTTCGTGCTGTCCTGCGCATGCGCAGCGGCACCGAAGAGTGCGAGCGATGCAAGTGCCAGCCCGGAAGCGGCCTTGCTGAAACGAGTTGGGCGGATGCGCATCAAGAAACTCCCTGCTACTTTTTTGTTTTGATCGGGTGAACCCCCAGCAAAATATTAACGATTGATTGTGTGTGCATTACGTGCACGGGAACTTCCGCGCGTTTGAACATCGTTCATGCACGGTCCGGTGAATGTGTCGTGAAGAGCACCGCCGACAGGATCGGCTCCGCCAGGCAAAAAAGCCAGGACGTCGCGTCCTGGCTTTTTTACGCTCTCCCCTGGAGAAGTCGATCCTGTCGGCGATGCTCTGCCTACAAGGTGATCGGCAGGCGCACCGTCACCGTGGTGTCTGGCGTGTCGCGCGTGACGCCTACGCCCAGCGTCACGTTCAGTGTTTCCTTGTCGTTGTACCGATACGAACCACCGATCAGCAACGAACCCAGCGTGGCGCGCGCAGAACCCGGCAGCGGGTGACTGTCCTGCTGCGTACGTCCGACAAACGCCTGGTCGTAGCCGATGCTGATCGACGCCTTCTCGTTCAGCGACAAGCCCATGCCGATGCTGATGTCCGCGATGTCGCCGGCCTTGATGTCACCGAGGAACTGCTTGCCCGAGCCCAGTACGTTACGACTGACGTTCTTTCGCTCGAAGTTGTGCAGGTAGCTGAAGTTGCCGAAAAACACCACCGGATCGGAGGGGTATAGCCAGGTCATGCCCAACTGCGCAGAGTAGAAACCCGAGCCGGTGGGATTCTTCAGCGGCAGGCCGGTACCAGTGTAGTTCGCCACGCAACGCGTGACGCAATCGCTGGTGACCTCGAACGGATCCTCACCGGTACGCGACTTCGCGCGGAACCAGCCGATGTAATACGGCTTGTCCGCACCACCGTCGTTGATCTGGTAGCGCAGCGTGGCTTCGACGTCACCGATGCCCTTGCCGCTCGTGGTGAACAGGTTGTCCTGCGCGGTGCCGGTAAAGATCTCGCGGCTGATCGTGTCCGTGTGCGAGTCCACGTAGGGCACGCGCACTTCCAGTTCCATGCGATTGGTCAGGCCGTAACGGAAGGCAAGCGCGCCGGTCTGCGTCGTCTGCTTGACCTGCCGGACATCGACCAGGCCGATGAGGATCGCGGGAATCACGGTGTAGCCGACAAGGGCCACACGATCGCTCGAGGAATACCCGTACTGGTACGACGGCTCGATGATCAGCTTGCCGCGTGGCGTGAGCACGCCGGGCTGGTCGAAGATCGGCGCGACCTCAGGCGGATGTTCGTCGGTATCCGGCCGTTTCCCCACCGGTTGCGTGGCGGCCACCGGCTGCGAGACGGGAGCCGACGGTGCACCAGGTGCCGGTGTTCCCGGCGTTCCGGGATCCTGCGGCGGCGCACTCTGGGCACCCGCCACGCCCGGCGCACCCGTCGCGCGCGCCTCCTCCAGCGCCGTCATGCCAACGGCTTTCCTCAGCTCGCTGTACTGGACCTCCTGGGAGGCCAGCTCGCGCTTCATCTGTTCGAGCTCAGCCAGCTGTTCCGCCATGCGGCTGCGCATCGCATCGATCTTTCGACCCTGCGCTTCGATCTTTTCCCGCAACGCCGGGTCCGTCGTGGCGGACTCCTGCGCGAGACACGCGCCGATCCACATCGGCAACACCGCGAGCGACAGCGCGCCCACGCACGTTTTTGCCTGCATCACCCTGCCATTGCGATACATGCGTTAGTTCCCCCGGAACTGGATCACCGCATCCTTTATCGATTCGTCGATGCGCATGTTCTGCAACATCTGCGAGGTATTGACGGAGGCGTCGATCTTGGTGGTGGCCGTGATGGCCTGGTTATCCAGGGAGTTCTGCACCACCAGTCCCGCCGCCGATCCCGAAGGAATGGTGACCGTACCGAGGCTGGATGGCAGTGTGATCGCCTGGCTGCTTTGTGCTGCGCTGGTGCTCGCATTGGTCGTCGTCGCGGCCGTCGTCGCGGTGGTGCTCGCGGCATTGCTTGCCGCCGGCTGGGTGACCGTCACGCCGCTGACGCCATTGGTGACGACCGTGGTACCGAGCACGTTACGCAGGGCATTCGCCTGGTCCGCCGTCATCTGGGCAATGTCAGGGATGTTTACCGATTGCCTGACGGCCTCGATTCCGTTGACCAGCACCGTCCGCTCAAGGCCGATCGACGCATGGAGCGAGCCGATATCGAAGCCACCGCGGATGGCGTCAAGGTGTGCGTCGGGCACGGCGTGGTTTATGGGAAAGTCCGCGGCATGCAGCGCACCGCAGGCACCAAGGGCGATCGCCGTGGCGATCAGTAGTCGTCGGGTGCTCATATGTCCCCCGGTCCGCGCTTTGGCATGACGATCGGTCCGAGGCCATTGCGCTCGATGCCTTCGGAAATCGGTGCCGCAGGCGCGACAGCCCAGTCGCGCGGACTATTGAAGATGGCGCGGTCGCGTTCGTTGTGGATGACGAAAACGATGTGGTTCTTCCACATGTCGTCGAAGCGCCGCCGTGACATGGACCGGGTGCCACGGGCGGGATCCCCGATCAGCACACGGTCGTTCTTGTAACCCTTGACCACCACGAAATGGTGATAGCCACGTTCGTCGATCAGGACGATGGCCGGAATGCCCTCTTCGTCCAGTTTTTCCAGTGGCACGTCGAAGCCATCGGCTTCGAAACCACGCGACGCAAGGAAGCGCTTGATGTCGAGCAACGAAAACCCTTCGCGATTGATCTTGCCCCGATCGCCGTGCGAATACATGACGTCGAACGCGGATTGCTCGTCGATGGGATACGCGTACTGGAAGGTGAGCAGGGTCGCGACCGCCGCCGAACCGCAGCTGAAATCGTATTTCTGCCGGATGGTGTTGCGGAACCGCGCTTCCTTGAGGCTGGTCATCTTGACCGGATACGAGATCTGCGGGCTGGTCTGCACCTGGGCCTTGTTGGCCATGGCGAAAGGAGACGCCAGGACCAGGAGGGCAACCATGGTGCAGGCTGCCCTCATCAGTTCATCCTCACGATAACGCTGGTGCTGTTCTGGATCAGGACGTTGTTGCCCGAGTTCTGGATGGTCGTGTTCAGGCCCGCGGCATTACCGAACGCGCCGCCACCAACGTTATTGGCGCCATTGCCAATACTGAAGTTGGAGTTGCCGTCGACGGTGCCGTTCGTGTCCTGGTTCACGACGTTGTTCGTGTACGTATCCGTACCGCCGCTCATGTCTTGCAGCTTGTCGACAGGTGTTGCGACGCCGAACGACGGTGGCGGCTGCTCGCCCGGTGGCGTGGCGTGGGCCGCGCTCGCGACGCATGTGATGGCCGCCATGGCGAGCGCGAGGTACGCCGCGTGGGGTCGGGACATCGGCATGGGTGTTCTCCTGAGGCTGGGGATCCCCTTTTGCGTTCCACGAGGCGCCGCGTGGGCGCCTCGTGGTTCCGTCACTACACTTCGTGCGCGTGTTACGGCGTTGCGGCAGGCATGTTGATGCTTGCCTGGACGCTCACACCCTGCTGGATCAGGCCGTTCGCGCCGGAGTTCTGCGCGAAGTTGCCCACGCCCGCGAGCGTGGCGCCCGCACCGGACATGTCGTTGGCCATGCTGTACGAACCGGCGTTGACGCTGTTGGAGCCGCCGTTGCCGCCCGAACCACCCGCGCCAGCGGTGTTGCTGCCACCCATGCCCATGCCACCGGCACCTGCCGCACCGCCGTCACCGGAGGTCGCCGTTGCCGTACCGCCGGCGCCCGCCGTAGCGGTTCCGCCGGTGCTGGTCGGCGAAGCGTCGCCCGAGGTCGGCACGGCGCCGGTGCTGGCCGATGCGCCGCCCGTGCTGGCCGATGCGCCGCCCGTGCTGGCCGTCGAGCCGCCCGTCGGAGCGCCACCGCCCGCGCCGCGCGAACGTGCCGCGCCGCCGTCACCGGATGCGTCACCACCGTTTCCGTGCGCGCTGCCACCGTCGCCGCTGGTGTCGCCGCCGTAGGCAAGGCTGGCGCCGAGCGCGCCGCCGCTGCCTTCGGACGCGTCACCACCGACCGCACCGCGAGCAGTCGAGCGTCCGCTGTTGCCACCGTCACCGCCGCTACCGCCGCGGCCGCCGGCACCCCAGGCATCGCCACCCGATCCACCGCGCGCGCCATTGGCGTTGCCGGTGTTCGCCGCGATGTTTCCGAAGTTGTACGTGGAGTTGTCAGTCACCGCACCGTTGAGCGTCGTGTTGGCGACGGCGTTCGTGGTGTTGAACGAGTTGGTGTTCGTGGTCGTGTTGGTATGGGTCGAGCTATCGGTCCACGTCGAGTTGTCGGTGTACTGCACCGCGATCGATTTACGCTGTGCGGTCGGACCGGCGGCACCGGTCTGGGTATCGTCGGCCATGGCCGGCAGCGCGAATCCGATAGCAAGGCAGATCGCCGAAGCGATGAGGGTCTTACGCATGGGAGAGTCTCCTGTGAGCGAGCGACGTCGTTAACCCCTGTTTTTCTGGTTAGCCGAAACGTCCTGCCAACGCGTCGGGTCATAGGAGGGAGCAAGTTGCGTGCCTTCGGTCGCGACGGCCGCGAGACCGCGCCGTGGCGCGGGTTGCACGGTTTTCGAAAGGTGAATGGATCGATGCAGATGTAAAGGCGCTGATACACGCCGTAACGCGGGTGCGGCGACCCGGGAATGTCATGTCCACGGCAGCCTTTGCTGCGCCCGCTCTTGCCCTGCGGGCCGGTTCCCCGGATGATTCGAACGATCGTTTGAACCGGAGCCGCCGCCCGTGTCCTACCCGCACCTGCTCGCCCCCCTCGACCTGGGTTTCACCACCCTGCGTAACCGTGTCCTGATGGGCTCGATGCACACCGGACTGGAAGACAAGGCCGCCGACTACGACAAGCTGGCGGCTTACTTCGCGGAGCGCGCGGCCGGCGGCGTAGGCCTGATCGTCACCGGCGGCATCGCGCCCAGCCTGCGCGGCTGGCTGAAGCCCATGTCCGGCACGATGTCGATGCCCTGGCACGTGGCCCGGCACCGCAAGGTCACCCGCGCCGTGCACGCGGAAGGCGGCAAGGTCTGCATGCAGATCCTGCATGCCGGCCGCTACGGCTACCACCCGCTGTCGGTGGCGCCCTCGGCGATCAAGTCGCCGATCACCCCGTTCAGCCCGCGTGCTCTCGGGGCCGCCGGGGTGGAACGCACCATCAACGATTTCGTCCGCAGCGCGAAGCTCGCCCGCGACGCGGGGTACGACGGTGTGGAGGTGATGGGATCCGAGGGCTACCTGATCAACCAGTTCCTCACCACGCGGACCAACCAGCGCAGCGACCGCTGGGGCGGCAGCGCGGAGAACCGCATGCGCTTCCCGGTCGAGATCGTGCGACGCATGCGCGAGGCGGTCGGCAAGGACTTCATCATCATCTACCGGCTGTCGATGCTCGACCTCGTCGACAATGCGCAGCCGTGGGACGACATCGTCACCCTTGGCAGGAAGGTCGAAGCCGCCGGCGCGACGATCATCAACACGGGCATCGGCTGGCACGAAGCACGCGTGCCCACCATCGTCACCAGCGTGCCGCGCGGTGCGTTCACCTGGGTCACGCGGCGGATGAAGGGCGAAGTCGGCATCCCGCTGGTCACCACCAACCGGATCAACATGCCCGACGTCGCCGAGCGCATCCTCGCCGAAGGCGATGCAGACATGGTGTCGATGGCGCGCCCGCTGCTGGCCGATCCGCAGTGGGTGAACAAGGCGAAGGCCGCGCGTGCCGAGACCATCAACACCTGCATCGCCTGCAACCAGGCCTGCCTGGACCACGTGTTCGGCAACAAGCGCGCCTCATGCCTGGTGAATCCGCGCGCATGCCACGAAACCGAGCTGCGCATCCTGCCGACCAATGCGAAGAAACGCGTCGCCGTCGTCGGCGCCGGCCCCGCGGGCCTGGCCGCCGCGACCACGCTCGCCGAACGTGGCCACGCCGTCACGCTGATCGATCGCGCAAGCGAGATCGGCGGCCAGTTCAACATGGCCAAGCGCATCCCCGGCAAGGAAGAATTCCACGAGACGCTGCGCTACTTCGGCCACCGCCTCGACGCCACCGGTGTACAGCAACGCCTGGGCACGGACGCTACCGTCGACTCGCTCGCCAACGGCAGCTTCGACACCGTCATCCTCGCGACCGGCGTGCTGCCCCGCGGCCTCACCATCGAGGGCGCCGATCATCCGAAGGTGCTTTCGTACCTGGATGTACTGCATGGCAACCGCCCTGTCGGCGCTAAGGTCGCCGTCATCGGCGCCGGCGGCATCGGCTTCGACGTCGCCGAGTTCCTCACCGAAGCGGCACCCTCGCCCACCACGGACGTCGCACGCTGGTCGAAGGAATGGGGCGTGGACATGACGATGGCGACCCCGGGCGGCCTGATGAAAGCCACGCCCGAAGCGCCGGAGCGCCAGGTGTGGCTGTTGCAGCGCTCGGAAGGCCGCCCCGGTGGGCGCCTGAACAAGACATCAGGCTGGGTCCATCGCGCGACGCTGAAGAACAAGAAGGTGCAGATGTTTGGCGGGGTGTCGTATGACCGCATCGATGACGAGGGCTTGCATGTGACAATGGAAGGCAAGCAGCACGTACTTCCCGTCGATCATGTCGTGGTCTGCGCCGGCCAGGAACCGAACCGTGCCCTGCACGATGGCCTGGTCGCTCGTGGTGTCGATGTCCGCCTGATCGGCGGCGCGGACGTGGCCGCGGAACTCGACGCAAAGCGCGCCATCGACCAGGCCACCCGCCTCGCCGCGACGTTGTAACGCCTCCGGCCGAACCGCCGCCCTGTAGGAGCGCGCCTGCGCGCGATTGGCTCTGCGCGGCGCTCGAACCTGGCCGCAGGACAGCCCTCGCTGCCTACCCTCGCTGCTCAAACAGGTCCTCCGCGCTCGACAAGGTTGGCCGCAGCCGCGGCCCATGTACTTATTGGCCTACGGCCGCTCACTTGTGCGGAACTCGCCTCGAGGGTAGGCAGCGAGGGCCGTCTTCATCCTTGCCGCGAGATTTGTGCGTAGGAGCGCGCCCGCGCGCGAACCCTCAGCCCCGCTTCGAGCGGATGAGGCCATGCGTTCATGCAGGCCAGCGATTCATCCGAGGACGTCGTGGTTCGTGGGTAATGGAAGCGTGGAAACCGGCGCACGTCGTCGACGCGATGTGAGGGCATTTGATGAGGACGATGACTCACGGTCCTGCATCACCGCGCTGTTGGTTGTTCGCGCGCAGGCGCGCTCCTACACGAGTTGCCGATGCGTCGGGGATGCCCGTGCCACGGCTTTCCCACCCAGCTCGCGACACGGATGAGGAGAGCCCTCGGTGCCTACCCTCGAGGCGAGTTCCGCACAAGCGAGCGGCCGCAGGCTAATCAAATACATGGGCCGCGGCTGCGGCCAACCTTATCGAGCGCGGAGGACCTGTCTGAGCAGCGAGGGTAGGCACCGAGGGCTGTCCTGCGGCCACGTGCGAGCGCCGCGCGGACGGCATTCGCGCGCAGGCGCGCTCCTACAACAGCCATGCCAGCGCCGAGGTTCGGCCGAAGGCCGTGGGGGTTCGGCCGGAGGCCGTCAGGCATGGCCGCGAAGCGGCAACCGCATGGAAAGGCCCGGCGCGGGGCCGGGCCTCGGGGTCAGCGCTTTTCGATGGGGACGTAGGTCTGGTCTTCCGGGCCCGTGTAGTTCGCGCTGGGACGGATGATCTTGCCATCCTGGCGCTGCTCGATCACATGCGCACTCCAGCCCGACGTACGCGCAATCACGAACAGCGGCGTAAACATCGCCGTCGGCACGCCCATCATGTGATACGCCGAAGCCGAATACCAATCCAGGTTCGGGAACATCTTCTTCAGGTCCCACATCAGCTTCTCGATCTTCTCCGACACCTCGAACAGGCGCGGATTACCGCCGTCCGTGCAGAGCTTGCGCGCGATCTCCTTGATGATCTCGTTGCGCGGATCGGACACCGTGTAAACCGGATGGCCAAAGCCGATGATGATCTCCTTGCGCTCCACGCGGGCACGGATATCCGCTTCCGCCTCGGCCGCATCGCGGTAACGCGCGATGATCTCCATCGCCACTTCGTTCGCGCCGCCATGCTTCGGGCCACGCAGCGCGCCGATCGCGCCGGTGATGCACGAATACATGTCCGAACCGGTGCCGGCGATGACGCGCGCGGTGAACGTGCTCGCATTGAACTCGTGCTCGGCATACAGCACCAGCGAACGATCCAGCGCATGCGCGTGCAGGTCGCTCGGCTTCTTGCCGTGCAGCAGGTGCAGGAAGTGCGCCGCGATCGAATCGTCGTCGGTCTCCGTCTCGATGCGCTTGCCGTTGTGGCTGAAGTGATACCAGTAGAGCAGCATCGAGCCGAAGCTCGCCATCAGCCGGTCGGCGATCTCACGCGCGCCAGTGACGTTGTGGTCGTCCTTCTCCGGCAACACCGTGCCGAGCACGGACGCGCCCGTGCGCATCACGTCCATCGGATGGGTCGCGGCGGGCAGCAGTTCCAGCGCGCTCTTCACCGGGGCCGGCAAGCCGCGCAGGCGCTTCAGGTGCGCACGATAGGCATTCAGCTCCATCCAGTTCGGCAGCACGCCGTGCACGAGCAGGTAGGCGACTTCCTCGAACGAGCCCTTCGCGGCCAGGTCGTGGATGTCGTAACCGCGGTAATGCAGGTCGTTGCCGCTGCGGCCGACCGTGCACAGCGCGGTGTTGCCGGCGGTCACGCCCGACAGGGCGACCGACTTCTTGGGCTTCGGACCGGTGGTGGTCGTGGTTGCGGTGTCGCTCATGCGTGACTCTCCTTAACCCTTCTGCGAGAACAATGCGTCGAGGCGACGCTCGTATTCGTGGTAGCCGATGCGGTCGTAAAGCTCTTCGCGCGTCTGCATCGTGTCGATGACGTTGCGCTGGTGGCCATCGCGACGGACGGCGGTGTAGACGTTCTCCGCGGCCTTGTTCATGGCGCGGAACGCGGAAAGCGGATACAGCACGATGCCCACGCCGACGCTGCCGAGTTCCTCGACGCTGAACAGCGGGGTCTGGCCGAACTCGGTGATGTTGGCCAGCACCGGCACGTCCAGCGCATCGGTGAAGCGCTTGTAGGTGGGCAGGTCGTAGGCGGCCTCGGCGAAGATCGCATCGGCACCGGCTTCCGCGCAGGCGATGGCGCGTTCGATCGCGGCGTCCACGCCATCCACGGCGATGGCATCGGTGCGCGCGATCAGGAAGAAGTCCGGATCGGTCTTCGCATCGGCGGCAGCCTTCACGCGGTCGGCCATCTCACCCGCGGTGACGATTTCCTTGCCCGGGCGGTGGCCGCAGCGCTTCGCGCCGACCTGGTCTTCGATATGGCAGGCCGCGGCGCCAAACTTGATCAGGCTCTTCACGGTACGTGCGATGTTGAACGCGCTGGGACCGAAGCCGGTGTCGATATCGACCATCAGCGGCACGTCGCAGACGTCGGTGATGCGGCGAACGTCGGTCAGCACGTCGTCCAGGGTGTTGATGCCCAGGTCCGGGAGGCCAAGCGAGCCGGCGGCGACGCCACCGCCCGAGAGGTAGATGGCGCGGAAGCCGGCGCGCTTCGCCAGCAGGGCGTGGTTGGCATTGATGGCGCCGATGACCTGCAGGGGCTGTTCGGCTGCGAGGGCGGCGCGGAAGCGGCTACCGGCCGAGGGGGGCAATGCCATGGAAACTCTCCGCGTAAAGACCGCCATTTTAGCGCGAAGGGTTTTTAAAGGATTGTTGCGGTGCAGTGGCGCGCCTACGGCCGCTGGCCGCACTGGGGCCCCCGGGCAATGGCCTCGCGGATCGCCTCCAGCGAGCCGGGGTCGTCCAGGGTCGACAGATCGCCCGGGTCGGTGCCCTGCATCAGCGCCTGGATCGAACGCCGGAGCAGCTTGCCCGAGCGGGTCTTCGGCAAGGCCGCCACCACGTAGACGCAGGCCGGTCGTGCGACGGCGCCCAACAGTTCCACCACCCGCCGCTGCATGGCCTGGGCCACGTCGTCGGGGTGATCGGTGACGCCCTGCTTTAGCGTTGCGAACACCGCGGGCACCTGCCCCTTCAGCTCCTCGGCGACGCCGACCACCGCCACCTCGGCGATGGCGCCCAGGGTCGCGACCGATTCTTCGATCTCCCGCGTGCCCAGCCGGTGGCCGGCCACGTTGATCACGTCGTCGGTGCGGCCGAGGATGAAGGTGTAGCCGTCGGCGTCGCGCACGGCCCAGTCCAGCGAGCTGTAAAGCAGCTCCCTGAAGTGACCGAAGTAGCTGCGCCGGTACCGTTCGTCGTCGCCCCAGATGGTGGTCAGGCAACCCGGCGGCAGTGGCGGCTCGATCACCAGCACGCCCTTCTCGCCTGGCGGCTTGTCCTCGCCGGTCGCCTCGTCGATCACGCGCATGCGATAACCGAAGGTCGGGAAGCCAGGTGAGCCGGGCTTGACCGGCTTAAGGTCCAGGCCCGGCATCAGCGAGATCGCCGGCCAACCCGTCTCCGTCTGCCAGTAGTTGTCGATCACCGTCTTGCCGGTGCCTTGCGACAACCACTCGTAGGTCGGCTGGTCCAGCGGCTCGCCGGCGAGGAAGATCCATTGCAACGCCGACAGGTCGTACTTGCGCAGCCACGTCGCGTCCTGCTTCTTCAGCACGCGGATGCCGGTGGGCGAGGAAAACATCGTGCGCACGCCGTACTGCTCGCACAGCTTCCACCAGATGCCGGGATCGGGTTGCGTCGGCAGGCCTTCGTAGAGGATCGCGGTGCAGCCGCCGATCAAGGGCCCGTAGACGTTATACGAGTGGCCGACGGCCCAGCCGACGTCGGACGTGCACAGGATGGCCTGCCCGGGTTGCAGGTCGAAGATGCTGGTCATCGATAGCGCGAGCGCGACGGCATAGCCACCGACATCGCGCTGGATGCCTTTCGGCTTGCCCGTCGTGCCCGACGTGTAAAGCAGGTAACTCGGCTCGTTGGATTCCAGCCAGGTGATGGGCACGTCGGCGTCGAGGTGTTGCTCGCGCAACGTCGCGTAGTCCACGTCGCGGCTCGCCACGCGCTGCATGGCCTTGTCCAGGCCGCGGTCCACCACCAGCACGTGCGCGGGCGGCGCCTTCGCCTCGCGCAGCGCGGCATCGACGAGCGGCTTGTACGGGATCACCTTGCCTCCGCGCATGCCGGCGTCGGCGCAGACCAGCAACTTCGGTTGTGCGTCGTCGATGCGCAGGGCCAGGTTGTGCGCTGCGAACCCGCCGAAGACCACCGAATGGATCGCACCGATGCGAGCGCAGGCGAGCATCGCGAACACGGCCTCGGCGATGTTTGGCAGGTAGATCACGACGCGGTCGCCCTTGCCGACGCCGAGCGACACCAACACGGCGGCGAAGGCGTTCACTTCGCGATGCAACTCGCGATAGGTGATCTCGCGGGTCTCGCCGGTTTCCGTGGAGACGGCGACGATCGCCAGCTGCCCGGGACGCGTGGCGAGGTGGCGGTCGACGGCGTTGTGGCAGAGGTTGGTCGTGCCGCCGACGAACCAACGGCGGAACGGCGGGTTCGACGCATCGAGGACGCGCTGCGGCGGCACCTGCCAGTCGATCAGCCGTGCCTGGTCGGCCCAGAAAGCCTCGGGGTCGTCGACGGAGCGCCGCCAGCTGTCTTCGTAGGGCATGCGGGGCCCCTATTTCTTGCCCTGGCCGGGGCGGGCGATGTCGTACATCTGCCAGGCGATCTTCTTCAGCAGGGCCATGCGGTCCTCGCCTTCGGTGTAGAGGTCGAAGTGGGTGCGGCCGGGGAGGAACTCGATGTCGCTTTTTGCCTGCAAGCCATCGAGGGTTTCTTTGAGCAATTTCGCAGAACCGTCGAGGTAGAAAGTGTCCGCGGTGCCGACGATCAGGTGGATCTTGCCGTCGAGGTCGGGCTTCAGTTCGGGCCAGTGCGTGCGCAGGCGTTGGGCGATGTCGTAGTGGTCGCGCCAGTAGGCGACGACGTTGGCATCGACGGCGCCGGTGTCGCGGTTGAACATCGGCTGCGGCCTGCCGTCTTCGCCACGCGGCGAGAACACCCATTCGAACGAGGCGAGCTGGCCACCGTAAGCGCCCAGCACGCGCTCGAGGCGGGCGAAGGTCTCGAAGGTGGCGATCACTTCGCCCTTGTCGCGGACCAGCGGGATGGCGCTGCCGTCGGCGTGTTTGAACGCATTGGCGTTCGGCGCGTAGAGGTCGATGCCGGTGAAGTCATGGAAGTCACTCGGGTCGGGCGAGGTCGACCAGGTGCCGCCGAACACCGCGGGATAGCGTGTCTGCAGCCACAGCGTGGCCCAGCCGCCGGACGAATGGCCATTGAGGAACCGGCCCGAGGTCTTGCCGTCCATCCGGTAGCGCGTCTCCAGCCACGGGATGAACTCGGACGTGAGCGCCTGGCCCCAAGGACCGTTGTTCACCGAGTCGGCGAACTCGTGCGTGCCGGTCGGGCCGGACTCGTCGAGCAGCACCCAGATCATCGGCGGCATGTCTTTCTTCGCCATCGCATCCCACACCGTGGCGATGGTGCCGGCGAACCGGTCGAGCCCGCCGCCGAAACCGTGGGTCAGGTAAACCACCGGATAGCGCGCCTTGCCGGCTTCATATCCCGGCGGCGTCAGCACCCAGGCGCGGACGGACAGCGGCCGCCCGGCGAAGGCCGTGAGCGCGTTGCTCTGCAGGGTTTCCAGGTGGGCATGCTTGCGCGCCTCGGGGATCGCGTCGCGCACGGCCTGCGGGGTGGATGGCGAGGTTTGCCACATATCCCGTTCGGGCACGCCCTTGCTGAGCTTGAGGGTGGGAATGCCGCCGCCGGCGGTGAGCTTGACCGGGGTGACCTCGCTGATGAGGTCGCCGGCGCGACGGCCGCCGTAGTTGTAGTCGTGGCCGACGTCGAGCACGGCCTGGAACAGGTAATCGCCGGGCGGCAGGCTGGAAAACCCGGCCGGAAACGCCTCGCCGTCGGCATCGATGTCCACGGTCTGCCCGGGTGCGATCCACGACACCTCGCGGCCGGCGACCGAGACCGCCTTGGGCTGGAACGGATTGGTGTCGACCTCGGTGACCTTGCCGTCCTTCGCCGCCGCCTTCGCCTTGTCCGCCGGTGCGGCGAAGATCAGCAGGCGACCGGAGGCGGGCTTGTCCGATGCGCCATCCAGGCTCACCCGCACGATCCGATGTGCCACCGGCGCGCCGTCGGCCAGGGCGGCGCCAGCGGCGACGAGAAGGGCAAGCGCGAGGGTCGCGCGGACGGGCGTGTGCTTCATCGGGACTTCCCCAGGTCGGCCGCGGCGCGGCATGCACGGTCGATCCTGCCATGCACCCATGGCGCAAGGAAATGCCGGAAGGCACGCGGCTTTGGTCTACCCGGCCCGGCCCGGCCGGCGTGGCAACATAGGCAGCCATGCCCATCGATGAGGAGTCGCCGCGCCTTGGACGCCGACTGGATCAGCCGCCACGCCATCTCCCTCTGGGGCCTGCTGCTCGTCGCGGCCCTGCTCGGCGCCGACGTCGCGTGGCGCAGAGCGGTACGTCGCCGCGAGGGCCTGGACCCTGGCGCACGCACCTTCCTGCGACCCACCACGGCCGCGGCCGTCATCGTCGCCATGTTGGTCATCGCCACCACGCTGGCAGTGGAGGTGCGCGAACAGGCCGGGCTGACCGTGTTCGACGCCAGCCTCGCCACCGACCTGCGGGCGAACATGCCGCGACCGGTGTTGCATGTCGTGGCCTGGCTCACCCAGCTCGGCAATTCGACCGTGCTGGCCGTCGTCGCCGTGCTGGTCGCCATCGGCCTGCTCGTGCGCCGCCACCTGCGCCTCGCCGCCACGTGGCTGGGCACCCTGCTCGGCACGGTGCTGATCAATGGTGCGCTCAAGGCTTTCTTCCAGCGCGAACGCCCGCTGCACGACCACGGTTACATCGTCGAGCACAGCTACAGTTTCCCCAGCGGGCATGCGTCGGGATCGATGGTGTTCTACGGCATGCTCGCCTACGTGCTGCTCGTGCTTTCGCCGCCGCGGTGGCACCGGCCGATCGTGATGGCCGCCGCTGCCGTGGTCACCGTGGTCGGCATCAGCCGGATCCTGCTCCAGGTGCACTATTTCAGCGACGTGATGGCGGGCTACGCGACGGGCCTGGCCTGGCTCACCCTGTGCGTCGGCAGTGCCGAGTACTTCCGCTTGCGGGCGGGGCGCAAGGCGCTTTCCTGAGCGGGGCCGGTGCGGCGCGCTCGCGAATTCATGCGGCCAACACGCGCGCAATGGTGACGTTGGCCGCATGCCCAACCACCTGCCCCTCGCCATCGTCATGAATGCCGGTTCCGGCCGCAGCGACACGGAAGCCTCGCGCGAGGTGATCCGGACCACGCTGGAGGCCGCGGGACGGTCGCACCGGTTCTTCCTCATTGACGACGGGCACCCGATCGACGACGTCGTCGCCGAAGCCACGGCGCACGCGAAGCGCGAAGGCGGCGCGCTGGTGGCGGCCGGCGGCGACGGCACGATCAACTGCGTCGCCGGCGCGGCATGGCGCGAACAGTTGCCGCTGGGTGTCCTTCCGCTGGGTACGTTCAACTTCTTCGGCCGCACCCACAACATCCCAGCCGACCCGCGCGAAGCCACCGAAGGCCTCCTGCGCGGTTCGCCGCGCAACGTGCAGGTAGGCATGGTCAACGAGCGCATCTTCCTGGTGAACGGCAGCCTCGGCCTGTATCCGCAGGTGCTCGAGGATCGCGAGGCGTGGAAGCAACGGTTTGGCCGGCATCGGCTCGTCGCACTGTGGTCGGGCCTGGCGACGATGCTGCGTGGCTATCGGCCACTGCGCATCGAAGTGAGCGACGGCCAGCGCACCCGCCACCTGCGCACGCCTACGCTGTTCGTCGGCAACAACGCGCTGCAGCTGGAAAAGATCGGGCTCGCCGAAGCCAGCGATGTGTTCCGCAACGACGGCACCCTGGCTGGCCTCATGCTCAAACCGATGGGACGGCTCGCGATGCTGGGCCTGATCCTGCGCGGTGCGCTGGGTCGCCTGGGCGACGCGGACAACGTGGTGAGCTTTCCCTTCCGCGAGATCACCGTGACGCCGCGGCGGCACCGGCAGCGCTTCAAGGTAGCCGTCGACGGCGAGATCGAATGGCTGGATCCACCCATCGTTTTCCGTGCGGCGCCGCGCCCGCTGGTGCTGGTGACCGACGGCATGCGTGAACCGGGGGAGGATCCGGGTTGAGCCTGTTCGTGCAAATTTCCGACCCGCATTTCGGCACGGAGCGCCCCGATGTCGTCGATGCCCTGCATCGGTTGATCACCGCGATGGCGCCCGACCTGGTGATCCTCTCCGGCGACGTTACCCAGCGCGCGCGCCGCGAGCAGTTCGATGCGGCGCGTCGCTTCATCGATGGCTATGCGCGGCCGACCCTTGCCATCCCGGGCAACCACGATATCCCCCTGCTCAACATCGTCGCGCGCGCGCTCCACCCCTTCGCCGGCTACCGTCGCGTGTTCGGCCGCGACCTGGAACCCGTGCACGCCAGCGCCGACGCCCTGGTGATCGGGGTGAACACCGTGCGACCACGACGGCACAAGGACGGCGAAGTGTCCGACGCGCAGATCGAACGTGTCTGCGCGCGCCTGCGCCAGGCCGACGAAGACCAGCTACGCATCGTCGTCACCCACCAGCCGGTGCACGTCATCCGCGAGAAAGACATCGGCAACCTGCTGCACAACCACGAAGCGGCGATCCGTGCGTGGGCGGCGGCCGGTGCCGACCTGGTCCTTGGCGGGCATATCCACCTGCCTTACGTGCGGCCCCTCAACACGCCTGCCCGCCAGCTCGCCAGTGAACTGTGGTCGGTGCAGGCCGGCACCGCGACCTCGACACGCATCCGCGAAGGGATCAGCAATTCGGTGCACGTGATCCGCCACGATGCCGGGTCGGACCGTGCCACTTGCCTGGTCGAACAATGGAATTACGACGAAGGCGCGCAGGCGTTCACGGCCGGCCCGATGACGACGATACCGCTCGACCGCTATCGCCGCGGCGCGTGACGCCGTGGCGCCAGCAGATCAGACGTACTGCATCTTCCGCGACACGCCACCGTCCACCGTGAAGTTTTCGCCGGTGATGAAACCTGCCTGCGAGGAAAGCAGGAACACCGCAAGCGCACCGATGTCCGGCGGTATGCCCACGCGGCCGACCGGATGCTGCGCATGATCGGCGGCCGATAGCTTCGGCTTCTTGCGTGCGGACGGCTTTTTCCAGTCGTCGACGACGATCCAGCCGGGGTTGATCGCATTGACGCGAACCGGCCCCGCGCTGATCGCCAGCGCATGGGTAAAGGCAACGATGCCGCCCTTGCTCGCCGCGTAGGCTTCGCTGTGCGGCTCGGACTGGTGGGCACGCGTCGATGAGATATTGACGATCGCGCCGTTGCTTTTCTTCAGGGCCGGCAGGGCGTGCTTGCTGCACAGGAACACGCCACCGAGGTTGGTTTCAAGGCGGTGCTTCCACACGGCCCAGTCCATCCGTTCGATCGGATCGTTGTGCGGGTCGGCGATGCCTGCGTTGTTCACCAGGCCGTCGATGCGGCCATGGCGGCGCAGCGCACCCTCGACGAAACGCCTGACACTGGCCTCCTTCGACACATCGAGCATCAGGAAGGACGCACGGTCGCCCACGTTCCACTCGTCCATGCAGGCCTTGCCAGCCTCGGCGTCGAGGTCACCGATGACGACGCTGCCACCGGCATCCAGCACGGCCTGGGCGATGCCCTTGCCCACGCCCTGGGCACCACCGGTGACGAGGATCACCTTGCCGGGCCATTCGGACGTGGCGGCGACGGGCAACGGCGATGCGTGCTTCGGATCAACCATGGGCTCGGCCTCTTATGGAAGGGCACAAGGGTGCGCCCGCACACGGTGTAGGTTACGTGGAGCGGTAGTAGTCGACCACCCGGTAACGCCGGGCGTAGAGGCCGAAGGCCAGCGCGGCCAGCGCGGCGAACGCCGCGAAGAAGAACATCTGGAACGCGGTCGCACCGATGCCGGTATGCGCGATCCCCGCCAGCACGGCGTCATTCCGGACGCCGGCATTGGCCAGCAGCACCCACAGGTTGCCGACCGTGACGCTCAGCGTCCAGAAGCTCATCAGGGTGCCCTTCATCGACGGCGGGGCCTGGCTATAGGCGAACTCCAGCCCCGTCGCCGAGACCAGCACTTCGCCCATGGTGAGGAACACGTAAGGCAGCACCTGCCATGCGATATGCACCGGGCTGCCGCCGTCCAGTGCGAGCTGGAGCACGCCGACGATCACCCAGGCGATCGCCGAGAACGCGATACCCGCGGTCATCCGGCGCAGGGCGGTGGGCTCCAGGCCACGGCGGCGCAGCAAGGGATAGAGCACGAGGTTGTTGAACGGGATCAGCAGCAACACCAGCGCCGGGTTCACCGCCTGCATCTGCGCCGGGTGCAACCATCCGGGCGCGGCCATCGTATTCGCCTGCAACACCCACGTGGACGCTTTCTGGTCGAACAGCGACCAGAACGGCGTGACCAGCGCGAACACGATCAGCACCCGCAGCACGACGGCGACGCCATCGATGGCTTCGCGCGGATGCAGCCCTTCCACGCGATCCAGTTGCAGGCGCGTGCCGGCGACGATGCCGCCCAGCACCAGCACCAGTGCGATGCACAGCGAGGCAACGATGCCCAGCGACGGCGCGAGGCCGAGCGCCGCGCAGGCAAGCACCAGCGCGGCCAGCGCGATCGCCAGGCCGGGCCGGCCTTGTCCGGGCGCGCGGGCCAGCAGCGCACTGCGCACCACCTGGGCAAAACCATGCGGATCGCGGCGCACCGGCGGCAGCATGACGTAGTGCTTGCGCCCCATCCAGAACACCACGGTGGCGACGAACATCAGCGCCCCGGGCAGTCCGAACGCAACGGCGGCACCGTATTCGCGCAGGAAGAACGGCATCAACAGCGAGGCGAGGAACGAGCCGACGTTGATGATCCAGTAGAACGCGTCGAAGACGACGCGGGCGAGCCGCCGGTTGGTCTCGTCGAACTGGTCACCGACAAAGGCGGCGACACACGGCTTGATCCCGCCCGCGCCCAGCGCGATCAACGCCAGCCCCGTGTAGAAGCCCGCGACGCTGTGCTCGAACAGGGCCAGGCACAGGTGGCCCACGCAGTAGACCAGGCTCAGCCACAACACCGTGCGGTACTTGCCGAGGAAGCGGTCGGCCAGCCAGCCGCCCAGCAAGGGGAAGAAATACACACCGATGACGAAGGTATGGAAGACATCCTTGGCGGCACCCGGCCGGGCCGCCTCGGGCAGGTAGAGCAGCAGCGAGCTGACCAGGAACGGGGTCAGGATGTTGCGCATGCCGTAAAAGCTGAAACGCTCACAGCCTTCGTTGCCGATGATGAATGGGATCTGGCGGGGCAGCCGCGCGCGCGGCGTGGCATCGATTTCCAAAGCGGTCATGGACTTACCGGGTGGCATGCAACAAAGGGCAGGATCCTAAACGAAACGCTGAAGCGACCCGCGCTACCCTTGGGGCCTGTCCTTGCCCGGAGCGACCATGCAACCGATCCCCACCGGCCTCATCGGCTACGGCACCGCAGGCGCTTTCTTCCATGCGCCGTTGATCGCGGCCGCCGAAGGGCTGCGCCTGGCGGCCATCGGCAGCCGTCGCGTCGAGGAGATTTCGCGCGACTTCCCCGAGGCGCGTGCGTACGAAAATCCTCAAGATTTGCTCAACGATCCCGACCTCGCGCTGATCGTGATCGCCTCGCCGAACGATACCCACGCCCCACTGGCGCGCGCGGCGCTCGAAGCCGGCAAGCACGTGGTGGTCGACAAGCCATTCACGCTGAATGCCGCCGAGGCCGAAGCGCTGATCGCGCTGGCGGCGGCTAAGCAGCGACATCTGTCCGTGTTCCAGAACCGCCGCTGGGACAATGATTTCCTGACCGTGCGCCGCCTGGTCGAAGACGGCCGACTGGGCGAGGTGGTGTACTTCGAAGCGCACTTCGATCGCTTCCGTCCCGAGATCAAGCCGGGCTGGCGCGAGACCGAGGTACCGGGATCCGGTCTGCTATATGACCTTGGCGCGCATCTGTTCGACCAGGCGCTGGTGCTGTTCGGCTTGCCGCGCGCCGTGACCGCCGACGTGACGCGCCAGCGCGCGGCAGCGAAGGTCGACGATTATTTCCACGTGGTGCTCGACTACGGCCATCGCCGCGCAGTGCTGCATGCCTCCGTGCTGGTCCGCGATCCCGGCCCGCGCTTCCTCGTCCACGGCGATGGCGGCAGCTACGTGAAGTACGGCATCGATGGCCAGGAAGCCGCGCTGCGCGCCGGCAAGCGGCCGGGCGGCGCGGGCTGGGGCGAAGATGAACCGGCGTTCTTCGGCCGCTTTACCGACGTGGACGGCACGGGCACCACGATCGATACCCTGCCCGGTCGCTACACCGCGTTTTACGATGGCGTGGCCGCGGCGATCCGTGGCGAGGGCGCCCTGCCCGTGTCGGCACGGGAGGCGCGCGACGTGATCCGGGTGATCGAGGCGGCACAGCTTTCGGCGCGTGAGCGCAGGACGGTGGTGCTTTAACCCCCGGCGGGCCGCTCAGTGCTCGCCGAGCGCCACCGCGCGCGAGCGGTCCGACACCCATCCGCTCCACGAGGGCGCATACAACCGCGACCCGCAAAGCCCGGCGTACTCCATCGCCAGCAGGTTATGGCAGGCGGTGACGCCGGAGCCGCACATGTGCACGACGTCTTCGGCCGGATGCGGGCCAATCACCGCTTCGAAAGCACGGCGCAGCACTTCGGGACCGTGGAAGAAACCGTCCGCATCCAGGTTGTCGCCGAAGGGGCGGTTGCGCGCGCCCGGTACATGGCCCGCCACGGGATCCAGTGGTTCCACCTCACCGCGATATCGCGGCGCGGCGCGCGCGTCGAGCAAGACCACCCGGCCGCTCGCCAGGCCGGCCGTGAGTTCCTCGACGGAGACGGTGCCGGCGGGATCGAAGCACGCCTCGACACTGGTCGGCGCGCGGACGGGCACCTCGCCGTCGATCGGAAGCTTCGCGGCGAGCCACGCCGGCCAGCCACCGTCCAGCACCGCGACATTGTCCAGGCCGGCCAGGCGCGCCAGCCACCAGAAACGCGCTGCGGCGAGCGCACCGCCAGCACTGTCGTAGGCCACGACCTGGATGTCGGGGCGCCAGCCGATGCGCGACAGGAACGCCTCGAACGCGGCGCGTTCGGGCAACGGGTGGCGACCGCGACCATTGGCCGGGGTGGCCATGTCCGCGAGCTCGCGATCGAGGTCGGCGCGCACCGCGCCGACGACATGTGCGTCAGCGTAATCACGGTCGCCCCTGCCCGGATCGGCGAGGTCGAAGCGGGCATCGACGAACAACACTTCGTCGGGCGGGAGATGGGCGGCCGTGGCCGCGTCGATGATCGTGCGCGAAATCAACATGGCTGGCCCATCCGCTTCAGCAGGTTGAACAACATCGCGGCGGTGGCGCCCCAGATGCGATACCCCGCATGCAGGAACTCGACCATCTCGCGATCGTGGCCGCGGAACTCCATCCGGTAGCGGCGATGGTTCGCCGGGTCCATGAAAAACGCGAACGGCACTTCGAAGATTTCCGCCACCTCGCCCGGGTCGGGTTTGGTCGGCGCGTCGGCGGCGATGCGTGCGACCACCGGCGTGACGCTGAAGCCACTGATCGTTTCCATCGATTCGAGATAACCGAGCGGCGTGACGTAGTGGGCGTCGAGGCCGATTTCTTCGTGGCTTTCGCGCAGGGCCGTGGCGACCACGTCCGCGTCGCTCGCTTCCACGCGGCCGCCCGGGAAGGCCACCTGCCCCGCGTGCTGCTGCAAGGTGTCGGTGCGCACGGTGAAGAGCACGTTCTGCTCGCGGTCGTCGCGGATGCCGATCAGCACGGCGGCACGCCGGCGTGGCACGTCGCCGATCAGCCTGACCATGTCGTCGTGGTTCCAGCCCTTCGGACCGGGCGGGGCTTCCAGCGGGAGCAGGGCCCCGTGCAGTCGCGCCAGCAGGTCGTCCATCAGCCAGCCTGCCGATGCGGAAGCACTTCGTCCATGATCCACAGCTTCTGCTCGTCGCTGAGGGTGCGCCACGCGGCGATCTCGCCACCGGTGCGCAGGCAGCCTTCGCACAGGCCGCGCGCGTCGAGTCGACACACACCGGTGCACGGCGTCAGGGGCAAGGACGTGGAGGGGACGATGGCCATGGCAACGGCCATTCTAGCGCGGGCTGCTTACGGGCGGACGTCGACCAGTTCGATCTCGAAGACCAGCGCCTCGTTCGGGCCGATGCGCGGCAGTTCGCCGCGCTCGCCGTACGCCAGCTGCGGCGGGATCACCACCTTCCACTTGTCGCCGACATGCATCCGCGGGATCACGTCCTGCCAGCCGGGGATCACCCGGTTGACGGTGAAAGTGACGGGCTTGCCGTGCGCGTAGGAGCTGTCGAACTCGGTGCCGTCGATCAGGGCGCCGCGGTAATTCACCGTGGCGGTGCTGGTGAGCTGGGCCTGCTTGCCGCCGCCACGCGCCAGCACTTCGTACTGGATGCCGGACGGAAGGGTCACCACGCCGCCGCGGGTTTTGTTCTTCGCGAGGAAATCCGCGCTGCGCTTCGCGTTCGCGGTGGCCACCCGGCGGAATTCCACGACCGAATCGCGCTGCACCTTGGCGTCGAAGTTGACCAGCTGTTGCTGCATGACGTCGACCGGCACGCCAGGTGCACGCTTGGCGTAACCATCCTGCAATGCCTTGACCAGGATCGCGATGTCGACATCGGGCTGGGCGCTGTTCGCGAACTGGGTGCCGATCTGGTAACCGATGGCATAGGAGAGTTTGGTCTTGTCGATCGCCGTCGCCCCTGCCTGGCCTTGCGCCGGTGGCGCGGCCTGGGCGAACGCCGTGCCGCAGCAGAAGGCCGTGGCAATGGCAAGCAGACGCGTGGGTGACATCCCGTTCTCCATGGACCCGGATTCCGGGCACGCGTGGAGGATAGTCCATCATCCACGATCCCGCCCGATACCCCCCATGAGACGCCATCCGGCGGGAAGAGTTCCCCTGTTACCATCCGCCGTCTTCCCCACCTGCCGGAGCGACCATGGCCTACCGCACCCTGACCACCACCGACCGCGGTGCCGTCCGCACCGTTACCGTGAATCGGCCCGACAAGCTCAACGCATTGAATCGCGAGACGATCGGGGAACTGACCCTCGCCTTCCGCCAGGCACAGCAGGACGATGCCGTGCGTGTGGTGGTACTGGCCGGCGCCGGTGAAAAGGCGTTCGTGGCCGGCGCGGATATCTCCGAGATGACGGCGTGGTCGCCGGTGAAAGCGCAGGCCGCCTCGCGCGCCGGGCAAGAGCTGATGCTGACGATCGAACGGCTGGGCAAGCCGGTGATCGCGAAGATCCAGGGCTACGCGCTGGGCGGCGGGATGGAGCTGGCGATGGCGTGCCACCTGCGCGTGGCCAGCGAAAAGGCGAAGTTCGGTCAGCCGGAAATCGGCCTGGGCCTGATCCCGGGCTTCGGCGGCACGCAACGGCTCACCCGCCTCGCCGGTCGCGGCGCGGCACTGGAACTGTGCCTGCTCGGCCAGCAGATCGATGCGGCGCGCGCCGAGCGGCTGGGTGTCGTGACCCGCGTGGTTGCGGCGGACGAACTCGACACGGCCGTCGACGCCATGGCCGACCAGCTGGCCGGCGCGGCGCCGCTGGCGCTGAAGGGCATCCTCGAGGCCGTGATCGAAGGCGGCGAGTGCGCGATCGACCAGGGCCTGGCGTTTGAAACGCAGGGCTTTGCGATCGCGTTCTCGACCGAGGACATGCGCGAGGGGACGTCGGCGTTCCTGGAGCGGCGAAAGGCGTCGTTCAAGGGCGCGTGACGTTCGGTCGCGCGCGCGGCGCATCCCCTGTAGGAGCGCGCCTGCGCGCGATCACATCGGCGTAATCGTCAATGGTGCCCGCAATCGTCAATGGTGCCCGCAATCGTAAATGGTGCCCGCAATCCTCAATGATGCCCGCGGTAATTCTTCTCACCGGCGGTCACCCGCACATCCAGCCGGTTCTCCGGCGGCGCCAGCGGGCACGTGGCGTAAGGCGTGAATGCACACGGCGGGTTGCGTGCCTGGTTGAAATCCAGCACCAGCTTGCCGTCCTTCGCCAGCGGCGTGTCGAGGAAACGCGCGGCGCCGTACGTTTCCTTGCCACTGGTGCGATCGGCGAACACGAAGAACAGTGAGTTCGGTTCTTCCTGGATCGGGTACAGCTCGAAGGTCTGCCCATCGCGGGTGAACACCGCCTTGCCCGGCACCTTCTCCTTGTCGATCGTGCCGAGCACCGAGCCGATCTCCAGCTCGTGCGGCGGGTCGAACGGCACCCAGTCGGCGACGACGCGCCACGAGGCATCGACCGGGAAGTAATCCAGGCCGAGGAAGTGCGTGCGCGTTTCCGCGTTTTCGTCCTTCACGCGGATCGCCTTGCGACCATCGCGTGCGATGACGAAGAACTGTGCCGAACCGAAGCGCACCTCGGTGGGCTTGCGCCCGGCGCTATCGTCGACCAGCGTGGCGCGTTCCACCTCGCGGCCGTCGACGGTCGCCCCGCTGCCTTTGGCAAGCTCGATCGTGGCCGCGCCGCTCGTGTCCAGCGTGATCGTGCCCAGGTGGGCCGGGCCCGCCTTCAGCACGATGTCGTTATCCGACGCGCTACCCACGCGGTTGGCACCGGGCTGAAGCCATTCCAGGCCGATCAGGCTCAGCCAGCCGTCGGGCGCCGTCAACGTCGCCAGCCGTTCGGCGCGGGCCTTCTCCACCGTCGCGGTGAGATCGTCGGTAGCGAGTGCACTGCCGGAGGCCATGGCGACGGCGGATGCGAGAGCGAACATGCGGATCATCGGGAACCTCGTTGGTCGGCCCGGCTCAGCGGCCGCGCATGAAGAGTTTGTCCAGCTCGAACAGCGAAAGCTGCACCCACGTCGGACGGCCATGGTTGCACTGGCCGCTGCGTTCGGTGGCTTCCATCTCGCGTAGCAGTGCATTCATTTCAGGCAGGCCAAGGCGCCGGCCGGCACGCACGGAGCCGTGGCAGGCCATGGTCGAGAGCAGCTCGTTCTCGAGTTCTTCCAGGCGGCGGGAGCTGCCGTGCTGGGCCAGTTCGCCGAGCACGTCGCGGGTGAGCTGGGCCACGTCCGCGCCTTCGAGCAGGGAGGGGATCCGGCGCACGACGACACCCGAGGGGCCACTACGCGAGAGCTCCAGGCCCCACTCCGCGAGCGCATCGGCGTGCTCTTCCGCGGCGGCGGCTTCTTTCGCGCTGACCGCGATCGACAACGGCACCAGCATCATCTGCGAGCGCAGGTTGGCGGTGACCCGGCCGTTCTTCAACTTCTCGTAGGTAATGCGTTCGTGCGCCGCGTGCATGTCGACGAGCACGAGGCCGTGTTCGTTTTCCGCCAGCACGTAGATGTTCTTCAGCTGGGCGATGGCGTAGCCCAGTGGCGGCACGTCCGTGCCCTGCTCCGGATCCTGCGCCAGCGTCGGCGTCCACGCCGACGAGGGCCGCGCGGCGAAAGGCGTCGGCGTCGCGGACGGCGCACCGAACAAGGTGGCGTAGTCCGACAACGGCGCCTCGCGCACGCCCAGGTCGAGGCGCGACTGGCTGGCCTGCTGCGGCCACGCGGGCATGCCCGCCATCGGTTGCGCGGGGCGGCCGTCGTACGCGGCCGCGGTGCCGACCGGCAGCGCCGTCTCCTGTGCGTTTGCACCGGCGCGGGTCTGCGACAGCGCTTCGTGCAGGGTACGAAAAAGGAAATCGTGGATCAGGCGTTGTTCGCGGAAGCGCACTTCGCTCTTCGCCGGATGGACATTGACGTCCACGCCGACCGGGTCGAGCTCGAGGAACAACACGAAGACCGGATGGCGACCGTGGAACAGCACGTCGGCGTAGGCCTGTCGCACGGCATGCGCGACGATCCGGTCGCGGACGAGGCGCCCGTTGACGTAGAAATACTGTTGGTCGGCCTGGGCACGCGAGGCCGTCGGCAGGCCGACCCAGCCGGACAGGCGCAGGCCCGCGGCGGCATGCTCCACGCGCAAGGCTTGGCCGGGGAATTCCGGGCCCAGCACCTCGGCGACGCGCGCCAGCGCGGCGTGTTCGTCGCGCGCGGGCTTGAGCAGGCGCACCGGCTTGCCGTTATGGGTCAGCCGGATATCCACGCCTTCGCGCGCCAGCGCCAGCGACTTCAGCAGGTCGTCGATATGGGCGAATTCGGTCCGTTCGGCACGGAGGAACTTGCGTCGCGCCGGCACGTTGTAGAACAGGTCGCGCACTTCGATGGTGGTGCCGGGCGGGTGCTGCGCGGGACGCGCATCCTGGTACTTGCCGCCATCCACTTCGATCCGCCACGCGGCATCCTGCCCGGCGTGCCGCGAAGTGAGCGAGAAGCGCGCCACCGACGACACGGAGGCCAGCGCTTCGCCACGGAAGCCCATGCTGGCGACCCGCTCCAGGTCGTCGAAACTGGCGATCTTGCTGGTGGCGTGCGAGGCCACCGCGAGCGGCAGCTCGTCGCGCGGGATGCCGCCACCGTCGTCGCGCACGCGGATCAGCCGCACGCCGCCCTGCTCGATGTCGACCTCGATGCGGCGCGCACCGGCATCGATGCTGTTTTCAACGAGTTCCTTGACCACCGACGCGGGGCGTTCGATGACCTCGCCGGCCGCGATCTGGTTGATCAGCGCCGGCGGAAGGGGGCGGATGGGCATGGCTTGGGCCTGACTTGCACGTTCAGGCTGGAAGGATAGAGCATCGAGCGCGCACTCGCCTGCCCGCGAGCGGGAGGTGGGAGATGGGAAGTGGGGGCGGCACGTCGGTCAGGCGCCCCCACTTCCCTCCTCCCACCTCCGCTCTTGTCTCAGCCGGACGGGATCACCATGACGCTACCCACGCGCACGGTGTTGTCGTTCATCTTGTTGGCCATCTTCAGCGCGCCGACCGAGACGCCGTACTGCTGGGCAATGCCGGTCAGCGTCTCACCGCGATTGACCCGGTGCAGGTCGCGGACGTTGTCATCGGCACGGCCGGTGGATTTCCGGGCCGGCGCATCGGCCTTCGCCAGGCTCTTCGCGGGCTTTGCAGACACCACCGGCGGCGGCGCCTTCGACGAGGCAACGACGGCCTTGCCCACAGGGGCATCGGCCGCGCCGTCGTCGGCGTCGTCGGTCTGCACCGGCGCGGGCGTCGAGGCCACGTAGGTGCCGTTCCGGCGCGAGGCCTGGGCGGCGAACCACGTGCCCGGCGGCGGCATCGATTCGAAATAGTTGCGCACGCCACCCAGCACGGCCGTGGCCAGCTCGCGGCGATGATCTTCGCTGCGCAGCCGGGTCTCTTCGCTGGGATTGGTGATGAACGCGGTCTCGACCAGGATCGACGGCACGTCGGGCGAACGCAGCACGACGAAGTTCGCGCGCTCCACGTAGCCACGGTGGGTCGGGCCGAGGTGGCCCAGCGCCTTCAGCACGTTGCCGGCGATCTGCTCGGACGCCTGCATGGCATAGCCCTGCTGCAGGTCGAGCAGCACGGCGGCCAGCGAATCGTCCTTGTCGTCCAGCGAGACGCCGCCGACCAGGTCGGCGCGGTTTTCGCGGTCTGCCAGCCAGCGCGCCGCTTCCGAGGTCTTGCCGCGGGGCGACAGCACCCACACCGACGAGCCCTTGGCATCGCTGTTCTTGAACGCATCCGCGTGGATCGACACGAACATGTCGGCGTTGTGCTCGCGGGCGATCTGGTAGCGCCGCTTCAGCGGGATGAAATAGTCGCCATTGCGGGTCAGCACGGCCTGCATGCCGGGCTGGCGATTGATCTGGTCGGCAAGCTCGCGCGCCACCATCAGGGTGACGTCTTTCTCGCGCATGCCGGTGGCGCCCTTGGCGCCCGGATCTTCACCACCATGGCCAGCATCGATCGCGACCACCACCTTGCGGCCACCGCCAGCCATCGGCGGGACGCCAGCAGGGATGGTCTTGCCGCGACGGCCCTTGCCCGCCGTCGCCACGGGGGCGTCGGCTGGGGCATCGGCAAGGGCCTTGGCGACCGACGGGGTGTCGTCGTCGCGCGGCACGGGGTTGTCGCCCGGATCGCTCTGGCCACCCGGATAGAGGTCGAGCACCAGCCGGTAGCCGTAATCGCCGGCCGGCTTGAGCAGGAAGCTCTTCGGCTTGGCTTTCGGGTCGACCGTCGCGATCATCCGCGCGGAGGAACCCTGCTTGCCGGTGGTCATGGACTTGAACAGCCCCTGCCCGCCCGGCGCCGAAAAATCGGCCGTGACGGTGCTTCCGGCGATGTCCAGCACCACGCTGCCCGGGGTATCGCCCTGGGACATCTTGTAGGTGGCGGGGCCGGAGAGATCGAAGACCACGCGGGTGTATTCCGGGCCAGCCCAGGCACGCGCAGCCTTCACGTCAGCCGCGTGCGCCGCGGCAGGCGCCAGCGTCGCGACGGCGGTCACGCACGCAAGCAGGCCAAGTTTGTTAGTGATTCCCCTCATATGGCCCGGATTGGACTCCATGCGCCCGCGGATTGCAAGATCTTTTCCCTTGTTAATCCATGACCTGCGAACACTTCGTCAACGGGCGTACAGGAATGTTGCGTAGACGGCCGCTCAGGCCAGCGCGGCGACGATGCGGCGGCCGGTGTCCGTATGTGCTTCGAAGCGCACGACACGGCCATCACCCTCGTGGCGGAAGCTCAGTTCGAGGTCCACGGGCGGCAGTGCGCCGGTGCCACGTTCGGGCCATTCAACGAGTACGATGGCGCCCGGCTCGGCGAGGCTGTCCAGCCCCAGCCACTCCAGCTCGCCCGGGTCGGCGATGCGGTAAAGATCAAGATGGAACGCGCGCCGGTCACCGAATTCGTAGCCTTCGACGAGGCTGTACGTAGGGCTCTTCACCCGCTCACCGACGCCCAGCGCCTGCAGGAAGGCGCGCGCGAACGTGGTCTTCCCCGCGCCGAGGTCACCGTGCAGGAAGGCCACCAGGCCGTCGGGCAGCACATCGGCCATGCGCCGCCCGAGGGCGATCGTGGCCGCTTCGTCGCCAAGCATCAGCTCCATCATGCCTCCAGGCCATTGACGAGCCGCCGCAGCGGCTCCAGCAGATCCCCGGCCAACAGGCCGCGTTCGCCGTTCCTTGCCGCGGCATCCGCCGCCCGCGCATGCAGGGCCACGCCGAGGCACGCTGCCTCGAACGGAGCGCAGCCCTGGCCGAGCAAGCCGGCGATGATCCCCGTGAGGGTATCGCCCATCCCGCCGCTGGCCATGCCGGGGTTGCCCCACGGGCAAACCGCGACGTCGCCCTCGGGCGACGCGACCAGGCTACCGTTGCCCTTGAGCACGACTACGGCTTCGAAGCGGCGTGCCAGCGTGCGCACGGCATGGAAGCGGTCGGCCTGGACCTCGGCCGTGGACATGCCGAGCAGGCGGCCGGCCTCGCCCGGATGCGGCGTGAGGACGATCCGGGCCGGTAGCACGCGATGCTCGGCGTGCAGCAGGTTGAGCCCGTCCGCGTCGAGGACGGTCGGCAGGTCGGCGTCGAGCGCCGTGGTCCACAATGCATGGCCCCAGGCGGACTGGCCCAGGCCGGGGCCGAGGGCCAGCACGGAGGCCTTCTCCAGCATCGGCTGCAGGGCCTGCGGACCATTCACGCCGTGCGCCATGAGCTCGGGCCGCGCCGCATTGATCGCCAGCACGTTCTCCTCGCGGGTGGCCACGCTGACCAGGCCGGCCCCCGTGCGCAGCGCCGCTTCGGCCGCCATGCGCACCGCGCCGCCCGTGCCGTGGTCACCGCCGATGGCGAGGATGTGCCCATTGCTGCCCTTGTGCGAATCGCGCGGCCGGCGCGGCAGGCCGTGCGGCGTCATCAGGGTGGCGTCGGGCTTGTCCAGGATCGACGCGGGCAGGCCCAGCGCATGCAGCACGACTTCGCCGGCCAGTTCCGCGCGATGCGTGTGCAGGCCACGCTTGTGCACGATGAAGGTGGCCGTGGCTGTCGCCCGCACCGCCACGCCGGCACATCCGCCGGTGTCGGCGGACAGGCCCGAGGGGATATCCAGTGCGAGCACCGGCACGCCGGCCGCGTTGATCGCCTCGATGGCCTCCTTCGCCGCGCCTTCGGGGGCGCGATTCAGTCCGGTGCCATAGAGCGCATCCACGATGACGTCGGGGCACGCCAGGGCGTCCACGTCGGACGGATCGGTGAGCGCACCGCCCTCGTCGAGGTAAACCTGCCGCGCGTGGGCGGCATCGCTTCCCTCGCGCGGTTCGCCCAGGGCGACCAGGTCCACGTGCCACCCGGCCGCCAGCGCGTCGCGGCCGACCAGGTAACCGTCGCCGCCATTGTTCCCGCTGCCACAGACGATCTGCAGGCGACGGGCTTCGGGCCATCGTCGGCGCAGTTGCGCGAAGGCGGCTGCCGCGGCGCGGCCCATCAGTTCGAACCCGGGGATGCCGAGTTCGTCGATGGCCCGCTGGTCGATCGCGCGCGACTGCGCGGACGTGAAGAGGGCCGTATCCAGGCGTGGGGCGTTCATCCTGAGGATTATAGGCGGGGCAAGTAGAATGGACGCATGCCCGTCTCCACCGACATCGACTACGCCTCGCTCACCCAGGACATCAAGCGCTGGGCGCGTGAGCTTGGCTTCGCGGACGCAGGCATCGCCGGCACCGACCTGGGCAACGACGAGGCCTACCTGGAGCGCTGGCTGGCCGATGGCCACCACGGCGAGATGGACTACATGGCGCGCCACGGCACCCGGCGCAGCCGCCCGGCCGAGCTGGAGCCCGGCACGCTGCGAGTCATCTCGGTGCGCATGGACTACATTCCGCCCGGCACGCCCAACGCGTGGGACGTCATCCACGACCCCGACAAGGCGTACATCGCCCGCTACGCGCTCGGTCGCGATTACCACAAGGTGATGCGCAACCGGCTGCAGAAGCTGGCGGCGCGGATCACCGAACGGGTGGGCGATTTCGCCTACCGCGCCTACGTGGATTCGGCGCCGGTGCTGGAGAAAGCGCTGGCGCGGAACGCGGGCCTTGGCTGGATCGGCAAGCACACCGTGCTGATCAACAAGCGCGCCGGCTCGTACTTCTTCCTCGGCGAGCTGTACACCGACCTGCCGCTACCACTCGACGAGCCGGCCTCGGCGCATTGCGGCAGCTGCCGTCGTTGCATCGACATCTGCCCGACCCAGGCCATCGTCGCGCCGTATCGCCTCGACGCGCGGAAGTGCATCTCCTACCTCACCATCGAACTGAAGGGCAGCATCCCGGAGGAGCTGCGCGCACCGATGGGCAACCGCGTGTTCGGCTGCGACGACTGCCAGCTGATCTGCCCGTGGAACAAGTTCGCGCAGGATGCGACCGAACCCGACTTCGCGCCGCGGCATAGCCTCGACGGGCCGAAGCTGGTCGAGCTGTTCGCGTGGAGCGAAGCGGAATTCCTCTCGCGCACCGAGGGAATGGCGATCCGGCGCACGGGCTACGAGGGGTGGCTACGCAACCTTGCCGTCGGCCTCGGCAACGCGCCGACCAGCGACGAGGTCGTTGCCGCCCTGCAGGCGCGTGTCGCCGATGCATCCGCCGTCGTCCGCGAACACGTGGGCTGGGCACTGGCGCGCCACGGGCACTGACCGGCGCGGGTCAGGGTCCGTGCATCGGCGGGTGCTGCGACTGGGCCTGTTGCGCCTGTGCCGCCTGCTGCGCCTGGCTTGCCTGCTGCGCCTGTGCCGCCTGCTGCACGTGCGCGCCCAGCCCAGCCACGGCCTGCCATGCATCGCTGCTCTGGCCGACCGGCGTGTTCACCGCATCCTGGGTAGATACGGCGGCCATTGCCTTGTGCGGCGAGTCGAGGCTGCCCTGTACCGCGTAGGCGCGCGACGCGTCGGCACTCAACACCACGTGGTCGATGCCGCGCATGTCCTGTTCGCGCGCCGCCACCGTGAGCGCACCCGCCAGGTTTTCGCTGCGCTGGTCCGGGATCCGTCCGTGCTGGGCATCCAGCCGATGCACGGCGCCGCGGGCCTGCTGGAACAGCGCGTGGTCCGGATGGGTTTCATCGTCGAGGCGCACGGATCCGTTGCCGGGCACCACCGGCTGGTAAACGTGCGACGTCGCCGTGTGGCGGAAATTGCGCGCCGTCGGTGGCTGCGTGCTGGTGTCCTGGTACGGCATCGGGCGGTGGTCGGCGCCGAGGTCGATGCCGTTCTGGGCCATGATGTCCGGGCGGACGTGCAAGGCCTGCAGGTTCACCGCCATGTTGGCGTGGCCATGCCCGTAATGCCGCTCGAACTGCACCGCGGTACCTGTCGCCCACGCACCGTAGTAGTTGGCGTAGGACGAATTGCCGTTGTGGCCGAGCGTGGAGGACCGGTCGAAATAATTGCGCCCCATGCCTTCGATGTTGCCTGCCGTCGCCGGCATCGACATGTCCGCATTCACCGTGAGGTTCGAGCGCATCGCGTAGTGCACCGGCGACTGCGTGCGGTCGACGTGGATGAAGTCGCGCATGCGACCGGGGTTCGTCTTGTAGATGTCTTCGAGGGTTGGCGCCGGCGCGTGCTGGCGTTGCGCCTCGCTGCGCGCGGCGCTGACCACGGCATTCCAGCCTGAGATCTCGGCGCCTGCTTCGTCGCGACGACTGGCCGCGATGACCTCGCCGATCGGCCGGGTGTAGTCGTGCTTCGGGGCATTGGACTGGGCGACCGCTTGCAGGTCGCGGGCGAACGTCGCGTGCGCCTGGGCCATGCCCGCGGCGTTGAAGCCATGCTGGAGCTCATGGCCGAGCACGAAGGTGGCCTCGGAGGCGTCGTAACGGCCACCGGCGGGCGTCGACAGGCTCGTCAGCGGCAGGCGCATTTCGTGCGCCGACGCATTGTATTCGCCGCCGGCGTGGGGATTCTGCAGTGGCACGATGCGCTGGAGATGCCCGGCCGCGACGGCCCGGTTCACCTCGTCGACGAGCGCGGGCGAGGCATTGATGGTGTCGGTGAGGTTGCGAAGCTGGTCGGGCGTGACGCCGGGCTGTTGCCCAAACGCCTGCACCACCGCATTGGCACGCGCGTCGAGTGGCATGTCGGCACCCTCAGCGGACGAGGACCATGCTCACGCAGGTGCGCGTGGCATCGCCTTCACGGGAACCTGCATCCACCAGCGGATACACCTCGACGTGCTGGCCAGCCCGGTCGAACGCGTCGTAGGTCCAGCGCCCGTGTTCACCATGGGTGCGCTGGCGCTTGAAGCCCATCCGCTCCAGTTCCTGGGTGAAGTGGCTGAAGTCGGGCGTGCAGATCGGCTCGGGCGACGGCGTGTCGTCCTCGGCGACGGGTTCGAAGATGAGGTCGACGCGCGGCCCCACGGAAGCCACCGCCTGGCGCTGCACGCTGAAGGCCCAGCCCCCGGCGAGCGCCTGCGCGTAACCGAAGTCGTCCGGTCCGTGGCGTTTCACCGGGAAGCCGAGCCGTTCGGCCATCGCTTCGGGCGTGAGCGCGCCCACCGCCGGCGTTTTCCGGATCAGTTCGAGCATGCCTTGCAGGGCCTGGGTCGCGGTGACATGCGCGGCGTGTTCGCTCATGCGCGGCTTCTCCTTCGCTTCGGTGGCGGAAACCACGCCCACCGATGCGGCGAGCAACGTGGCGAGGGCCACCCGGGCGGGGTGGCGGTACAGCACGTGGTGGCGCGGGCTTGGCGCTGGCATCGCGACTCCTTGCGTAGCCGCTCGAACGCGGCCGGCCTGAGATTAGCAAATGCCCGTCGGCATTTCCGGCACGGGTTCACGCGGGCGACGGGAACGGGGACGCGGTCCGATGGTGCGGCGCGATGCCATACCACCATGGTCGCATGGGCCGCTGTTCGCAGCGGGCGGGATAATGGGCATTCCCCTCCCCTGCTTCCCCCGCCGCATGTCTTCCGATCGCATCCGTTCCACCCTCCTGCGTGACCGCGTGGTCAGCGCAGAGGCCGCTGCCGCCCTGATCCAGCCGGGCGAAACCGTCGCCATGAGCGGCTTCACCGGCTCCGGCTATCCCAAGGCCGTCCCGCTCGCCCTCGCCCGGCGCATCGAAGATGCCCATGTGGCCGGCGAGGCCTTCCGCATCCGCCTGATGACCGGTGCCTCCACGGCGCCGGAACTCGATGGCGCGCTGGCCAAGGCCGACGGCATCGCGCTGCGCATGCCCTTCCAGACCGACCCCGACGCCCGCCAGCGGATCAATGCCGGCACGCTGGATTACATCGACATCCACCTCAGCCACGTCGCCCAGCATGTGTGGTTCGGCTTCTACGGCGAGATCGACACCGCCGTGGTCGAAGTGGCCGGCATCCGCGAAGACGGTTCGCTGGTTCCGTCGACGTCGATCGGCAACAACAAGACCTGGCTCGACCTCGCGAAGAAGGTGATCATCGAGGTCAACGACTGGCAGCCGGACGGCATCGACGGCATGCACGATGTTTACTACGGCACCGCGCTGCCGCCGCAGCGCAAGCCGATCCCGCTGGTGCATGCCGACGACCGCATCGGCGAAACGTCGCTGCGTTGCGACCCGGACAAGGTGGTGGCCGTCGTCCGCACGCACGGCCCGGATCGCAACAGCCCGTTCTCCCCCGCCGACGACACCAGCAAGCGGATCGCCGCGCATCTCATCGAGTTCCTGCAGCACGAGGTCAGGAAGGGACGCCTGCCGGCGAACCTGCTACCGCTGCAGTCCGGCGTCGGCAACATCCCGAACGCCGTCCTCGCCGGCCTTTCCGAGAGCGGTTTCCGCGACCTTTCCGCATTCACCGAAGTGATCCAGGATGGCATGCTCGACATGCTCCGCGATGGCGTGCTCAAGGTCGCATCGTGCACGGGGTTCGCGCTCAGCCCGGCCGCCAACGAAGAGTTCAAGCGCAACATCGCCTTCTACCGCGAACGGATCATCATGCGCACGCAGGAGATCTCGAACCATCCCGAACTCGTGCGCCGGCTCGGCTGCATCGCGATGAACGGCATGATCGAGGCCGACCTCTACGGCAACGTCAATTCGACCCACGTGATGGGCAGCCGGATCATGAACGGCATCGGCGGTTCGGGCGACTTCGCGCGCAACAGCTTCCTGTCGATCTTCCTGAGCCCGAGCACGGCGAAGAACGGCAGCATCTCGGCGCTGGTCCCCATGGTCAGCCACGTCGACCACACCGAACACGACGTGTCGATCATCGTGACGGAACACGGGCTCGCCGACCTGCGCGGACTGCCGCCGCGGCATCGCGCGCGGCAGATCCTCGATCATTGCGTGGATCCGTCGTATCGCGCGCAGCTCGAGGATTACTTCGAGCGGGCGTCGCGCGCGAGCTTCGGCAAGCACACGCCGCATCTGCTGCCGGAAGCGCTGTCCTGGCACCAGCGCTGGCTGGATACGGGGACTATGTTGGCGTAACCGTCAGGACATGCCGCCGGACTTTCGGACGATGAGCATGGCCAGCTCGAGCGACTGCTCGTAGTTGAGGCGGGGATCGACCATCGACTTGTAGGCGCGGTCGAGGTCGGTCTCGACCAGGCCACGCGCACCACCCAGGCACTCGGTGACGTTCTCGCCGGTGAGTTCCAGGTGCACGCCACCCAGGCGCGTGCCCGCGGCCGAGTGGATATCGAAGGCCTGGTCAAGCTCGCCGGCGATGTTCGAGAAGCGACGGGTCTTGTAGCCGTTGCTGGTGCTCTCCGTGTTGCCGTGCATCGGATCGGCCACCCAGAGCACGCGGCGGCCCTCGCGCTTCACGGCCTCCAGCAGCGGCTGCAGCTGGGTGCCGATCTTGTCGTTGCCCATGCGATGGATCAGGGTCAGGCGACCCGGCTCCTCGTTCGGGTTGAGCACATCGATGAGGCGCAGCAGGTCGTCCGGCTGCACGGTCGGGCCGACCTTCACGGCGATCGGGTTACGGATGCCGCGGAAGTATTCGGTGTGCGCGCCATCCAGCGCCGCCGTGCGCATGCCGATCCACGGGAAATGCGTGGACAGGTTGAACCAGCCGTCCTGACGGGGCACCTGGCGGGTTAGCGCCTCCTCGTAGTGGAGCAGGAGCGCCTCGTGCGAGGTGTAGAAATCCACGCGCGAGTAGCTGGAGATCGACTGGCCCGCGAGCGTCTCCATGAAGCGCAGCGAGTCACCGATGCTGGCGACCATGCGCTTGTATTCCGCCGCGAGCGGCGAATGCTCGACCCACGCGAGGTCCCAGTATTCGGGGTGATGCAGGTCGGCGAAACCGCCGTCGATCAGGGCGCGGACGAAGTTCATCGTCATCGCGGAGCGGGCATGCGCCTTGATCAGTCGCTGCGGATCCGCACGACGCGCAGCCGGGGTGAAGTCCGGGCTGTTGACCAGGTCGCCGCGGAACGCGGGCAGCGTGACGCCGTCGCGCGTTTCGGTGTCGGCCGAGCGCGGCTTCGCGTACTGGCCGGCGAACCGACCCACGCGCAGTACCGGCTTCTTCAGGCCGTGGACGAGCACGAGGCTCATCTGCAGCAGGACCTTCAGGCGGTTGGAGATGATCGGGCTATTGCAGTCGGCGAAGCTCTCGGCGCAGTCGCCGCCCTGCAGGAGGAAACGCTCGCCTTCCTGGGCTTCGGCAATGCGCTGCTTGAGCGTGAGGATCTCCCACGACGTCACCAGCGGCGGCAAGGCGCCGAGCTGGGCGAGCGCGTGCTCGAGCTCTTCGAGGTTCTCGTAGGTCGGCTGTTGCAGCGCGGTCCGCGAGCGCCATGCGCCCGGGGTCCAGTCGAGGGACGCGGGAGGGACGGCTTTGAGGGAATGCGGCATGACAGCGTGGCCTACGTGGTGGCGCCCTGGACGGCGCGGGAAGTCGGGGAACGGGTGGTGCTGCGCAGGGCCAGCCAGGCCCAGGCAATGAGGACGACGAACCAGAAGAGGGTCCATGCCGGCATGGGCAGGCCGAGGATCGGGTCCAGCTTGGCGCACTCACCGGAGCCGGTGAAGGCAAGCTTGAGCATCTTCATAAACGGGAACGCATCGAACAGGTAACCGAGGCCAGGCCCGCACGCCGGCACCTGGTCGGGCGGCAGCGTCTGCAACCAGAGATGGCGGCCCGCCGTGGCGATGCCCCAGGCGCCGCCCAGGGTGATCAGGAAGGCGTAGACCGTGCGCGCCGCGCCCTTCAGCGGGCTGTGCAGCGCGCCGACGACGAAGAACAGGCCCATGACGCAGACCGCGATGCGCTGGAAGATGCACAGCGGGCACGGGTCGAGATGCATCTGGTATTGCGCGTAGAGCGCGAAGCCCATGAGGCCGACGCAGACGAGGAAACCAGCGAGATAGCGCGAACGGTACGACCAGCGAAAAGGGTTCATGCGGGGATGGTGCGATGCGGGGACACCCACGTTAACCCGATGTGCATGCCTTTGTCAGTAGGCGCGTGAAGTTTCGTTTGTAACTGTGTCAAGGACTTAGCGGGGGGCGGGAAAGACGTGGGGGCTGGCGCTGAGAGCGTCGCGCGCGGGCGCGCTCCTACAGGGGAGTAGCGCAGGCTGGGTGGCTGGGGTGGGGCATAAAAAAAGCCCCGGCAGGTTTCCCTGGCGGGGCTTCGGGTGTTGCCTGGCGAGGACGCTTACTCGGCGTCGGCCGCTTCGGTCGCTGCCGGACGATCGACCAGCTCGACGTACGCCATCGGGGCGCTATCGCCCGGGCGGAAGCCGCACTTGAGGATACGCAGGTAGCCGCCCGGGCGCTGCAGGTAGCGCGGGCCGAGCTCGATGAACAGCTTGCCGACGGCCTGCTTGTCGCGCAGGCGCGCGAAAGCGAGACGACGGTTGGCGACGCCATCGGTCTTGGCGAGCGTGATGAGCGGCTCGGCAATGCGACGGAGTTCCTTCGCCTTCGGAAGGGTGGTGCGGATAAGCTCGTGCTTGATCAGCGACGCGGCCATGTTCTTGAACATGGCTTCGCGGTGGCTGCTCGTGCGGTTGAGCTTGCGACCGGATTTCTGGTGGCGCATGGCGTTTACTCTCTAAGGTCTGTTGTTATGAAAGGCCGGTCAGGATGAGCCGACTTTCCGCGGTTGCCCGCTATTCGAGGCTGTCAGAACGCCCCGTTATAAGAGCACGGCCTCTGTGGACCGCTTTGGTGGGCCGGGGGAAGTGCACGAGGCATCCGCCGGTTGGTGCAAAAGGAACCGGGGCGATCGAATCCGATCGCCCCGTGGAACATCAGCCGAGCTGCATGCCGTGGGACAAACCCGGCGGCGGCCAGTTCTCGAGCTTCATGCCGAGTGCGAGACCACGCCCGCCCAGGACATCCTTGATTTCCGTCAGCGACTTCTTGCCGAGGTTCGGGGTCTTGAGCAGTTCGACTTCGGTCTTCTGGACCAGATCGCCGATGTAGTAAATGCTCTCGGCCTTGAGGCAGTTCGCCGAACGAACCGTCAGTTCGAGATCGTCGATCGGGCGGAGCAGCAGCGGATCGAAACCGCCCTTCTCTGCCTTGGTCGAATCGCTCTCGCGGCGCGAGAAATCGCCGAAAACCGACAGCTGGTCGTTGATGATTTCAGCCGCCTTGCGGACAGCGTCTTCAGCGCCGATCGTGCCGTTCGTCTCGATGTCGAGCACGAGCTTGTCGAGGTTGGTGCGCTGCTCGACACGAGCTGCGTCCACTTCGTAAGCCACGCGCAACACCGGCGCGAACGACGCGTCGAGCTGCAGACGGCCGATCGGCCGCGTTTCGTCATCCGGATGCTGGCGCGCGCTGGCGGGCTGGTAGCCGACGCCCTTGCGAACCTTCAAACGCATGTTCAGGGCCACATCCTTGGTGAGGTGGCAGATCACATGGTCCGGGTTGACGATCTCAACGGTATGGTCAACGGCAATGTCGCCCGCCGTGACCACGCCCTTACCCTTTTTCGACAGCGTCAGGGTGACTTCGTCACCACTGTGCTGGCGGATCGCAACGTCCTTGAGGTTCAGGAGAACTTCAATGACGTCTTCCTGGAGGCCTTCCAGGGTCGTGTACTCGTGCAGCACGCCGTCGATTTCGACTTCGACGATGGCGCTGCCCGGAATCGAAGAGAGCAGCACGCGGCGCAGCGCGTTGCCCAGGGTGTGGCCAAAGCCACGCTCGAGCGGCTCGACCACCACCTTGGCGCGATTCGCACCAAGCTGCTCGACGCTGAGGCCGCGGGGCCGCAGCACACTAGTTGACGATACTGCCATGCAAGGCTCCGGTGGATTACTTCGAGTAAAGCTCGACGATCAGGGCTTCGTTGATATCGGCCGGCAGATCGCCACGATCCGGAACGGCCTTGAACGTGCCTGCGAACTTCTTGCTGTCGACCTCGACCCACGTCGGACGAAGGTCCATCGTGTCAAAGACCGTCGCCGCTTCCTGGACGCGCAGCTGGGTGCGAGCCTTTTCAGTCAGCGAAACTTCATCGCCCGGACGGACGTGGTAGGAAGGCACGTTGACCTTCTTGCCATTGACCGTCACGGCCTTGTGGGCCACGAGCTGACGTGCCTGGGCGCGGGTAACCGCGAAGCCCATGCGGAAGACGACGTTGTCGAGACGGCTTTCCAGGAGGCGAAGCAGGTTTTCACCCGTGTTGCCCTTCTGGGTCGAAGCCTTGGTGTAGTAGTTGCTGAACTGACGCTCAAGCACACCGTAGATGCGCTTGACCTTCTGCTTCTCACGCAGCTGCACTGCGTAGTCGGACAGGCGGGCGCGCTTGTTGGCGCCATGCTGACCGGGCTTGTTTTCGAGCTTGCACTTGGAATCAAGCGCGCGGGCCGGGCTCTTCAGACCGAGGTCGGCACCTTCACGACGCGCAAGTTTGCAGGTAGCTCCACGATAACGGGCCATGGGTATGCTCCTTAGACGCGACGCTTCTTGGGGGACGGCAGCCGTTATGCGGAATCGGCGTGACGTCAATAATGTTGAGCACCTTGTAGCCCAACGCGTTGAGAGAACGCACGGCCGACTCACGGCCCGGGCCAGGGCCCTTGATGCGAACTTCCACGGTCTTCACACCGTAGTCGCCTGCGGCGCGGCCAGCCTTTTCGGCGGCAACCTGCGCAGCAAACGGGGTCGACTTACGCGAGCCGCGGAAACCCGCGCCGCCCGCCGTCGCCCACGACAGGGCGTTGCCCTGGCGATCGGTGATCGTGACGATGGTGTTGTTGAACGAAGCCTGCACGTGGGCGACGGCATCCGTCACAACACGCTTGATCTTCTTCTTGGTCTTAACCGGCTTAGCCATAATCGGTATCCGTTACTTCTTGATCGGACGACGCGGACCCTTACGGGTACGGGCGTTGGTACGCGTGCGCTGGCCGCGCACCGGCAGGCCGCGACGGTGGCGGAGGCCACGATAGCAACCAAGGTCCATGAGACGCTTGACCGCCATGCCGATCTCGCGGCGGAGATCGCCCTCGACGGTGTACTTGGCGATTTCAGCGCGGATCTTCTCGACCTCGCCTTCGCTCAACGACTTGATCTGGGTGGTCGGGACCACGCCAGAATCAGCACAGACCTTCTTCGCCCGCGAACGGCCGATTCCGTAAATGCTCTGCAGGCCAACCCAGACATGCTTCTGGACCGGCAAATTGACACCCGCGATGCGCGCCATGATGTACTGTCTCCAATGTGCTTCGAGCGCGGTAAACGCGCAATTCTAACCTTAATTAACCTAAACGGGAAGTCCTGCGGCACCTGGGCGCCACGGCCTCCCCTACTCGGGGACTTCCATCCAATCTCAGCCGCGGCGGAGATTGGACTTCTTAAGCAGACTCTCGTACTGGTGGCTGACAAGATGGGCCTGGACCTGGGCCGTAAAGTCCATCACCACCACCACCACGATCAGCAGCGAAGTGCCGCCGAAGTAAAACGGGACTTGCCAGGCGTTCTGGAGGAACGTGGGCACCAGGCAGACCAGGACGATGTAGAGCGCGCCGACACCGGTAAGACGGGTCATGACGCCATCGATATAGTCCGCCGTGGCCCGGCCCGGACGAATGCCCGGAATCAGGGCGCCCGAACGCTTGAGGTTATCGGCCGTTTCCTGCGAGTTGAACACGATCGCCGTATAGAAGAAGGCGAAACCAATCACCAGCACCGCAAACACGATGTCGTGGATCGGCTCACCCGGGCTCAGCGCCGTGGTCACCGCCTGCAGCCAACGCGACTGGTGGGCAGAGCCGAACCAGGTTGCCGCGGTAGCCGGGAACAGCAGCAGGCTGGTCGCGAAGATCGGCGGAATGACGCCCGCCATGTTGATCTTCAGCGGCAGGTGCGAGGTCTGGCGCTGGAACTGGCGCTGGTTGCCCTGCTTCGCGTAGTTCACGGTAATGCGCCGCTGGGCGCGCTCCATGAACACGACGAACGCCGTGACACCCAGGACCACCGCCGTCACCATCAACAGCTTCAGGACCGACAGCTCGCCGTTGTTCGCCATGGACAGCGTGTGCGCGATGGCACCCGGCAAGCCCGCGACGATACCGGCGAAGATCAGCATCGAAATACCGTTGCCGATGCCGCGCTCCGTGATCTGCTCGCCCAGCCACATCAGGAACATCGTGCCGGCGGTGAGGCCGACGACCGACGCCATGACGAAACCCGCGCCCGGCATGTACACCACCGGGGCGCCGCCTGCCGCGACCTGCTTCTGCAGGGCGACCGCGATGCCGAAGGCCTGGAAGGCCGCGAGGCCGACCGTGCCGAAGCGCGTGTACATGGTCATCTTGCGACGACCCGACTCGCCTTCCTTGCGCAGTGCCATCAGCGACGGAATGACCGAGCCCATCATCTGGACCACGATCGACGCCGAAATGTAAGGCACCACGCCAAGCGCGAACACCGAGAAGCGGGAGAGCGAACCACCCGAGAACATGTTGACCATGTTCAACAGGCCGCCGCCACCTTCGACCAGGCTCGTCATCGCCTCGGGATTCACGCCCGGAACGGGGATGAACGAACCGAGGCGGAAGACGATCAGCGCACCAATCAGGAAAAAGATGCGCTGACGCAGTTCCGTCAGTTTGCCCAGCGAGCCGAGCGAATTGCCCTGCGCTCCAGCCACTGGATTACTCCACGCTGCCGCCGGCGGCTTCGATGGCAGCCTTGGCACCGGCCGTCACGAGCACACCCTGCAGCTTGACGGCGCGGTTGATTTCGCCCTTCAGCACGATCTTGATCTTCTTGGCGCGGCTGGTCACGAGGCCAGCGGCGTGCAGTGCGATCGGATCGATGGTGTCGGCCTCGAGGGCCGCGATCTGGTAAAGCATGACCTGCTCGGTGTCGGCCTTCTTCAGCGAGCGGAAGCCCACCTTCGGGAGACGACGCTGCAGCGGCATCTGGCCGCCTTCGAAGCCGACGCGGTGCGTGTTACCTGCACGGGCGTGCTGACCCTTATGGCCACGGCCGGCGGTCTTGCCGAGGCCGGAGCCGATACCGCGGGCAACGCGGGTGCGGGTCTTGCGAGCGCCCTTGCCGGGCTTGATGTCGTTAAGACGCATGATTGCTTACTCCTCGACCCGAACCAGGTAGTAAACCGTGTTGATAAGACCACGGACCTGCGGGGAATCCTTCAGTTCACGCACATCGTTGATGCGGCTCAGGCCCAGGGCCTTGACGCTCAGACGGTGGCGACCCTGCACGCCGCGCAGGCCCTTGACCAGGCGCACGCGTACCGTGCCGGCGGTTTCGTTGTTCTTAGCCATTGCCCAGAACCTCTTCGATCGTCTTGCCACGCTTGGCGGCGATACGCTTCGGCGAGGCGACGGCCTGCAGACCCTTGATCGTCGCGCGGACGAGGTTGATCGGGTTGCGCGAACCGACGGCCTTCGCAAGCACGTCCTTCACACCGACCACTTCGAGGACAGCGCGCATGGCGCCGCCGGCGATCACGCCGGTACCCTGCGAGGCAGGCTGCATGTACACGCGGGCTGCGCCGTGGTTGGCCTTGATGGCGTACCAGAGCGTGCCGTTGTTGAGTTCGATGGACACCATGTTGCGGCGGGCGCGTTCCATGGCCTTGGAAATGGCGACCGGCACTTCACGCGCCTTGCCATAACCAAAACCGACGCGGCCTTCGCCGTCGCCAACAACCGTCAACGCGGTGAAGCTCATCTGGCGGCCACCCTTGACGGTCTTGGCCACGCGGTTGACGGCGATAAGCTTTTCAAGCATGCCGTCCGAATTTTCGCGATCTGTCGAGGACATCTCTTTTCCTGATAGCCCGGAATGATAGTTAGCCGGGACTTCTGTTTACGGCTTGGTCGCCGCTTGGTGTTGTAGGTACATCGGGCGACACCGGCCCCTAGGGGCCGATGCCGTGGCCTGACGCCTCTTAGAACTTGAGGCCGGCCTCACGAGCCGCATCGGCGAGAGCCTTGATGCGACCGTGGTAACGGAAACCCGAGCGGTCGAACGCGACGGCTTCGATACCGGCGGCCTTGGCGCGCTCGGCAACGATGCGACCCACCGTGGTGGCGGCTTCGACGTTCTTCTTGCTCTTGAGGTTCTCGGCGACCGACTTCTGCACGGTCGAGGCGGCTGCCACGACGGTGCCATTGGCCGCAAAGACCTGGGCGTAGATGTGCTGGCCAGTGCGGTGCACGCTCAAGCGGGCGACGGCGAGCTCACGGATGTGGGCACGGGTCGACTTGGCGCGGCGCAGGCGGGATTCGTTCTTGTTCATCGTCTTGTCTCCAGGAAGCGGATAGGCCGATTAGGCCTTCTTGGCTTCCTTCAGGATGATCTTCTCGCCCGCGTAACGGACGCCCTTGCCCTTGTAGGGCTCCGGCGAACGGAATGCACGGATCTTTGCTGCCACCTGGCCGACGAGCTGCTTGTCGGCGCCCTTGACCAGGACTTCCGTCTGGGTCGGGGTTTCGATGGTGATGCCTTCCGGCGCTTCGAAAACAACCGGGTGCGAGAAACCGAGCGACAGGTTGATCGACTTGCCCTGCATCTGCGCGCGGTAACCCACGCCGACCAGTTCGAGCTTCTTTTCGAAGCCGCTGGCAACGCCGGTGACCATGTTCGCGACGATCGCGCGGGCGGTGCCGCCGAACTTGTCGTCAGCGCCATCCGCCAGGACGACGGTGGCCACGCCATTTTCCTGCGCGAACGAAACGCCCGGCAGTTCGTGGGTGGTCAGGGTGCCCTTCGGGCCCTTGACGGAGACAGTGCCGTTGGCGACGGAGATTTCGACGCCCTTCGGGAGGGAGATGGGCTTCTTGGCTACACGTGACATGTCGGGACTCCTTACGCCACCTGGCCGATGACTTCGCCACCGAGACCCTTGGCACGGGCCTGCGCGTCGGTCAGGAGACCGGCGGAGGTGGAGATGATCGAAATACCCAGGCCACCGAGGACCTTCGGCAGCTCGTCCTTGCCGCGGTAGACGCGGAGACCCGAACGGCTGACACGGGAAATGGATTCGATGGCCGGACGGCCTTCGAAGTACTTCAGCTTGATTTCGAGGACCGGCTTGCCACCTTCTTCGGCGACGCGGGCATCGAGGACATAGCCTTCTTTCTGCAGCAGCTGGGCGAGGGCCAGCTTCATCTTCGACGACGGCATACGAACAACCGACTTGCCAGTGGCCTGGCTATTGCGGATGCGCGTAAACAGATCGGCGATGGGATCAGTCATGCTCATAGAAAAAACCCTTGAGAGTGCACCGATATCCGAATTACCGGAGATCTTTAAATTGTAAAGCCGACAAGACGTCGGTCTGCATTGCGCAGACCAACGACTATATCAGGCTGTCGCGGGTTGGGCAACTTCTGCCCAGCCCGTATGCCCTGCCCCACCCTTTCGGGGTAGGACCAGGCCCGCCCCGAAGGGCGGAAGCCGGTCTTACCAGCTAGCCTTGCGCAGGCCCGGAACGTCGCCACGCATGGTGGCTTCGCGCAGCTTGTTACGGCCGAGGCCGAACTTGCTGTAGACGCCACGCGGGCGGCCGGTCAGTGCGCAGCGGTTGCGCTGGCGGGACGGCGAAGCGTCACGCGGCAGCTTCTGCAGCTTGGTCTGGGCTTCCATCTTCTCGTCATACGAGGCGGTGGCGCTCAGGACAATCGCCTTCAGTTCGGCGCGCTTGGCGGCGTACTTCTTGACGAGCTTGGAGCGCTTGACGTCGCGCTCAATCATCGAGGTCTTGGCCATGATCTACCTGGTAATCAGTTACGGAACGGGAAGCTGAAGGCTTCCAGCAGTGCCTTCGCTTCTTCGTCGGACTTCGCAGTGGTGGTGATGGAGATATCCATACCGCGCAGTGCGTCGACCTGGTCGAAGTCGATTTCCGGGAAGATGATCTGTTCCTTGATGCCGAAGTTGTAGTTACCACGGCCATCGAATGCACGGCCCGAGACACCACGGAAGTCGCGCGTACGCGGCAGCGAGATGTTGATCAGGCGGTCCAGGAACTCCCACATCTGGGCACGGCGCAAGGTGACCTTGCAACCGATCGGCCAGCCGTCGCGGATCTTGAACGATGCGACGGAGACGCGAGCCTTCGTGGTGATCGGCTTCTGGCCAGCGATCTTGGTCATGTCGGCCACGGCGTTCTCGAGGATCTTCTTGTTACCGGCGGCTTCGCCGACGCCCATGTTGAGCGTGATCTTCGTGATGCGCGGGACTTCCATGACGTTCTGGTAACCGAAGCGCTCAGTGAGCTTCTGCATTACCGACTCTTTGTAAAACGTTTCAAGGCGGGTCATGACTTCGGTTCCTTACGCGTCGACCACTTCGCCCGAACGGAACACGCGCACCTTGCGCCCGTCCTCGAGCGTCTTGGTGCCAGCGCGCTCGCCCTTGTTCGTGGCGGAGTTGAAGAGCTGGACATTGGAGGTGTGGATCGAGGCCTCACGCTCGACGATCCCGCCCGGCTGGTTGGCCTGGGGGTTCGGCTTGGTGTGACGCTTGATGATGTTGACGTTCGAGACGACCACGCGGTCGCCATCGACGCGCAGGACATCGCCGCGCTGGCCCTTGTTCTTGCCGGTGATCACGACGACGTGATCACCCTTCCGAATACGGTTCATGGTCTGGTCTCCGCTCAGAGCACTTCAGGCGCGAGCGAGACGATCTTCATGAACTTCTCGTTGCGCAGCTCGCGGGTGACCGGCCCGAAGATACGGGTACCGATCGGCTCGAGCTTGTTGTTGAGGATGACGGCCGCGTTACCGTCGAAACGGATCACCGAGCCATCCGGGCGGCGCACACCCTTGGCGGTACGAACCACCACGGCGTTGTACACCTCACCCTTCTTGACCTTGCCGCGGGGAATGGCGTCCTTGATCGTCACCTTGATCACATCACCGACGCTGGCGTAACGGCGCTTCGAGCCGCCCAGCACCTTGATGCACATCATTTCCTTCGCACCGCTGTTATCAGCCGCGGAAAGCATGCTCTGTACCTGAATCATGGCAGCTCTCCCTTAGCCTTCGGCGCGCGTGACGATGGCGACCACGCGATGATGCTTGGTCTTCGACAGCGGACGGCACTCCGCGATACGCACCAGGTCGCCCTCGTTCGCACCGGTCTCGTCATGTGCGTGGAGCTTCGTGGAGCGACGGATGATCTTGCCGAGCAGCGGATGCTGCACCTGGCGTTCGATCAGCACCGTCACGGTGTTGGCCATCTTGTTGCTAATGACGCGGCCTTCGAGGGTACGCGCCGTTTTCTGGTTATCGCTCATATCAGCCGTCCCTTACTTCTTCGCGCCGAGCACGAACTTCGTGCGGGCGATGTCGCGCCGAACGCGGCGCAGCTGGTGCGGCTGGGTAAGCTGACCGGAGCCCTTCTGCATGCGCAGGTTGAACTGCTCCTTGCGAAGGTCCAGCAGATGCTGATTCAGCTCTTCCGCCGACTTGTCTTTGATTTCTTTGATGGCCATTACATCACCGCCCTGGACACGAACTGGGTCTGGACCGAGAGCTTGGCAGCGGCAAGGCGCATGGCCTCGCGTGCGGTCGCTTCGTCGACGCCTTCGATTTCATAAAGCATGCGGCCCGGCTGGATCAGGGCAACCCAGAACTCGACGCCACCCTTACCTGCACCCATTCGAACTTCGATGGGCTTGCGGGTGATCGGCTTGTCCGGGAACACGCGGATCCACAACTTGCCGCCACGCTTGACGTAGCGCGTGATGCAACGACGGGCCGCTTCGATCTGGCGCGCGGTCAGCTGACCGTGCGTCGTCGCCTTGAGGCCGTACTCGCCAAAGCTCACGAGATTGGAATTGAATGCCAGGCCGTCGTTACGGCCCTTATGCATCTTGCGGTACTTGGTACGCTTCGGTTGCAACATGGCAACGCTCCTTACTTGGCAGAGCGCTCGCCACGCTCACGGCGGTTTTCACCACCGTCGCGACGCGACGACTGCTGCGGCTGCTGATCTTCCTTCGACGCCTCGGCCGTGGCGGCCGCGAGGTCGAAGATCTCGCCCTTGTAGACCCACACCTTCACACCGATGATGCCGTACTGGGTCTTCGCTTCGGCAGTGCCGTAGTCGATGTCAGCACGCAGGGTGTGGAGCGGCACGCGACCTTCACGAGCCCACTCGGAGCGCGCGATCTCGGCGCCGTTAAGACGGCCGGAGACGTTGATCTTGATGCCCAGGGCGCCGAGGCGCATGGCGTTACCGACCGAGCGCTTCATGGCACGACGGAACATGATGCGGCGCTCGAGCTGCTGCGCGATCGACTCGGCAACGAGCTGGGCGTCGAGTTCCGGCTTGCGGACTTCACTGACGTTGATGTGCGTCGGGACGCCCATCATGTCGGTGACTTCCTTACGAAGCTTCTCGATGTCCTCGCCCTTCTTGCCGATCACCACGCCCGGACGGGCGGTGTGGATCGTCACGCGGGCGGTCTTGGCGGGGCGCTCGATCTGGATCTTCGAGATGCCGGCGGCGGCGAGCTTCTTGCGCAGCATCTCGCGGACCTTGAGGTCAGCAGCGAGGTACTGGGCATATTCGCCCTTGTTTGCGTACCACTTCGAGTTCCAGTCCTTGGCAATGCCGAGGCGGATACCGGTGGGATGAACTTTATGACCCATCGTCTCTTACCCCAATCAGTTGCCGACGACCACAGTGATGTGGCTCGTGCGCTTCAGGATGCGGGAACCGCGGCCTTTGGCGCGGGCGTACATACGCTTCATGGCCGGACCTTCGTCAACGAAGATACGGGCGACCTTCAGTTCGTCGACGTCCGCACCGAGGTTGTTCTCGGCGTTGGCGACGGCGGACAGCAGCACCTTGCGAACAAGGTGTGCAGCCTTCTTGTTGGTAAAGGCAAGCGTGTCGCTGGCCTTGCCCACGGGCATACCGCGGACCAGGTCGGCCACCAGGCGTGCCTTCTGCGCCGAGATGCGGGCGCTGCGCAGGATCGCTTTGGCTTCAGTGCTCATCACTTGCCCTTCTTGTCGCCGGCGTGGCCCTTGTAGGTGCGGGTCACCGCGAACTCGCCGAGCTTGTGCCCGACCATGTTCTCGTTGATGAGCACCGGCACGTGCTGGCGGCCGTTGTGGATGGCGATGGTCAGGCCGACCATCTCCGGCAGGATCATCGAGCGACGCGACCAGGTCTTGATCGGACGCTTGTTATTGGCGGAAACGGCGGCTTCCACCTTCTTTACGAGGTGCAGGTCAACGAACGGACCTTTCTTTAGAGAGCGCGGCATGATCGTTTCCTAATTACTTGCGACGACGCACGATGAACTGCTGGGTGCGCTTGTTGTTGCGCGTCTTGTAACCCTTGGTCGGGGTACCCCACGGGCTGACCGGATGACGGCCACCAGAGGTCTTGCCCTCACCACCGCCATGCGGATGGTCGACCGGGTTCATCACGACGCCGCGAACCGTCGGGCGGATACCTGCCCAGCGCTTCTTACCGGCCTTGCCGAGCTTGCGCAGGCTGTGCTCGGAGTTGCCGACTTCACCGATGGTGGCGCGGCATTCAACCGGGACGCGACGCATTTCGCCGGAGCGAAGACGCAGCGTTGCATAGCCCTGCTCGCGAGCGACCAGCTGGACCGAGGCACCGGCCGAACGCGCGATCTGCGCACCCTTGCCAGGCTTCATCTCGATGCAGTGGATCGTCGAACCGACCGGGATCGAACGAAGCGGCAGGCAGTTGCCCGGCTTGATCGGCGAGTCGGAGCCCGACACGAGACGGTCACCCACCGCCACGCCCTTCGGCGCGATGATGTAGCGGCGCTCGCCGTCGGCGTAGCACAGCAGCGCGATGTGCGCCGTGCGGTTCGGATCGTACTCAAGACGCTCGACAACGGCGGCAATGCCTTCCTTGTCGCGCTTGAAGTCGATGATGCGGTATGCCTGCTTGTGACCGCCGCCGCGATGACGCGTGGTGATGCGACCGTAGTGGTTACGACCACCCGTCTTCGACTGCGATTCGGTCAGGGGCGCGTAAGGTGCGCCCTTGTGCAGACCTTCGGTGCGCACGCTGACAGCGTCGCGGCGTCCCGGGGAGGTCGGCTTGTGAGTGATCAGTGCCATCTCAATTCAACTCCTGGCTCAGGCCTTGGCCGACACGTCGATCGTGTGGCCGTCGGCGAGGCGGACGTACGCCTTGCGCTTGCCCTGGCGGGCACCTGCGCGGAGGCGGAACGACTTGACCTTGCCCTTGGTGTTCACGACGTTCACGTCCACGACCTTGACGTCGAAGAGTTCTTCCACCGCGACACGGACATCCGCCTTGGTCGCATCGGGCGACACGACGAAAACGTACTGGTTGTGCTCAGCGAGGCGTGCCGACTTCTCAGAGATGTGCGGCGCGCGAAGCGTATTGAGCGTGCGTTCGGTGCTCATGCGAGCCACTCCTCGACCTTCTTGACCGCGTCCACCGTCATGACGACGTAGTCGCTACCGACAAGGCTGACCGGATTCAGGGCCAGCACGTCGACGACGTGGATGTACGGAATGTTGCGGGCGGACAGGTACAGCGCTTCGGTGGCGTCTTCCGACACCAGCAGCACGCGACCCTTGACTTCGAGCTCAGCCAGCTTGGCGATCATGGCCTTGGTGCTGGCCTTTTCGATCGACAGCTCGGTGACAACCTTCAGGCGATCCTGGCGGTTGAGCTCGGCGACGATCGAACGGATCGCAACGCGGTAAGCCTTGCGGTTGACCTTCTGCTCGAAGCTGCGCGGCTTGGCTGCGAACGTGCGGCCACCACCGACGAAGATCGGTGCGCGGTAATCGCCGTGGCGAGCGCCGCCGCCCTTCTGCTTCTTGAACTTCTTCGTGGTACCCGACAGTTCACCGCGCGACAGCTGCGCCTTGGTGCCTGCACGACCGCCAGCCTGGTAGGCAGTGACGACCTGGTGCACGAGGGCCTTCTTGTACTCGCCGCCGAACACTTCGTCCGAGACAGTGAGCGACTTGGCGCCAATAACGTTAAGTTCCATGGCGTCTCTCCTCAACCCTTGGTCGTCGGACGGATCACGACGTCGCCACCCGGCGCGCCAGGGACAGCGCCCTTGACCGCGATGAGATGACGCTCGGCGTCGACCTTGACCACTTCCAGGCCCTGCACGGTGCGATTGACCGCACCCATGTGGCCCGACATCTTCTTACCAGGGAACACACGACCCGGCGTCTGGCGCTGGCCGATCGAGCCCGGGGCACGATGCGACAGCGAGTTACCGTGGGTAGCGTCGCCCATCTTGAAGTGGTGACGCTTGATGGTGCCCTGGAAGCCCTTGCCCTTCGACACGCCGGCGACGTCGACCGTCTGACCGACGGTGAACACGGCTTCGGCGGTCAGCTCGGCGCCAACTTCGTACTTGCCAGCTTCTTCCGCGTTGAGGCGGAATTCCCACAGGCCACGGCCCGGCTCAACCTTGGCCTTGGCGTAGTGACCCTTGGCGGGGTTCGTCAGCAGCGAAGCGCGCTTGGCGCCAGCAGTGACCTGGACGGCGCTGTAGCCGTCGACTTCATTGGTCTTCACCTGGGTCACGCGATTCGGGGTCGCTTCAATCAGCGTCACCGGAATCGAGCGGCCATCTTCAGTGAAGAGCCGGCTCATGCCGCACTTGCGGCCAACCAGTCCGATACTCATCTTCGTATCCTTTAGTCCGCTCAACCGAGCTTGATCTGCACGTCGACACCGGCGGCAAGATCGAGCTTCATGAGCGCGTCCACGGTCTTGTCGTTGGGGTCGATGATGTCCAGAACGCGCTTGTGGGTACGAGTCTCGTACTGATCGCGGGCATCTTTGTCGACGTGCGGCGACACCAGAATGGTGTAGCGCTCAATCTTGGTCGGCAGCGGGATCGGGCCGAGCACCGTAGCGCCAGTGCGCTTGGCCGTCTCGACGATTTCGCTGGCCGAACGGTCGATCAGACGATGATCGAACGCCTTGAGCCGAATGCGAATCTTTTGGTTCGCCATAAAACCGTGTCCTGTTATCGAAAGAACGTTCTTGTGATTCGGAATGGCTTCTCGCCACCCCGCACAACCCAGGTACTGCGTGTTACAGGTGCTGCAACGGGCCGCCCGGTACGGCTTGACACCGTCCAAAACGACCCGAAAAAGTCGGGCAGACCGCATAAACGGCCTGCCCAGACAGAAAAGTATAGAATACACAACGACGTGGGTCAACAGAGCTTGCGCTCGTTGCCCGTTGGCATCCTATTCGGCATCCATGCCAGCGAACTCGAAGCACATTCCGTGCGCCTCATTTCGCGGTGAGCCCAGCCCCGGAGGGCATGTGGCTGATATAACTCGACGAATATAGCTGGTTCGCCAGGCGAATGGAAGCCCCCTGGTCAAAAAATAAGCAAAAAAAAACGGGAGCTTTCGCTCCCGCTTCTTCGATACCGGGCAGGTCGCCCTGCCCCGGCGATCTTTTCTTACTTGACGATCTTCGCCACGACGCCGGCGCCGACGGTGCGGCCACCTTCGCGGATAGCAAAGCGCAGGCCTTCGTCCATGGCGATCGGGAAGCCCAAGGTCACCGAGATCTTCACGTTGTCGCCCGGCATCACCATCTCGGTGCCTTCCGGCAGCTTGATGGAGCCCGTCACGTCCGTCGTACGGAAGTAGAACTGCGGACGGTAGTTGCTGAAGAACGGGGTGTGACGGCCGCCTTCGTCCTTCGACAGGACGTAGATCTCGCCTTCGAACTCGGTGTGCGGGGTCACGGTGCCCGGCTTGGCCAGGACCTGGCCACGCTCGACGTCTTCACGCTTCAGGCCGCGGACCAGCACGCCGACGTTGTCGCCAGCCTGGCCCTGGTCGAGCAGCTTGCGGAACATTTCTACACCGGTGACGGTGGTGTTCTGCGTCGCCTTCAGACCCACGACTTCGGCCGCGTCGCCAACCTTGACGATGCCGCGCTCGACACGACCGGTCAGCACGGTACCGCGACCCGAGATCGAGAACACGTCTTCGACCGGGAGCAGGAACGGCTTGTCGATGTCACGCTCCGGCTGCGGGATCCAGCTGTCCAGCGCGTCGACCAGCTTGATGATCGACGGCACGCCGATCTCGGACTGGTCGCCGTCGAGGGCGAGGCGGGCCGAACCCGAGATGATCGGGGTGTCGTCGCCCGGGAACTCGTACTTCGACAGCAGTTCGCGAACTTCCATCTCGACCAGCTCAAGGAGCTCCGCGTCGTCGACCATGTCGGCCTTGTTCAGGAACACGACGATGTACGGCACGCCGACCTGACGCGAGAGCAGGATGTGCTCGCGGGTCTGCGGCATCGGGCCGTCAGCGGCCGAGCACACCAGGATCGCGCCGTCCATCTGGGCGGCACCGGTGATCATGTTCTTGACGTAGTCAGCATGGCCCGGGCAATCGACGTGACCGTAGTGACGGGTCGGCGATTCGTATTCCACGTGGGCGGTCGAGATCGTGATACCGCGCGCCTTCTCTTCCGGCGCTGCGTCGATCGAACCGTAGTCCTTGAACTCACCACCGAAACGCTCGGCACCGACCTTGGTCAGCGCGGCGGTCAGCGTGGTCTTGCCATGATCGACGTGGCCGATGGTGCCGACGTTGACGTGCGGCTTGGTGCGCTCGAATTTACCCTTTGCCATGACTCTAAACCTCTAAAGAACGTTGAATGGTGGAAGAAGAAGCCCTATCAGGACTTCTTCATGACCTCGTCGGCGACATTCTTCGGCGCCGGATCGTAGTGGTCGAACTCCATCGTGAACATCGCGCGACCCTGGCTCAGCGAGCGGATCGTGGTGGCGTAGCCGAACATCTCGCCGAGCGGAACCATCGCGTTGATGGTCTTGCCCGACGGCGTGTCGTCCTGGCCGGTGAGCATGCCGCGACGGCGGCTAAGGTCACCCATGATGTCACCGACGTAGTCTTCCGGCGTTACGACTTCAACCTTCATGATGGGCTCGAGCAGAACCGGCTGCGCCTTCGCGAAGCCCTGCTTGAATGCCATCGACGAAGCGAGCTTGAACGCCATTTCGGACGAGTCGACGTCGTGGTACGAACCGAAGACGAGCTTCACCTTGACGTTGACGACCGGGAAGCCAGCCAGCGGACCGCTGGTGATGGTTTCGCGGAGGCCCTTTTCGACCGACGGGATGAATTCCTTCGGAATCACGCCACCGGTGATGTCGTTGATGAACAGGAAGTCGTCCTTGATCGCCGGGGCGATCTTCGGGTCGGCACGATCGGCATCGGAGATCGGCGACAGTTCGATCACGACGTGACCGTACTGACCCTTACCACCCGACTGCTTGGCGTGCTTGTAATCCGACTTGACGTCCATCGCCTGGATCGTCTCGCGGTAAGCCACCTGCGGCTTGCCGACGTTGGCTTCGACGTTGAACTCGCGACGCATGCGATCCACCAGGATGTCCAGGTGAAGCTCGCCCATGCCCGAGATGATCGTCTGGCCCGACTCTTCGTCCGTCTTGACGCGGAAAGACGGATCTTCCGACGCCAGGCGGCCGAGGGCGATGCCCATCTTTTCCTGGTCCGACTTGGTCTTCGGCTCGACCGCCATCGAGATCACCGGTTCCGGGAACGTCATGCGCTCGAGGGTGATCACGTGGTCCTGCGCGCAGAGCGTGTCACCGGTCGTGACGTCCTTCAGGCCAACCGCTGCGGCGATATCGCCAGCGCGGACTTCCTTCAGTTCGTGACGCTCGTTGGCGTGCATCTGCAGCATGCGGCCGATACGTTCCTTCTTCGACTTGACCGGGTTGTACACCGGGTCACCAGCGTTCAGGGTGCCCGAATAGACACGGAAGAACGTCAGCGCACCGACGAACGGATCGGTCATGATCTTGAACGCGAGGGCCGAGAACGGTGCATCGTCCTTGGCTTCGCGGGTAGCCGGCTGGTCATCCTCGTCGATGCCTTCGACCGGCGGACGGTCGAGCGGCGACGGCAGCAGGTTGACGACGGCGTCGAGCATCGCCTGGACGCCCTTGTTCTTGAACGCCGTGCCGCAGAACACCGGGATGATCTCGCTGCGCAGGGTGCGCAGGCGGAGGCCTTCGATGATCTCGGCTTCGGTCAGCTCTTCGCCACCGAGGTACTTGTCCATCATCTCTTCCGTGGCTTCCGCCGCGGCTTCGATCATGGTGGTACGGTCGGCCTCGGCACGCGCCTGCAGCGCAGCCGGGATCTCGACGTACTCGAACTTCATGCCCTGGGACTCCATGTCCCACTTGACGGCCTTCATCTTGAGGAGGTCGACGACGCCTTCGAAGTTGTCTTCGGCGCCGATCGGCACCTGCATCGGCACCGGGTTCGCACCCAGGCGCGCCTTCAGCTGCTCGACGACCTTTTCAAAGTTCGCGCCGGTGCGGTCCATCTTGTTGACGAACGCAAGGCGCGGCACCTTGTACCGGTTGGCCTGGCGCCAGACGGTCTCGGACTGCGGCTGCACACCACCCACGGCGCAGAGCACGAACACCGCACCGTCGAGCACGCGGAGCGAACGCTCCACTTCGATGGTGAAGTCAACGTGTCCCGGGGTGTCGATGATGTTGAAACGGTGCTCGGGGAGCGAACGGTCCATACCCTTCCAGAACGCCGTCGTGGCGGCGGAAGTGATGGTGATACCGCGCTCCTGCTCCTGCTCCATCCAGTCCATCGTCGCCGCACCGTCGTGCACCTCGCCAATCTTATGACTGACGCCGGTGTAGAACAGGATGCGCTCCGTGGTCGTGGTCTTGCCGGCATCGATGTGGGCCATGATGCCGAAGTTGCGGTAGCGCTCGATGGGAGTGGTGCGTGCCACGGTCTTTCCTCAATCTGAAGCTGTTTTAATTACCAGCGGTAATGCGAGAAGGCCTTGTTGGCCTCTGCCATACGATGCGTTTCTTCGCGCTTCTTGACGGCGCCGCCACGGGACTCGGAAGCCTCCAGCAGCTCGGCAGCCAGCTTGCGCGGCATCGAGGTTTCGCCACGCTTGCGGGCGGCATCGATGACCCAGCGCATGGCAAGCGCCATACGACGGCCCGGACGGACTTCGACCGGAACCTGGTACGTAGCACCGCCGACGCGACGCGACTTGACTTCGACGGCCGGGGCAATATTGCCCAGGGCCTTTTCGACCAGCTGGACGGCTTCTGCGTGCTTCTCGCCGATGTGCTCGAGGGCACCGTAGACGATGGCTTCAGCAACCGACTTCTTGCCGGACTTCATCACCATGTTGATGAAGCGGGCGATCAGCTGGCTTCCGTGCTTCGGGTCCGGGAGGACCACACGGGCGGGATGGGAACCTTTACGCGACATAATTCTTGTCCTTTACTCAGCTCTTCGGGCGCTTGGCGCCGTACTTCGAGCGCGACTTGCGACGCTTGGTCACGCCGGCGCAGTCGAGACTGCCGCGAACCGTGTGGTAACGCACACCCGGGAGATCCTTGACGCGACCGCCACGGATCAGGACCACCGAGTGCTCCTGGAGGTTGTGACCTTCGCCACCGATGTAGCTGATGACTTCGAAACCGTTGGTGAGGCGCACCTTGGCAACCTTACGCAGCGCCGAGTTCGGCTTCTTCGGGGTGGTCGTATAAACGCGCGTGCAGACACCGCGACGCTGCGGGCTGCTCTGCAGGGCCGGCGAGGCGCTCTTGTACGCCTTGGGGCTGCGGGATTTGCGCACCAACTGGTTGACTGTCGTCATGCGAAGCTATTCCTGAGAAACATAAAGGCAGACCGACTACTCGGCCCGCCGTATAAGCGATTTTGACGTGCGCCACCGCCTTAGGCGGCCGGCACCCATCGTCCCTGAATCCGAACACGAGGCGCATCCATGCGCCTCATTTCGTATGTACGGGCGAAGCCCGTACGGGGCCTCACTCGGCGCTATCGTTGGAACCGGCGGGGGCTTCTTCGAACGAGACGGAAGCGCCCGAACCCTGGAGGGTCTGGAGGTCAGCGTCCGTCAGGCCGCTCTGGCTACGACGCGAAGCGTGGTATGCCAGACCCGTACCCGCAGGGATTAGCCGCCCAACAATAACATTTTCCTTCAGGCCACGCAACGTATCACGGGTGCCGCGGACAGCGGCCTCGGTGAGCACGCGGGTGGTCTCCTGGAACGAGGCCGCCGAGATGAACGACTCAGTTGCCAGCGACGCCTTGGTGATGCCGAGCAGGACCGACTCGAAGCCGGCCGGACGCTCGCCACGCTTCTCGGCGCGCTCGTTTTCCTCGTTCATGCGGACGCGCTCGACCTGTTCACCGCGGAGGTACGTGCTGTCGCCGCCCTCGGTGATCTCGACCTTGCGAAGCATCTGGCGAATGATCGCTTCGATGTGCTTGTCGTTGATCTTCACGCCCTGCAGGCGGTACACGTCCTGGATTTCCTTGACCAGGTACGAAGCCAGCGGCTCGACACCCAGCAGGCGCAGGATGTCATGCGGATTCGGCTCGCCGTCGACGACGGTCTCGCCCTTCTCCACATGCTCGCCTTCGAACACGATGACCTGGCGCCACTTGGGAATCAGCTCTTCGTGCTCGTTGCCGTCCACGTCCTTGATGATCAGGCGCTGCTTGCCCTTGGTGTCCTTGCCGAAGCTGATGATGCCCGAGCGCTCCGCGAGGATCGCCGGCTCCTTCGGCTTGCGGGCTTCGAACAGATCGGCCACGCGCGGCAGACCACCCGTGATGTCGCGGGTCTTCGAGGTTTCCTGCGGGATACGGGCGACCACGTCACCCACGCCCACTTCGGCACCGTTCTGGATCGAGACGATCGCGCCAGCCGGCAGGAAGTACTGTGCCGCGATGTCCGTACCCGGCAGCTTGAGCTCACGGCCCTTGCTGTCTTCCAGGCGGACGATCGGGCGCAGGTCCTTGGCCTGCGTGCCGCGACGCTTCGGATCCGTCACCACCGCCGACTCGAGGCCGGTCAGTTCGTCCGTCTGCGACTGCACGGTCACGCCATCGATGAAGTCGATGAAGCGAACCACGCCGGACACTTCCGTGACGATCGGATGGGTATGCGGATCCCAGTTGGCCACGGTCTGGCCAGCCTTCACCGGATCACCGTCCTTCACGGCGATGGTGGCGCCGTAAGGCACCTTGTAACGCTCGCGCTCGCGGCCGTTGACGTCGATGACGCTCACTTCGCCCGAACGCGAGACGGCGACCAGGTGGCCCTGGTTGTGCTCGACCGACTTCAGGTTATTGAACTTCAGCGTGCCGGTGGTGCGCACGGTGACGTTGTCGACGGCAGCGGCACGGGACGCCGCACCACCGATATGGAACGTACGCATCGTCAGCTGGGTACCCGGCTCACCGATGGACTGTGCGGCGACGACGCCCACGGCCTCACCCATGTTGACCAGGTGGCCACGCGCAAGGTCGCGGCCGTAGCACAGGGCGCACACGCCGTGGCTGGCACGGCAGGTGATCGGCGAACGCACTTTGATGAGCTGCACGCCAGCCTTGTCGAGCTTGTCGACCAGGCCTTCGTCGAGCAGGGTATCGCGGGTGACGATCGGCTCGTCGCCTTCGCCCGGGGCGTAGACGTCTTCGACCACCACGCGGCCAAGCACGCGCTCGCGCAACGGCTCGACCACGTCGCCGCCTTCCACGATCGGCGACATCATCACGCCGTCTTCGGTGCCGCAGTCGTGTTCAGTGATGACCACGTCCTGCGCCACGTCGACGAGGCGACGCGTCAGGTAACCCGAGTTCGCCGTCTTCAGCGCCGTATCCGCGAGGCCCTTACGAGCACCGTGGGTGGAGTTGAAGTACTGCAGCACGTTCAGGCCTTCACGGAAGTTCGCCTTGATGGGCGTCTCGATGATCGAGCCGTCCGGGCGAGCCATCAGGCCACGCATGCCTGCCAGCTGGCGAATCTGCGCCGCGCTACCACGCGCGCCGGAGTCGGCCATGATGTACAGCGAGTTCATCGACTTCTGGTTGACCATCTTGCCTTCGGCATCGGCGACCTTCTCGGTACCGATACCGTCGATCATGGCCTTCGCGACGAGTTCGTTCGTACGCGACCAGATGTCGACGACCTTGTTGTAGCGCTCGCCGGCGGTCACGAGGCCCGACTGGTACTGCTCCTGGATCTCAACGACTTCCTTCTCGGCTTCCTCGAGGATCGCCTTCTTCTCAGCCGGGATCTTCATGTCGTCGATGCCGATCGAGATGCCGGCGCGGGTCGCGAAACGGAAGCCGGTGTACATCAGCTTGTCCGCGAACACGACCGATTCCTTCAGGCCGAGCAGGCGGTAGCTCTGGTTGATCAGGCGCGAGATGTTCTTCTTGGTCAGCTCGACGTTCACCAGGGCGAACGGCAGGCCTTCCGGGATGATCTCGGCCAGCAGGGCGCGACCGACCGTGGTATCCACGATCTGGGTGCTTGCCGAACGGGTACCGTCTTCCGCCACTTCGAAGACGCGCACGCGCACCTTCACCTTGGCGTGCAGTTCGACGGCACGGTTGTCGTACGCACGGCGCACTTCACCGATGTTCGCGAACACCATGCCCGAGCCCTTGGCGTTAACCAGCTCGCGGGTCATGTAGTACAGGCCGAGCACGACGTCCTGCGACGGCACGATGATCGGCTCGCCGTTGGCCGGCGACAGCACGTTGTTGGACGACATCATCAGGGCGCGGGCTTCGAGCTGCGCCTCGATCGACAGCGGCACGTGGACGGCCATCTGGTCACCGTCGAAGTCGGCGTTGAATGCCGTACAGACGAGCGGGTGCAGCTGGATCGCCTTGCCTTCGATGAGGACCGGCTCGAACGCCTGGATGCCCAGGCGGTGCAGCGTGGGCGCACGGTTGAGCATGACCGGATGTTCGCGGATCACCTCTTCCAGGATGTCCCACACCTGCGACTCTTCGCGCTCGACCAGCTTCTTGGCAGCCTTGATCGTGGTCGCTTCGCCGCGGGCCTGGAGCTTGGCGAAAATGAAGGGCTTGAACAGCTCAAGCGCCATCTTCTTCGGCAGGCCGCACTGGTGCAGGCGCAGGGTCGGGCCGACCACGATGACCGAACGGCCCGAGTAGTCGACGCGCTTACCGAGCAGGTTCTGGCGGAAGCGGCCCTGCTTGCCCTTGATCATGTCGGCCAGCGACTTCAGCGCGCGCTTGTTCGTGCCGGTGATGGCACGGCCGCGGCGGCCGTTGTCGAGCAGCGCATCGACCGATTCCTGCAGCATGCGCTTCTCGTTGCGGACGATGATGTCCGGCGCAGCGAGTTCGAGCAGGCGCTTCAGGCGGTTGTTACGGTTGATGACGCGGCGGTACAGGTCGTTCAGGTCGGACGTGGCGAAACGGCCGCCATCCAGCGGCACCAGCGGACGCAGGTCCGGCGGCAGCACCGGCAGGACGGTCAGCACCATCCACTCCGGCTTGTTACCGGATTCCAGGAACGCCTCGATCAGCTTCACGCGCTTGGTGAGGCGCTTGAGCTTGGTTTCCGAGTTCGTCGAAGCGATCTCTTCCTTGAGGCGGATGACTTCGCCCGGCAGGTCGAGGCTCTTCAGGAGCTCGTAGACGGCCTCGGCACCCATGCGGGCGTCGAACTCGTCACCGTGCTCTTCGGTGGCTTCCAGGTACTGGTCTTCGCTGAGCAACTGACCGCGCTCGAGCGCGGTCAGGCCCGGATCGATCACGACGAACGCTTCGAAGTACAGGATGCGCTCGATGTCACGCAGCGTCATGTCCAGCATGAGGCCGATGCGCGACGGCAGCGACTTCAGGAACCAGATGTGCGCAGTCGGGCTGGCCAGCTCGATGTGGCCCATGCGCTCGCGACGGACCTTGGCCAGGGTGACCTCGGTGCCGCACTTCTCGCAGACCACGCCACGGTGCTTCATGCGCTTGTACTTGCCGCACAGGCACTCGTAGTCCTTGATCGGGCCAAAGATGGCCGCGCAGAACAGGCCGTCACGCTCAGGCTTGAACGTACGGTAGTTGATGGTTTCCGGCTTCTTCACTTCGCCGTACGACCACGAGCGGATCAGCTCCGGCGAAGCCAGGGCGATCTTGATCGCGTCGAAGTCCAGCGTCTGTCGCTGCTGGTTGAACAGATTGAGCAGGTCTTTCATGCGTAATCTCCGATAGCCGCGACGATCACTTCTTGAGCTCTTCGAGCTCGATGTCGATACCGAGCGAGCGGATTTCCTTCACGAGGACGTTGAAGGATTCCGGCATGCCGGCAGCCATTTCGTGGTTGCCATCGACGATGTTCTTGTACATCTGGTTACGGCCCTGCACGTCATCCGACTTGACCGTCAGCATTTCCTGCAGGGTGTACGCCGCGCCGTAAGCTTCCAGCGCCCAGACTTCCATTTCGCCGAAGCGCTGGCCACCGAACTGCGCCTTGCCACCCAGCGGCTGCTGGGTAACGAGCGAGTACGGACCAGTCGAACGGGCGTGCATCTTGTCGTCGACGAGGTGGTTCAGCTTCAGCATGTGCATGTAGCCAACGGTGACCGGGCGATCGAACGCTTCACCCGTGCGGCCGTCGTACAGCATGGTCTGGCCGGATTCCGGCAAGTCCGCAAGCTTCAGCATGTGCTTGATCTCGGCCTCTTCCGCACCGTCGAACACCGGCGTAGCCATCGGCACGCCGTCGCGCAGGTTGTCGGCGAGGTTCACGATTTCCGCGTCGCTCATCGACGGCAGGTCGACGAAGCGGGTGGCGCCTTCGGCACCGGCGTTACCGTGGTTGTAGACCTCGTGCAGGAACTCGCGCAGCTTCGCCGGCTTTTCCTGCGCCTGGATCATCGCGTCGATCTTGTGGCCAAGTCCCTTCGCCGCCCAACCAAGGTGGACTTCGAGGATCTGGCCGATGTTCATACGCGACGGCACGCCCAGCGGGTTCAGCACGATGTCGACCGGACGACCGTCCGCCGAGAACGGCATGTCTTCGACCGGGACGATCATCGACACGACACCCTTGTTACCGTGTCGGCCTGCCATCTTGTCACCGGGCTGGATGCGGCGCTTAACGGCAAGGTAGACCTTGACCATCTTGAGCACGCCCGGGGCGAGGTCGTCGCCCTGGGTGATCTTGCCCTGCTTCTCCTTGAAGCGCTTCTCGAAGTTCTCCTTGTGGCGCTTGACCTGTTCGGCCGCGCGCTCGAGGAACTCGGAGACTTCCTCTTCCTTGACGTTGATCTTGAACCAGTCGTCCTTCTTCAGGCCGTCCAGGTAAGCGTCGTCGATGACCGTACCGCGCTTGAGGCCGGCCGGGCCGCTCATCGCGGACTTGCCGACGAGCGCCGTACGCATACGGGCGTAGATCGCGCCTTCGAGGATGCGGAACTGGTCGTCGAGATCCTTGCGGATACGCTTCAGCTCGGTCTCTTCGATCTGCTTGGCGCGCTTGTCCTTCTCGATGCCGTCGCGGGTGAAGACCTGCACGTCGATGACGTTGCCGTCCATGCCCGGGGGCACGCGCAGCGAGCTGTCCTTAACGTCCGAGGCCTTCTCGCCGAAGATGGCGCGAAGCAGCTTCTCTTCCGGGGTGAGCTGGCTTTCGCCCTTCGGCGTGACCTTGCCCACCAGGATGTCGCCAGCCTTCACTTCCGCACCGATGTAGACGATGCCGGACTCGTCGAGGCGGGCAAGCGCCGACTCGCCGACGTTCGGGATGTCCGCGGTGATTTCTTCGGCACCCAGCTTCGTGTCACGGGCGATGCAGGTCATTTCCTCGATGTGGATCGAGGTGTAACGATCTTCCTGCACGACGCGCTCGGAGATGAGGATCGAGTCTTCGAAGTTGTAGCCGTTCCACGGCATGAACGCGACCAGCATGTTCTGGCCGAGCGCGAGCTCGCCCAGGTCGGTCGACGAACCGTCGGCCAGCGTGTCGCCCACGGCCACGATGTCACCCACGTTCACCAGCGGACGCTGGTTGAGGTTGGTGTTCTGGTTGGAACGGGTGTACTTGGTCAGCGTGTAGATATCGACGCCGGCGTCGTCGTCGCCCACTTCCACTTCGTTGACGCGCACGACGATACGGGCGGCATCGACCTGGTCGATGACACCACCGCGCTTGGCGGCCACGGTGACGCCCGAGTCACGCGCCACGGCGCGCTCGATGCCGGTGCCGACGAGCGGCTTCTGGCTGCGCAGGGTCGGGACGGCCTGGCGCTGCATGTTCGCGCCCATCAGTGCGCGGTTCGCGTCATCGTGCTCGAGGAACGGCACGAGCGCGGCTGCGACCGACACCGTCTGCATGGGCGAAACGTCCATGTAGTTGATCTCGGCCGACGGACGCAGCTCCGACTCACCGCGGAAGCGGCAGGAGACGAAGTCTTCGATGAACTTGCCTTCCTTCGTCAGCGGCGAGTTCGCCTGCGCGATGACGTGGTCGCCCTCTTCGATCGCGGACAGGTAGTCGACCTTGTCGGTGACCTTGCCGTTCTCGACCTTGCGATACGGCGTCTCAAGGAAGCCGTAGGCATTGGTGCGGGCGTAAACGGCCAGCGAGTTGATCAGGCCGATGTTCGGGCCTTCCGGCGTTTCGATGGTGCAGACGCGGCCGTAATGGGTCGGGTGCACGTCGCGGACTTCGAAGCCGGCACGCTCACGGGTCAGGCCGCCCGGTCCGAGCGCCGACACGCGGCGCTTGTGGGTCACTTCGGACAGCGGGTTGTTCTGATCCATGAACTGCGAGAGCTGCGACGAACCGAAGAACTCCTTCACCGCTGCCGCGACCGGCTTGGCGTTGATCAGTTCCTGCGGGGTCAGGCCCTCGGATTCGGCCAGCGACAGGCGCTCGCGCACGGCACGTTCCACGCGGACCAGGCCGATGCGGAAGGTGTTCTCGGCCATTTCGCCGACCGAACGGACGCGACGGTTACCGAGATGGTCGATATCGTCGACCGTTCCGATACCGTTGCGGATGTCGATCAGGACGCGCAGGACGTCGAGGACGTCCGAGGTTTCGCCCTGCTCGGCGAGGAGGCGCTGGGCCTCTTCTTCCTTACGCTCGCTGAAGTACTTGTGGTCGTAGAGCACGCCCGGGCCAACGACGTCCTTGCGGCCGACGCGGCGGTTGAACTTCATGCGGCCCACGCCCGACAGGTCGTAGCGGTCGAAGGTGAAGAACAGGTTGTAGAACAGGTTCTGCGCGGCATCCTTGGTCGGCGGCTCGCCCGGACGCATCATCCGGTAGATCTCGACCAGGGCCTCGAGCTGCGTGCGCGTGTTGTCGATGCGCAGCGTGTTCGAGATGTACGCACCCTTGTCGAGGTCGTTCACGTACAGCGTCGGCACGGTTTCGATGCCGGCCTTGCGGAAGTGCTCGAGGTGCTCGAGGGTGAGCTCGTCGTTGGCCGCGGCGATGACTTCGCCGGTGTCCTTGTCGATCATGTCGATGGCGACGATGCGGCCGACCGGGTAGTCGTCCGGCACTTCGAGCGTCGCGATCTTTTCGTTGGCGAGCTGGCGAACGTGGCGCGCAGTGATGCGCTTGCCGGCTTCCACCAGCACGTTGCCGTCGATCACGAGGTCGAACGAAAGGGTTTCACCGCGCAGGCGCTCGGCGACCAGGTCGAGCGTGACCGTGCCCTTCTTGCCCAGGTGGAACACGTTGTGCTCGAAGAAGATGCTCAGCATCTCTTCGTTGTTGTAGCCGAGCGCGCGCAGCAGCACGGTCACCGGCAGCTTGCGGCGACGATCGATACGCGTGAACAGCGCATCCTTCGGGTCGAACTCAAAGTCGAGCCACGAACCACGGTAAGGAATGACGCGCGCGGAGAACAGCAGCTTGCCCGAGCTGTGCGTCTTGCCGCGGTCGTGATCGAAGAACACGCCCGGCGAACGGTGCAGCTGGGAAACGATGACGCGCTCGGTACCGTTGATGATGAAGGTGCCGGTGTCGGTCATGAGCGGAATTTCGCCCATGTAGACTTCCTGCTCCTTCACGTACTTCACGGCCTTCTTCGACGCCGGGCTGTCCTTGTCGTAGATGACCAGGCGCACGGTGGCGCGCAGCGGCGCACCGAAGGTCATGCCACGGTTGCGGCACTCGCGCTCGTCGAACGCCGGCTCGCCGAGGCGATAGTCGACGTACTCGAGGGCGGCGTTGCCGGAGTAGCTGGAGATCGGGAACACCGACTTCAGGGCAGCGTGCAAGCCCTTTTCTTCACGCGACTTCGCGTTAGTGTGTTCCTGCAGGAATTCTTTGTACGAGTCGGTCTGGATCGTCAGCAGGTTGGGCACGCCCAGCACGGGGGGCCGCTTGCCGAAATCCTTGCGGATGCGCTTCTTCTCGGTAAACGAGTAGGTCATGTCTGTTACCGCCTCGGTCTCAGTAATGCCATCGCTGCACGCGACGGCTTAAGTTGAATCGAAAATCGGAGATCGGGATTCGAACCGCGGAGCCCCGTGTGGGCAGCTCTCGAATCGCGATGTCCCATTTCCGAAGGGATGGAGCAGGACACAGTGTTCTGGAACGGGCAAAGCCCGGGGGCTTACGCCCCCAGGCTTGCTTTGACGCTAGATCGAACGCAAGGCGCGCAAGGCGCCAATTACTTGAGTTCGACCGTGGCGCCAGCGGCTTCGAGGTCCTTCTTGAACTTCGCAGCGTCATCCTTCGATGCAGCTTCCTTCACGACGCCACCGGCTTCGGTGAGGTCCTTCGCTTCCTTCAGGCCCAGGCCGGTGATGGCGCGGACGGCCTTGATGACGTCGACCTTCTTGTCGCCAGCGGACTTGAGGATCACGTCGAACTCGGTCTGCTCTTCAACAGCAGCAGCCGGGCCGGCAGCAGCAGCAGCGGCAACCGGGGCAGCAGCCGAGACGCCAAAGGTGTCTTCGATCGACTTCACCAGTTCCATGATTTCCATCAGGGACTTGGCCTTGATGGCTTCGACGATCTGTTCGGTGGTCAGGGTGGACATTGTTTCGTACCTTTTAAAAGTTTCGATGAGAAAAGTCGGCGAACTTAGGCGGGTTCGGCTTCAGCCGGGGCTTCTGCGGCGACATCGCCACCACCCTGCTGATCGGCCACTGCCTTGACGGCGCGTGCGAACATCGCAGCCGGTTCGGACAGGACGCGAGCCAGCATAGCCAGCGCTTCTTCGCGGGTCGGCAGCGACGCGAGCACGTCGACGTGCGCGGCCGGAAGGAGCTTGCCTTCCACCGACACGACCTTCGGCACGAGCTTGTCGTTTGCCTTGGCGAATTCCTTGATCACACGCCCGGCGGCACCGGGCTCTTCCAGCGAGAACGCGTAAAGCAGCGGACCGACCAGGGCGTCCTTGACGACCTCGAATTCGGTACCGGCCACGGCGCGTGCGGCAAGCGTGTTCTTGACAACTTTCAAGAAAACGCCCGACTCACGAGCCTTCTTACGCATCGCGGTCATCTGGGAGACCGTGGTGCCCGCGTATTCGGCGGCGACCAGGGAGTGAGCCTTCGCGGCGATTTCTGCCAGCTCGGCGACTACTTCTTGCTTCTGGGACAGATTGAGAGCCATTGCACTCCTCCAATTGAACTCCGCTCACGACTCCTGCCGCTTGCGGTCCTGGGGCGACATCATCCTGACGTCGGGGACGGATGTCCCGGGGGTGGTGGCCTTTCCAGATTCGAAACGAATACCAGAAGGGGCTGCACCATCTACGCCGGCTGGGCTGGATGGCCCGATTAAGCGAACCCGCTTGCGACGACGGCGTTTCCTTGCCAACACGAGCTCCCTGCTCGTCGCCATCGCGCGCGATCCGCGCCTGCGGTCTTTGACGGCTGCCGCGGTCTTGCAACCCGGCTGCCCTCAAAAACGTGCCCTCGCCGGCGAACCGGCGAGGGTCGTAACACTTACTTGGCCGAAGCGTTCACGGTCGAGGTATCGACCGGCACGCCAACGCCCATGGTGCTCGACAGCGACACCTTCTGGATGTACTGACCCTTCGCAGCCGCCGGCTTGGCCTTCAGCAGGTCGCCGATCAGCGCGTTCAGGTTGTCCGCCAGCTGGGCAGCGTCGAAGCTGGCCTTGCCGATGGTGGCGTGGATGATGCCGCCCTTGTCGTTACGGAACTTGACCTGGCCGGCCTTGGCGTTCTTGACGGCCGTGGCGACGTCGGCGGTGACCGAGCCGTCCTTCGGGTTCGGCATCAGGCCGCGGGGACCGAGCACCTGGCCGAGCTTACCGACGACGCGCATGGCGTCCGGGGTCGCGATGACGCGGCCGTAGTTCAGGTCGCCAGCCGCCATCTTCTCGGCGAGGTCGTCCATGCCGACAGCGTCGGCACCGGCGGCGAGAGCGGCGTCAGCCTTCTCACCGGCGGGCACGAACACAGCCACGCGAACGGTCTTGCCGGTGCCGTGCGGCAGCAGCGAGGAGCCGCGGACGCCCTGGTCCGACTTCTTGGCGTCGATGCCGAGGCGGACGGAAACGTCCACGGACTCGGCGAACTTGGCCTTGGCGTTGTCCTTGACGATCTTCAGGGCTTCGTCGAGGCCGTAGGTCTTGCCCGGCTGCACAGCGGCCGAGGCGGCCTTCATACGCTTGGTGATCTTTGCCATGTCTTAACCCTCTACCACCAGACCCATGGAACGCGCGCTGCCGGCGATCGTACGCACGGCGGCATCCAGATCAGCAGCCGTGAGATCCGGCTCCTTCGCCTTCGCGATTTCCTCGAGCTGGGCGCGGGTGACCTTGCCAACCTTGTCGGTGTTCGGCTTCGGCGAGCCCTTGGCCACGCCCGTGATCTTCTTGAGGAGGATCGAGGCCGGCGGGGTCTTCGTGATGAAGGTGAAGGTACGGTCCGAATAGGCCGTGATCACGACCGGGATCGGGAGACCCGGCTCGAGCTTCTGCGTGGCGGCATTGAACGCCTTGCAGAATTCCATGATGTTCAGGCCGCGCTGGCCGAGGGCGGGGCCCACCGGCGGCGACGGGTTGGCCTGACCGGCCTTCACCTGCAACTTGATGTAACCAATGACTTTCTTTGCCATTCTTCTTTCCTCGCGAGTGCGTGCGCCTTGCGGCTCCTCGCTGTTGAACCATCCCTGGAGTAATGGGGACCGCGCTTGCGAACCCCTGAAACACGGACACACCGGAGCACAGAGCTCCAGCGTGAACCGGGCATTATAGGCACTCGGCCCGGGTTAAGCAAACCCCGGGACGCTGGAAGCGGGGGTTACCCGCCTCAGGCCTTCTCGACCTGGCCGAACTCGAGCTCGACCGGGGTGGAACGACCGAAAATGAGGACCGCGACGCGCAGGCGGCTCTTTTCGTAGTTGACTTCCTCGACAACGCCGTTGAAGTCGTTGAACGGGCCGTCGGTGACGCGAACCATCTCGCCAGGCTCAAAGAGAACCTTCGGACGGGGCTTCTCGACACCTTCGCGCACGCGGCTGAGGATGGCCTCGGCCTCGGTGTCGCGGATCGGGTGCGGACGATCGGCAGTGCCGCCGATGAAGCCCATCACCTTCGGGGTTTCCTTGACCAGGTGCCAGCATTCGTCGTCGATTCGCGGCGTCTTGCCGTTGGTATCGGTTTCGATCTGGACCAGGACATAACCCGGGAAGAACTTGCGCTCACTGCGGCGCTTCTGGCCGCCGCGCATCTCGATGACTTCCTCGGTCGGGACCAGGATTTCACCGAACTTTTCTTCCATACCCTCACGCACGACGCGTTCGGTCAGGGCCTTGCGAACCTGCTGTTCGAAACCCGAATAGGCGTGAACCACGTACCAGCGCTTGCTCATGCCTTACCTCAATGTCCGAGCTTCAGCAGCCAATCGAGCACAACCGACTTAAGCAACCAGTCGATCAGGCCCATCAGCAGCGAAAGAATGATGACGACCACAATGATGATACCGGTGGTCTTCAACGTTTCGTCACGCGAAGGCCAGACGACCTTGCGCAACTCGAACTGCGATTCGGAAAGGAATCCGCGCAGTTTACGACCCGGCGCCGTGAAAGCACCGATCGCCAGGGCGGCGGCAACGGCGACGATGACACCGAGCCCGCGCGCGAAAGACGGCACGCTCGGGTTATCGGCGTAATAGTAGAAGCCGGCGATGCCGGCTGCGAGCACGATGAAGGCAAGCAGGAGCTTACCGATGTCGGCAGGGCTCGCGCCCTTGGCTTCTTGTGCCTTCGTGTTCATGCGTGCTCGAAAGTGGCACGCCAGGAGGGACTCGAACCCCCAACCTGCGGTTTTGGAGACCGCTGCTCTGCCAATTGAGCTACTGGCGTACTGATGGAACGGTTGAACCACGAGGGCGGCCAGTCAGTGACCGGGCCGCCCCGCAGCGGGAGGCCAGCCCCAGGGGGCTGGCTTCACGAGGTATTACTTGACGATCTTCGCCACGACGCCGGCGCCGACGGTGCGGCCACCTTCGCGGATAGCAAAGCGCAGGCCTTCGTCCATGGCGATCGGGAAGCCCAGGGTCACCGAGATCTTCACGTTATCGCCCGGCATCACCATCTCGGTGCCTTCCGGCAGCTTGATGGAGCCCGTCACGTCCGTCGTACGGAAGTAGAACTGCGGACGGTAGTTGCTGAAGAACGGGGTGTGACGGCCGCCTTCGTCCTTCGACAGGACGTAGATCTCGCCTTCGAACTCGGTGTGCGGGGTCACGGTGCCCGGCTTGGCCAGGACCTGGCCACGCTCGACGTCTTCACGCTTCAGGCCGCGGACCAGCACGCCGACGTTGTCGCCAGCCTGGCCCTGGTCGAGCAGCTTGCGGAACATTTCCACACCGGTGACGGTGGTGTTCTGCGTCGCCTTCAGACCCACGACTTCGGCCGCGTCGCCAACCTTGACGATGCCGCGCTCGACACGACCGGTCAGCACGGTACCGCGACCCGAGATCGAGAACACGTCTTCGACCGGGAGCAGGAACGGCTTGTCGATGTCACGCTCCGGCTGCGGGATCCAGCTGTCCAGCGCGTCGACCAGCTTGATGATCGACGGCACGCCGATCTCGGACTGGTCGCCGTCGAGGGCGAGGCGGGCCGAACCCGAGATGATCGGGGTGTCGTCGCCCGGGAACTCGTACTTCGACAGCAGTTCGCGAACTTCCATCTCGACCAGCTCAAGGAGCTCCGCGTCGTCGACCATGTCGGCCTTGTTCAGGAACACGACGATGTACGGCACGCCGACCTGACGCGAGAGCAGGATGTGCTCGCGGGTCTGCGGCATCGGGCCGTCAGCGGCCGAGCACACCAGGATCGCGCCGTCCATCTGGGCGGCACCGGTGATCATGTTCTTGACGTAGTCAGCATGGCCCGGGCAATCGACGTGACCGTAGTGACGGGTCGGCGATTCGTATTCCACGTGGGCGGTCGAGATCGTGATACCGCGCGCCTTCTCTTCCGGCGCTGCGTCGATCGAACCGTAGTCCTTGAACTCACCACCGAAACGCTCGGCACCGACCTTGGTCAGCGCGGCGGTCAGCGTGGTCTTGCCATGATCGACGTGGCCGATGGTGCCGACGTTGACGTGCGGCTTGGTGCGTTCGAACTTACCCTTTGCCATGAGCCTTAAACTCCGCTGGAGTCAATAAAAATAGAGAAAAAAGGAACCGTCGCGGACGACGAAGTGGTGCTCATGACTGGAATCGAACCAGCGACCTCTTCCTTACCAAGGAAGTGCTCTACCGACTGAGCTACATGAGCACATGACGCAGCGCGCGGAGAATCAATGGAGCGGGAGACGGGAATCGAACCCGCACAATCAGCTTGGAAGGCTGAAGTTCTACCATTGAACTACTCCCGCACTGCGCGGAACTCGTCTGGTGGAGGAAGGTGGATTCGAACCACCGAAGGCGTAAGCCAGCAGATTTACAGTCTGCCCCCGTTGGCCGCTTGGGTATTCCTCCAACAAAGAACGCCTATTGTCGCGAGCACCCTGGAAACTGTCAACAACTTCCGCACGTAAAAAACACGTGCGATGACGGTTTCGGAACGCCCCGACACCCTCTCCGGTACGGGAGGCCGGAAGGTGGGCCGCGCATCATACATGCGCCGCGCAGCGCTGGGAAGATCCCGGTGGGATGGGCCTCAGGTTTCGCGGGTCTTCTGCACCAGCGGTTCCATCGCCCGCGACATTTCCATCAGCTTCAGCGCGTACTCCTGCAGGCGCAGGTCACGCTCCTCCACGGGCTTCCACGAGGGCACGGCGGTGGGCTTGCCGCCGTCGGGCTTGTCCATCGCGACGAAGACCATGACGCAGCTCGTCGCCAGCCGCGGCTCGCCACTGCGCAGATCGCGCGCCAGGACGTCCACGGCCAGGTGCATGCTCGAGGTACCCGTATGGATCAGCCGGGCGCGCACGGTCACGAGGTCACCGATCAGGATCGGCGCCAGGAACTGGATGCCGCTGACCGACACGGTGACGCAATACGCACCGCTCCAGCCCACCGCACAGGCGTAACCCGCCTGATCGATCCACTTCATGACCATGCCGCCGTGCACCTTGCCACCAAAATTCACGTCGGTCGGCTGGGCAAGGAAACGGAATTCAACGTCGCGCTGGGTACCGGGCATGCCCTTACCTTGCTGAGGAAAGCCGTCATTATGACGCCGCGACGGCTTGTCGCGGCGGGCTGGCAGGCATAGATTCGGCCTAACCCTCCCCTGGAGCCACCCATGGTCCTTCGCAGCGTCGCCTCGCGGCTTGCCCTGGGCGTGCTCCTGGGTTCGGCCCTGGTGCTGGTGGTCACCGGCGGCCTGCTGCTCAACCACACCCGCGACCAGATGCTCCAGCAGACCCAGCGCGAGGCCGCGGCCGTCTCGGACGCCGCTGCGACGCGCATCCAGGGCCGGATCGATGGCGTCTCCAAGGTGGCCCAGGTCGTGGCGGGCGTGTTGAGCAGCCGGCGCGACCAGGCCGCGTCGGTCATCCACGACATCCTCGCCGTGAACCCAGAGCTGGTCGACGTCAGCGCCGCCTTCATCCCGCGCGACGTGAACCACCTCAGGCCTGAGGACGCCCCGGTCGCCCGACGGCAAACGGATGGCGAGCTGGTCCTGGGCGATCGCCTCGCCGACGCCGAGCCTTACTGGAGCTCGCCCTGGTTCGTTCGCGGCCTGAACTGCGACCACGGCTGCTGGCAGCCGCCGTTTCGCTCGGCCACCCGCAACGAAACGCTGATCGGCTACTCGGTGGCCATCCCCGGCAAGGACGTACCTGTGATCGGCGTCGCCGACGCCACCATCAGCCTCGGCTGGCTCCAGCAACTGCTCGGCGAACTGGCCAAGCCCGACCACGCCTCGGCCTTCGTCGCCGACGCCAATGGCGAATTCCTCGCCCACGACTGGCGCTCGTACATCGGCACGCGCGGTAGCAAGCCGCTGCTGGAGGCCATCGCGCGCAACCAGAACCCCGTACGGATCACTCCCGAGGACGGTGGCCGCGTCAGCGAGCCGGTGTGGGTCTATTTCGTGCCGATCCGCGGCACCCACTGGACCTTCGGCCTGAGCATGCCCGAGCGCGCGGTGCTCGCCGACCTGCGGCGCACCTACCTGGTCGACGTGCTACTGGGTTTCCTGGCCCTGGTCGGCGTGTCCGTGATCACGCTGGTCATTACCCGGCGGATGATGGCGCCGCTTTCCGTGCTCGCCGACCGTGCCGAAAACGTGTCACGCGGCGACCTCGACTTCCAGCTTCCCGAAGTGCGCCGCAACGACGATGTCGGACGGCTGACCCGCTCGTTCGACCAGATGCGCCACCAGCTGGCCGGGCACATCGAGACGGCGCAGCGCATCGCGCGCGAACAGGCGCGCATGACCAGCGAGCTGGAGATCGCCGGGCAGATCCAGCTCGCCCTGATCCCGGAACCGCACTGGCTGGCCGACGACGGCCGGCTCGAGGTGCACGCCGCGCTGCGCCCTGCCAGCGCCGTCGGCGGGGACCTGTACGTGTATTTCGCGCTTGGCGCGAAGCATGTCTGCGTCATGGTCGGCGACGTCTCGGACAAAGGCATCCCCGCCGCGCTGTTCATGGCGCGGACGATCACGCTGGCACGCACCATCGCCACCCACGCACGCTCGCCCAGCGACATCCTTGGCTCGCTCAACCGCGAGCTGTGCAAGGGCAACGACACCTGCATGTTCGTCACCCTGCTGTGCGGCGTCATCGAGACGGAAAGCGGGCTGCTCTCGCTCGCCAGCGCCGGGCACGAGCAGCCGGTGCTGCATGCCGGCGGCAGTGCCATCCTCGTCGACGTGGAAACCGGCCCCGCGCTCGGCCTCGACCGCGAAGCGCGCTACCCTGTCCGCGTACTCACGTTGCTGGGGGGCGATACCTTGCTCATGTACACCGACGGCGTCAGCGAGGCCCACGCGGGCAACCAGCGCCTGTACGGCACGCACGCGCTGCTCGACAGCGTGGCGCGGGTCGACGAAGGGGCCAGCCCGGGCGCGTACGTGGAACGCGTGCTGGAGGACGTGGACGCCTACACGGCGGGTGCACCGGCGTACGACGACATCGCCCTGCTCGCACTCACCTGGCATGACACCGGCGTAGAGGGGGCGCGGCTGCATGCGGTTGTGCATTCCTAATCGACTGGAGGACGTGTTCCAGGCCCTGGAACACGCCGAATCCACCCTCGACCGTGCCGACGTGGACGACGCGTGTCGTGCCGACGTCCGTCTCGTGCTGGAAGAGCTGCTGGTGAATACCGTGCGCCATGGTTATCCGGACGGGCGCGCCGGCACCATCGAGATCAAGCTCGAAGCGCGCACCGACGCCGTGCGCCTGGAGCTGCGCGACGACGCGCAACCGTTCAATCCCCTCGACCACGAACCACCCGACCTGCCCGGCGACATCGCCGATCGCGAGGTCGGCGGCCTCGGCCTTCACCTGGCGCGCAGCATCGCCAGCGATTTCGAATATGCCTGCGACGCACGTGGCAATCGCGTCATCATCCGTTTCGACCCCACCCAGTCTGACGAGCGTTCCCCATGACCCTTATCGTCCGCAGCGAAAGCCCCACGCCCGAGCGCAGCACTGTCTGGCTCGAGGGGCGACTCGATGCCAATTCCTTCGTCGATTTCGACGAGACCATGCGTGACGTCACGCCGATGGTCGACAACAACGGCACCCTCGTGCTCGATCTTTCCGCGCTGGAATACATCAGCAGCGCCGGCCTGCGCAGCATGGCGCAATTGCGCAAGCAGATGCACGACCGCGGCGGCCGCACGCTGCTGGTGAATCCGCAACCGCAGGTGCGCAAGGTGTTCGATATCGTCAAGGCCGTGCCGGTCGCCGAAGTGTTCGCCAGCGTCGCCGAACTCGACCAGTACCTCGATCACATCCAGCGCACCGTCGCCGGCCAAAGCTAACCCGCACCCCGGCTTTTTTGTAGGAGCGCGCCCGCGCGCGACCCAACCCGCCCCAGCCCTACCCTTCCCCACCACCCTTCCCCACCGCTTTACCCCTTCCCACTATCCACGAGATTCCCCCGCAACATCTCCAGCTGCGCCTTCACCCCCGCCAGCGTATCGATGTCGCACGACATGGCGCAGAACAGGTCGACCGGCACGTCGGCCGCCTTCTCCTGCAGGGCGCGCCCCGCGTCGCTCAGCGTCACGATCACCTGCCGCTCGTCCTGCGCGCTGCGGGTGCGCTCAACCAGCCCGGCAGCCTGCAGGCGCTTCAGCAGCGGCGTGAGCGTGGCCGAATCGAGGAAAAGCTTCTCACCCAGCTCCGAGACCGTAAGCCCGTCGCGCTCCCACAGCACCAGCATGGCCAGGTACTGCGGATACGTCAGATCGAGCTTCGCGAGCAGTTGTCGATACACCTTGCCCATGGCCAGGTTGGCCGAATACAGGGCAAAGCAGAGCTGACCGTCGAGGGTACGCGGGGGCTGCACGCCTGCGGGAAGGGATGTCTTGCTCATACGCGGAATGTAGGGACGCCCCGAATCGATTGCAAGCGATTGAATTGTGCGAAGGAAACCTGACCCTTGCCATTGCTAGAATCGCCGATCACCCGCTACCCGCCGTCGATCGCCATGAACCAGTCCTCGCCCTACCCCATCGGCACGCCAGGCCAGCCCTGGGGCCCCGCCGACGTTGCCACCTGGCGCTCGCAGCAGGCGAAGCAGCGGAGCTATGCCGACGATGTGCTTAGGGCCATCGATGCGTTGCGCACCACGTTCGACGTGGCCGGCTACGGCGCGCTGGATTACGGCAACGAGCACTACCCGCTGGTCGCCGTGCGCACGCGCGACTGGCAGGATGCCCTGCCCGTGATGCTGGTGACCGGTGGCGTGCATGGCTACGAAACCAGCGGCGTGCACGGTGCACTGCAGTTCCTTCGCGAGCATGGCCAGGACTACGCCGGCCGCGCCAACCTGCTGGTGGTTCCGTGCGTCAGCCCGTGGGCGTACGAGCGGATCCACCGCTGGAATCCGGACGCCATCGACCCCAACCGCAATTTCCGCGAAGGCAGCCCGTCGGGCGAAGCCGCGGCGTTGGTCGCGCTACTGGCCCCGTTGCACGGCCGCGTCGTCATGCACATCGACCTGCACGAGACCACGGATTCGGACGAGTCGGAGTTCCGGCCCGCCCTCGCCGCACGCGATGGCAAGGACTACGAGCCGGGCGAGGTGCCCGACGGGTTCTATCTCGTGGACGACAGCGCGAATCCGCAGCCTGCGTTCCAGCAGGCGGTGATCGAGGCCGTGGCGAAGGTGACGCATATCGCGCCGGCCGACGCCCAGGGCGACATCATCGGCTCGCCGGTGGTGGCGCACGGCGTGATCGAATATGCGTTGCGCGACCTGGGGCTGTGCGCGGGCATGACCGGCGCGCGCTACACGACGACCACCGAGGTCTATCCGGACAGCCCGCGGGCGACGCCACGGCAGTGCAACGACGCCCAGGTAGCCGCCATACGCGCAGCCATCGACTACGCGCTGACGCCCCTGTAGGAGCGCGCCTGCGCGCGACCGAAATACCTCAGACGTTGAATCGGAAGTGCAGCACGTCGCCTTCCTTGACGAGATAATCCTTGCCTTCCAGCCTGAGACGACCGGCTTCCTTCGCGCCCTGCTCGCCCTTGTACTTGATGTAGTCGTCGTAGGCGACGGTTTCGGCGCGGATGAAGCCGCGCTCGAAGTCGGTGTGGATGACACCGGCGGCCTGCGGCGCGGTGGAGCCCGCACGCACCTGCCACGCACGCACTTCCTTCTCACCGGCGGTGAAGTAGGTCTGCAGGCCGAGCAGCTTGTAGCCGGCGCGAATCACGCGGTTCAGGCCCGGCTCGTCGAAGCCCATGCTCTCGAGGAATTCTACGCGGTCGGCCTCGTCCATCTGCGACAGCTCTTCCTCGATCGCCGCGCACACCGGCACCACTTCCGCACCCTCTTCCACGGCGCGCGCACGCACGGCGTCGAGGTGCGGGTTGTTCTCGAAGCCGTCCTCCGCCACGTTGGCGATGTACATCAGCGGCTTCATGGTGATCAGGAACATGTCGCGGACGAGCGCCTTTTCCTCGGCGTCGAGGCCGGCGGCACGCGCGCTCTTGCCCTGGTCGAGCGCCTTGGCGAGCTTCTCGAGCACCGGCTTGCGGGCGAGCGCGTCCTTGTCGTTGGCCTTGGCCGAGCGCGTCGCGCGATCCAGTGCCTTCAGCACGGCCTCGAGGTCGGCCAGCGCCAGCTCGGTATCGATGGTTTCGATATCGGCGATCGGGTCGACCTTGTTCGCCACGTGGATGACGTTGCCATCCTCGAAGCAACGCACGACGTGCGCGATGGCGTCGGTCTCGCGGATGTGCGCGAGGAACTTGTTGCCCAGGCCTTCGCCCTTCGACGCACCGGCGACGAGGCCGGCGATGTCGACGAACTCCATCGTGGTCGGGATGATCTTCTGCGGCTTCACGATCGCCGACAGCGCATCCAGGCGCGGATCCGGCACCGGCACGATGCCGGTGTTCGGCTCGATGGTGCAGAACGGGAAGTTGGCCGCGGCGATGCCGGCCTTGGTCAGCGCGTTGAACAGGGTGGACTTGCCGACGTTAGGCAGGCCGACGATGCCGCATTTGATGCCCATGAGCGAGAGACCGTTGAGAGTTGAGAGTTGGGAGTACCGAGTAAAAGCCAGGGCCGAGGGTCGCTACGCTGTTGCTCGTAACTCTCAACTCGATACCCGGAACGCTCTTACGTCACCGTATGCAGCCGTTTCATCGCTTCGTCGAACTTCCCCGACAGCGCCAGCGGCAGCACGTCGAAGGCACGTCCGAGGCCGGCCATGATGGCGTCTTCGTCTGCCGCGTTGGGACGCCCGAGGACCCATGGCGTCACCTTGTCGCGATGCCCCGGGTGGCCGATGCCGACCCGCAGGCGATGGAACTTGCCGTGGCCGAGGTGGGCCATGATGTCGCGCAATCCGTTCTGGCCGCCGTGGCCGCCGTCGAACTTCATGCGGATGGTGCCGGGCGAGAGGTCCAGTTCGTCGTGGGCGACGAGGCACTCTTCCGGCTCGATCTTGTAGTAGCGCAGCGCCGAGGTGACGGCGATGCCGCTCTTGTTCATGAACGTGGCTGGTTTCAGTAGCCAGACCGTTTCGCCGCCGATGCGCAGCTTGCAGGTTTCGCCGTGCAGCTTGCCATCGAACGACCAGCGCTCGCCCTGGTCCATGGCGAGGGCGTCGACACACCAGAACCCGGCGTTGTGCCGGGTCCTGACGTATTCGGCCCCGGGGTTACCGAGGCCGACGATAAGACGGATGGAAGCCATCGGGCAGAACGGTGCCAGCCGCGGCGCATGGCGCCGCGGCTGGCGGGCCGATTACTTCTTCTCTTCGGTCGGGGCGTCGCCTTCGGCGCCTTCGACGGTCGGATCGACTTCTTCCTGGATCTGCGCAACGGTGACGACGGCAACGTCGTGCTCCTTGCCCAGGCCCAGTTCCGGGATTTCCACGCCGGCCGGGAGCTTGAGGTCCGACAGGTGGACGATGTCACCGGCAGCCAGCTTGGACAGGTCGAGTTCGATGAACTCCGGCAGGTCCTTCGGCAGGCAGGAAACGGTCACTTCCGTCAGGTTGTGCGAGATGACCAGGCCGGCCGTCTTGCCCGCCGGGCTCTTTTCCTGGTTCAGGAAGTGCACCGGCACGGCGACGCGAACGGCTTCGTTCTCGTTCACGCGCTGGAAGTCCATGTGCAGCATCAGCTGCTTGAACGGGTGCTTCTGCCAGTCCTTGATCAGGACCTTCTGGGTCTTGCCGTCGACGGTCAGTTCGATCACCGACGAGTAGAACGACTCGAAACGCGAGCCGAGCAGCACGTCGTTGTGGAGGACCTGGATCGCCTGCGGGGCATCGCCCGCGCCATAAACGATCGCCGGCACGTAGCCCGCAGTACGAAGGCGGCGGCTCGCACCCTTCCCTTCGATCTTGCGGCTCGTGGCCGAAAGCTTGTGATTGGTAGCCATGATGGTGTTGCCTCAAGTAAACCGCCTTACGGCGGAGGTGAAGGGCCTCCCCGCGACCAGGGAAGCCCGAAAAAACGGTGGGTCAGTCGATGTAGAGCGAGCTCACCGATTCGCCATAGGCGATGCGGCGGATCGTCTCGGCGAGCAGTTCCGCGACCGACAACTGGCGGATTTTCGCACAGTTACGGGCGTTATCGCGCAACGGGAGCGTATTGGTGACCACCAGCTGGTCGAGCTGGGAGCTGTCCAGGTTGGTGATCGCGGCACCCGAAAGCACCGGGTGGACGCAATAGGCGACGACCTTGCGGGCGCCCTTTTCCTTCAACGCGGCCGCGGCGGCGCACAGGGTGCCGGCGGTGTCGACGATGTCGTCCACCAGCACGCAGGTCTTGCCTTCCACGTCGCCGATGATGTTCATGACCGTGGCCACGTTCGCCTTCGGGCGGCGCTTGTCGATGATCGCCAGGTCGGCGTCGTCCAGGCGCTTGGCGAGCGCACGCGCACGCACCACGCCACCGACGTCCGGGCTGACCACGATCAGGTCATCCATGCTGTGGTGCCGCCAGATGTCGGCCAACAGCACCGGCGAGGCGTACACATTGTCGACCGGGATGTCGAAAAAGCCCTGGATCTGGTCGGCGTGCAGGTCGATCGTCAGCACGCGGTCCGCACCGGCGGTCGCGATCATCTTGGCGGCCAGCTTCGCCGTGATCGGCACGCGCGCCGAACGCGGGCGACGATCCTGGCGGGCATAGCCGAAATACGGCATCACCGCGGTGACACTGCCGGCCGAGGCGCGCTTGAGCGCGTCCACCAGCACCAGCAGGTCGAACAGGTTTTCCGCGCTGGGCGCGCCCGTCGGCTGGATGACGAACACTTCCTGCTTACGGACGTTTTCCTCGATCTCGACCTGCGCTTCGCCGTCGCTGAAACGGCCGATCAGTGCCTTGCCCAGCGGGATGCCCAGGCGGGCGGCAACATCGTCGGCGAGCGCACGGTGCGCATTACCGGAGAAAAGCATCGGGGTGGACGTGTCCACGAGGACTCCTGGAAAGACAGTGAGGTGGGATCGGTGCTTTGCCACCCGTGAAGGTGGCTGGGGCGGCAGGATTCGAACCTGCGCATGCGGGAATCAAAATCCCGTGCCTTAACCAGCTTGGCGACGCCCCAACAATTTAGTCCGGCCTTCCCTTGCGGGGACGTGCCATGGCTCTGCCGCAGCCCGCGGCCCATTCCGTCCTTACTTTCATCCCCTCATGCCCATCCGCGCACGCGTCGACAGCAGCGGCGAAGGATCGACACCCGCCGCCACGTGGGCCGTAAAGCCGGTGGGACAGCGCGAAGCGACCGCCAGGGCCGCTTCGAAGGTCCTTGTTTCCAGGAACACACAACCGCCGCTGCCGGAAAGGCGCGCGTGGCCGAAGCCCGCCAGCCAGTCCAGCGCCGCAGCCACCCGGGGATGGCGCGCGCGAACGACCGGTTCGAAGGCATTCTCTGCCGAATCCCCGGAAACAAAGGCCGAAATTGTCGCCCGCGGGGCATTTCGTGTCAATTCGGGCGCAGCGAACAAGGCCGGGGTCGGCACGTGCTCGGCCGGGTCCACGACCACGTACCAACGGCGCGGCAGGCGGATCGCCTCGAGCTTTTCGCCCACCCCCTCGGCCCAGGCCGAGCGGCCACGGACGAACACGGGCACGTCCGCACCCAGTTGCAGGCCCAGCGCGGCCAGCGCATCCTCATCCAGGCGCGTGTCCCAGAGGGTGTTGAGACCGACCAGTACCGTCGCCGCGTCCGAACTGCCGCCGCCCAGGCCACCGCCCATGGGGATGCGCTTGGCGACCTCGATCTCGGCGCCCAGCGCCGTGCCCGTGGCCTCCGCGAGCAAACGCGCGGCGCGGACGGTGAGGTCTGATGCCTCGGGCACGCCGGGGACCTCCCGGGGACGGGTAATGACCCCATCGGCGCGCACGCGCAGCCGGACCTCGTCACCCCAGTCGAGCAGGCGGAAGACGGTTTGCAGCTCGTGGTAACCATCCGGCCGGCGGCCGACGATGCGCAGGAAGAGGTTGAGCTTCGCCGGGGCCGGCCAGGCGGTCCAGTCGCCCAAGGCAAGCGGGGCCAGGGCCCGGCTCATGAACACCCGGAGGTGGTCGGGGAAGCCGTTGTCGCGATCCCGGGCCAGGGCCTCGGCGAACTCGGGTGCGCGCTTGTCGACCACGGCGAACCCGTGCTTCGCGTAAAACGGCGCGTTCCACGGCACGTCGGCCAGCGTGCCGAGGTCGACCCGGGCGTAGCCGGCTTCACGCGCCCACCCGCAGGCATGCTCGAGCAGCGCCGCGCCGATACCCTTGCCACCGAACGCCGGCAGCACATCGATCTCGGCGATGCCGATCGACCCCGGGTTGCCGTCGGTATCGAGGCAGACGAAGCCGACCACCTCGCCGTCGACGAGAGCGACCCAGGCCAGGCCGCGGGTGATCAGCTGGCGGACGACGTCCACCGGCAAGGACATGCCCGAGTAGGACGGCCACGCTTCATGGCCACGGAACAGCTCCACAGCGGCCCGCTCGATCGCGCACAGGCGCTCGGCGTCGTCGGGGTGGGCTCGAACGATCGAAACATCCATCAGCGGCCCAGCTTCCAGTCCTCGATCGCCAGGCGCACCTTGAACGGGGGCTTCTCCGCGAAAACCTTAACCGGCATCGGCGGCTGGCGGGTGGCATCCCACTGGCGGTAATCGACCGTCCAGCCATCCTGGACAAGCTGCGAGGGCAGCTTGTCGTCGCCGAAGCGAATATCCGCCGGGCCACCATCGGCACGCAGGCCGAGCACCCAGCGCTTCAGTTCCACCATCGGGATCTGCCAGCCCACCGCTTGCGCCATCAGCGTCTCCGCATCGGGGCCGCTGCGGGTGCCACCGTCCAGGCCTTCCAGCTGCGCACCTTCCGGGCCGCCGGTGAGACGGAAACTGCGCCCGGTAACCGGCGCGCGCACGGTGAAATCGTAACGCTCGCCGTCCTGGCGCCAGGTCAGCGTGCCCGAACCGGAATTCTCGCCATCCGACACCGACAGCTTGCCCTGCAGCGTCCAGTGCGACGTGTCCGCCAGGTCGTGCTCACGCTGCTCCTGCTGGCCCATCGTGACGACATCGCCTTCGCGATGGACCACAGGCCGCGTCGGCGCGCATGCCGCCAGCAAGGCTAGCGAGACAACAGGAAGAAACCGAAACCAACGAATCATGCAAAACCCATGTAGGAGCGCGCCCGCGCGCGACAGAAACCGAACCGCATGCCCAGGCATGCGAAAGCGTGTGCGAAACAAAGCGTGTACCAAACCAAGCGCGTGCCAGACAAAGCATGTGCAAAAGCACGTCACCCGCTCAGGGCTTCAGCGTCTGCTCGGTCTTCTGCAACGACGCGTTCTTCGGATCGATGCGGCGCACTTCGTTGAGCACCTTGCGCGCTTCGTCACGCTCGCCGCGCTGCCAGAGCACCTCGGCCAGGTGGACGCCGATGTCGCCGTCCTTCTGCTTCGCCCATGCACCGCGCAACGTCCGCTCGGCCTGGTCGAGCTGGCCCTGGCGGAACTGCAGCCAACCCCACGAGTCCGCGACCGACGGATCGTCCGGGCGTGCCGAGCGCGCCACCTGCAGCAGCGACTGCGCCTCGGTAAGGTCGCGTCCGTTGTCAGCCAGCGTGTAGCCCAGCGCATTGCTCGCTTCGACATCGCCGGGCTTGAGTTCGAGCACCTTGCGGAAGTCCGCCACCGCCGGGTCGATGCGCCCGGCTTCGGCCAGAGCAAGGCCGCGCGCGTAAAGCATGTCGGTGTCGTCCGGCTTCACCCGCAGCGCCTTGTCGTAGGCATCGACGGCCGCGTCGAAGCGACGCCCGTCCATGTACAGCTCGCCATCGACGGCAAAGGCCTTGACCAGCAACTCGGGACGATCGGCGTAGCTGGTCTGCAGCTCGGCGACGATCTCGTGCGCATCGTCGTCCTTGCCCTGCACGTGCAGGATCACCGCACTGCGCACGGAGGCATCGAAGATGCGCGGATCGTCGTCGGTCACCGCCGCATACCAGTCGAGGGCATCTTCCTTGCGATCGAGCAACTCCGCGAGCTGGCCGAGGGTGAAGGCGTTCTGCGCCTGGACGTCATCCGACTGGTGTCGAATCTCGTCGTAGAGTCGCCGCAACGCGCCCTTGTCGGCGGCCCGTGCGGCCAGGCTCATCCGGAACGCATAGGTATCGGCATCCTGCGGGCCAGCGGCGAGCACCCGTGCGGCGCCCTTCTCGTCGCCGGACTGGGTCAGCACCGTCGCGTAGGCCAGGCGCAGGCGTGGGTTTTTCGGCTCCTTCGCGACGGCCTTGGCAAACAGCGCCAGCGCCCCCGCCTTGTCGCCGGCATGGAATTTCTTCTGCGCCGCCCAGCCATAGGTGGTCCCGTCGTGGAAACGCTTCTGGGCTTCGTCGCCGATCTTCTGCGCGTAGTCGTGGCGGCCGAGGTTCTCACCCAGCTCGGCCATGGCCAGCCACGCCGACGAATCGTTGGGCAGGCGCTGCGGGGTCGCGATGCGCTCGAGCAACTGGCCGGCCTGGGCCGCGTCGCGAGCCTGCACCAGGGTGCGACCGAAGGCACGCCAGGCATCCGGGTCGCCGGAGCCGACCAGGATCTCCAGCTGTCGCGAGGCGTCGTCGGTGTCGCCACGGTCCAGCGCCAGCCGCGCCCTGCCCTCGGCCAGTTGGGCCGGGGTCGCGCCCAGGCTGGCCCAGCGCGTCAGCGCCCGGTTCGCCGCGGCCTGGTCATGGATCGCCAGGGCGAGCTCGGCCGCCCGGCTGGCCACCTTGGGGTCGTCGCTGAGCACGCAGGCGTTGCCATACGCTTCCGACGCCTTCGCGAGGTCGTTCGAGGCCAGCGCGAAATCGCCAGCCATCAACTGGGCCTCGAGGTCGCGCTCGGGGGGTACGATGGCCACGTGGAGCCGATCCAGGGGCTGGACGCCGGTCCGCACCTGCCGGGGCTGCGCGGCCGGCGGTGAAGCGGTGGCGCAACCTGCGATGGCCGCCACGGCACCCATGAGGACCACAAAATGCCGCAGTTGCTTGAACTTGGACCCAGCGGTCAGCACACTACTCTCCGTTGTTTTCCTGGTCCGACAGGGCCGTGCAATCGCCCGAAGCCTTGTCAGCGCACAATGCGCCCTAAGCTTAGCCGACGCCACCCCTCGCCGAGCGCCTGCCTGACATGCCACTGATCGCCCTCGGGCTTAACCACCTCACCGCGCCGGTCAGCCTGCGCGAGCAGGTGGCGTTCGACGCCAGCGTGGCGCCGGATGCCCTTGGCGACCTCACCCGCCAGCCAGGCGTCGAGGAGGCGATGATCCTCTCGACATGTAACCGCACCGAGCTTTACGTCAGTGTGACCGACGGCTTCGAGGCGGTGCCGGGCCAATGGCTGTCACGCCAGCACCGGTTGACCCCGCAGCGGCTCGATGAGTTCCTCTACCGGCACGAAGAACAGGACGCCGTCAGGCACATGTTCCGGGTGGCGACGGGGCTGGACTCGATGGTGCTGGGCGAGCCGCAGATCCTTGGCCAGGTCAAGGATGCCTACCAGCAGGCCCGCGGCGCGCAGACCCTGAAGGCGCCGATGGAGCGGCTGCTCCAGCACACCTTCGCGGTCGCCAAGCGGGTCCGCACCGATACCCGGATCGGCGCGCACACCGTGTCGGTGGCCTATACCGCGGTACGCCTGGCCGAGCAGGTGTTCACCGACCTGCGCCAGGCCTGCGTGCTCCTGATCGGCGCCGGCGAGACGATCGAACTGGCGGCCCGCCACCTGGCCGACAAACAGGTCCGCCGCCTGATCGTCGCCAACCGCACCCTGGAAAACGCCCAGGAGCTGGCCGGTCGCTACAGCGGCTACGCCATCGCGCTGGCCGACCTGCCGCGCCACCTGGCCGAAGCCGACATCGTGATCAGCTCCACCGCCTCGCGCCTGCCGGTGGTCACGAAGGCGATGGTCGCCGATGCGATCGTCCAGCGCCGCCGTCGTCCGATGTTCATGGTCGATATCGCCGTGCCGCGCGACATCGAGGCCGACGTCGCCACCCTGAACGACGTCTACCTGTACGGCATCGACGACCTCAAGCAGGTCATCGACGAGAATCGCCGCTCACGGGAAATGGCCGCCCGCGAGGCCGACGCGATCATCGACCTGCAGGTCGAGCGCTACATGTCCTGGCGCCGCGCCCTCACCCTGCGCAACCCCGCGGTGGACATGCGCGTGGCCGCCGAGGCCCAGCGCGACGAGGTGCTGGCCAAGGCCCAGGCCATGCTGGCCAGGGGTCGCAGCGCCGACGAGGCGCTGGCTTTCCTGGCCAATACCCTGACCAACAAGCTGCTGCACGCCCCCAGTGCCCGCCTTCGCGACGCCGCGCTTTCCGGCGACCTGGACCTGCTCCATGCCGCTGGCCGGCTCTACGGACTGGACCCGGACGACGACGTTTCCGCATGATGTACGGCTACGCCGTCCTTCGTGCCTGAAATGACCCCCTCGATCCGCCGCAAACTCGAAGCCCTCGCCGAACGCCACGAAGAGGTGGGGCTGATGCTGGCCCAGCCCGACGTGCTGGCCGACGGCAACCGCTTCCGCGAGCTGTCCCGCGAATACGCCCAGCTCGAACCCGTCACCCTGTCGCTGAAAGAGCACGACGAGGCCGAGCGCGAGCTGGCCGACACCCGCGCCATGCTCGACGACCCCGACATGCGCGAGATGGCCGTCGACGACATCGCACGGATCGAGCGCCGGCTGCTCGAACTGGACAGCGAGCTCCAGGTGCTGCTCCTGCCGAAGGATCCGCGCGACGAAGGCAACCTGTTCCTCGAAGTGCGCGCCGGCACCGGAGGCGACGAGGCGGCGATCTTCGCCGGCGACCTGTTCCGCATGTACGCCCGCTACGCCGAACGCCAGCGCTGGCACGTGGAGATCCTCAGCGCCAGCGAGGGCGAACACGGCGGCTACAAGGAAGTGGTGGCGCGCATCGAAGGCCGCGGCGCGTATTCCCGGCTGAAGTTCGAGTCGGGGACGCATCGCGTGCAGCGCGTGCCGGAAACCGAATCGCAGGGCCGCATCCATACCTCGGCCGCCACGGTCGCCATCCTTCCCGAGCAGGACGAAGTCGGCGAGATCGAGATCCGCGATGGCGACCTGAAGGTCGACACGTTCCGCGCGTCGGGCGCGGGCGGCCAGCACGTGAACAAGACCGACTCGGCCATCCGCATCACCCACCTGCCCACCGGCACCGTGGTGGAATGCCAGGACGAGCGCAGCCAGCACAAGAACCGCGCCCGCGCGATGAGCCTGCTGAAGGCGCGCCTGCTCGACGCCGAACGCAGCAAGCAGAGCGCGGCGCAGGCGGAGTCCCGCCGGCTGCAGGTGGGTTCGGGCGATCGCAGCCAGCGCATCCGCACCTATAACTTCCCGCAGGGGCGGATTACCGACCACCGGATCAACCTTACGCTGTACCGGCTACCCGAGGTGCTCCAGGGCGATATGGATGAGCTGGTCGATACCCTGACGCGTGAGAACCAGGCTGACGAACTGCAGAGCCTGACTGAGCACGGCTGATGGGGGAGGTGGGGCTGATGGGGGGTGAGGCCACGGCGATCGCGCGCGGGCGCGCTCCTACAGGGCTTGTAGACAGTTGTTGGGGCATGATTGGGGTATCTCCGCCAGGACATACCCCCGATGGGCAAGAAGAAAAAGCAGTACGAGAACGCACTCGAAGACCTGCAGGTCGAGCTCGTCGGGCTGACCCGCTGGCTGCGCCGCAAGGGCAAGCGCATGGTGGTGATCTTCGAAGGACGCGACGCCGCCGGCAAGGGCGGCACGATCAAGGCGATCACCGACAAGCTGGACACCCGCGCGGCGCGCGTGGTCGCGCTGGGCAAGCCCACCGACGAAGAGAACGGCCAGTGGTACTTCCAGCGCTACGTGCCGCACCTGCCCTCCGCCGGCGAGCTCGTGCTGTTCGATCGCAGCTGGTACAACCGCGCCGTGGTCGAACCGGCCATGGGTTTCTGCACCCAGGAGCAGTACGACGCCTTCATGAAGGCCTGCCCCGCGTTCGAGAAACTGCTCACCGACGACGGCATCCTGCTGTTCAAGTACTGGCTGGCCGTCGACCAGGCCGAGCAGGAAGAACGCTTCGCCGAGCGCGCAGCCGATCCGCTGAAGCGCTGGAAGCTGTCGCCGGTGGACATCAAGGGACGCAACGAATACGAGGCCATGGGCGACCTGCGCGACGCGATGATCCAGCGCACGGATGCCCGCGACGCGCCGTGGTTCGTCGCCGACTTCAACGACCAGAAGACCGGCCGGCTCAACCTCATCCGCCACCTGCTCGACCAGATCCCCGACAAGCTGACGCCGGACGAGGAAGTCGACCTGCCCGCGCTGAAGGGCAAGCCGAAGAAGGACAAGGTTACGGCGAAGGCGGCAAAGGTACCGAAGGTCTATTGACCCGGCGCGCGGGCGGCGGCCGCTTCGGCAACCGCCCGCTGCGCGACAGGCGTAGCCACTGGCGCATCGCCAGCAGACCGCCTACCACTTCGATCATCGCCGCCGGCACCCACATGATCACGCCGCCGATCAACTGACCGGTAAGCACGTTCATGGTGAAAGCCCGGCCGCAGACTTCGAAGATCGGATACAGGTCAGCCTTCGAGAACGTCACGATGGCACCGGCGACAATCTGCGGAGTCATCGTGAACGCGGGAGACAGCACGCGGATGCCGGGCGTCATGCGCCCCGGCGGCTTCGGCCGGTGGTCGAGGACGAGCCACCAATAGGCCAGCCCCGATAGCATCATCGACCAGTTCATGAAGCGGTAGATCCGCCAGTCGAGCATGGCCAGCGTCTGCATGTCGGGGATCAGCCAGACGAGGATGAAGCCGACGAAGGCGATCGTGACCAGCGCCGGGTTCAGCAACACGCCCGCCAGTAAGCGCCACGCCACCGAGCGCGACGCACGGCGCAAGCGCACCCGCCACGCCAGCGGTAACCCGGCCCACAACACAGGGCCCGGGTAGGACGCCATCAGCAGCAGCGGGGCGAGATGGTGCAACAACACCTGCTGGATGCGATGCATGAAGAACTCATGCTCGAAGAAATAATCCAGATAGGAGTGCAGCGAGACATAGACGATCGCCATGCCGGTCCAGAACGCCGCGCGCCGCGCCGCGGGCAGGCGCACCCGCCGCCCCCCCGCGACATAGAGCATGGCGATCGCGACGAACACCACGAGGAAGCTCCAGGAGAACTCCCACGGGACGATCCACTTCAGCAGCCCCCCGGCCACGCCTTACGTATCCCTGCGGATGCGATGCGTGCGCCGCCAGCCGAACACCAGGCCGACCAGGGTCACCAGCAGCGGGACGAGCACGATGTTGATGAACTTCAGGCGCAGGCCGAGCGCATCGATTTCGCCGTTGAGCTGGTGCTGCACGTCGCGCAACTCCTTGCCGATGGCGAGCTTGCGCTGCAGGTACTGCTCCACTTCCCTGCGCTGCTGCGCGGTCACCGCGTTCGGTGTCGTCGCACCCTTCGCAGGCTGCAACTCCGCCAGGCGCCGCTGGGTGTCGTAAAGCTCGTTCTCCAGCTCACGTTTCTTGACCAGGAACTTGCGGTCGGCCGCCGCCTGCAAGGCACGCACGCGGGTGAACGGCCGCTGCAGGTTGGCCCTTCCACGGATCGACAGGAGTGCCGCCGAGCCGCCGAGGTTGTCGACGATGTTGGCGATGAAGTCGCCGTTGTTCGCGAACGGGGTCATCTGCTGCTGGCCAAGCAACGGCTGCACGTCGATCCACAGGCGATCGGTGAGCAGGTCCGTATCCGCCACCAGGATCACCTCGCCCGGCGCCGCGGCGATATCCAGGTGCCCCTTGTCCTTGCGCTCGGGGAAGGCGGTGCGGAACGTATCGCGCAGGCGCGCCGCCAGCACATAGCGCTCGTGGCTGGGCTGGTAATTCTCCAGCAGCACGGAGGGGTCGCTGGCGGCATCGCGCACGCGCTGTGCCGAGACCACCGTGGCCTCGTCGGACGCCTGTACCAGCGGCAGCATTCGCGCCTTCGTTTCCGGTGCCAGCTCGAAGAAACCCGCCGTCGAGAAGTTGATGCGTTGGAGGCTCGCCGTCACCACGTCGTCGTGGTTCAGGTCCTGCGTCGTCGTACCGACCATCGCGGGATGCGGCACGCTGATGCCGTTGAGTTCGATGGTCAGCGACTGAGAACGATCAAGCACCACCTTCGTCGGGTCGAAGACGACGCCCCAGGTCTCGAACAGCCGGCGCAGGTCGGAATCATGGTCGTCCACGGTGCCGCTGGAATCGATCAACGGCGCGCTATCCATCTCGGCATCCGGGTCGACGAACACCACCAGGTGTCCACCGTGCAGCACGTACTGGTCGATCGCGTACTGGGCGTCCTCCGGCAACTTCTTCGGATGGACCACCAGCACCACGTCCATCGATGTGTCGATCCGGGTCAGGCTGGCCGGGTCGAGCGAGGTAACGTCGGCGAGCTGGTCAAGCTGGCGCATCACGGCCCAGGGCTGCTCGCCGATCACCATGTTGCCTTCCAGCGGCAACATGCTGAGCACGCCGATCTTCGGCTTGCGCGGTGCGCCCAGCTCATAGAGGAGCTTGGCGATGTCGTACTCGACGAACGCTTCGCGGGCCGGGTCGAAGAACGGGATCGCCTGCGCCACCGTGGGATCGGCTGCGCCGGTGGTACCGACCAGGCCGAAGAACACGCGTTCGCCGTTACTGCCGCCGCTGGCGGGGGTGAGGCCGTAGCTCTCGGCGGCGTCTTCGTCGTCGGAGTACGGCACCGGATCGATCACTCGCAGGCGGATGCGGCCATGCGCGCGGACGGCGATCTCGCGCAGCATTTCCTGCACGCGCTGCTCGTAGCTGCGTAGCTGCGGAAGGTCACGCGTGGCATGGTCGGAGAAATACAGCGTCAGCGTGAGCGGCTTGCCCAGGCCATCGACGATGTTTTCGGTGCCGGGCGTCAGCGTGTAGATGCGGTCTTCGGTGAGATCCATGCGTGCCGTGCGCAGCGACATCGAGCTGAGGCCGACGACGGCGAGGAACAGGACGGCGATGGCGGCGAGGCCGAGGCGAAGCACGGCGGCGCGCGACAACGAGAAGGAGGGCCGCTTCATCAGCGCGTCCTCTTCAGGTCGAGCACCACGACGCTGGCACCGAGCCACGCCACGATCATCGCGCCGAAGTAGATCAGGTCGCGCAGGTCGAGCACGCCGCGGGCGATGGCGTTGGCGTGGCGCACGATCGAAAGCTGGCCCATCGCCCCGATGAGCTTGGGTGGCACGGCATCCTGGAAGAAGTCCAGCACCTGCGGCTGGCCGATCAACAGCAGCGCGAAGCACAGCGCGGCGGTGAGGATGAAGGCGATGACCTGGCTGCGCGTCGCCGTCGACATGCAGGCACCGATGGCGATGAATGCGCCGGCCATCAGCCAGCTACCGATGTAGCCGGCCATGATCACGCCGTTGTCGGGGTCGCCCAGGTAGTTCACCGTGATCCACACCGGGAACGTGAGCACCAGGCAGATGCCGATGAAGCACCACGCGGCGAGGAACTTGCCCAGCACCGCCTGCGACACGCTGACCGGTAGAGAGAGCAGCAGTTCCAGGGTGCCGGATGCCCGCTCCTCGGCCCACATCGACATGGTCACGGCGGGCACGAGCACCAGGTAGAGCCAGGGATGCATGTCGAAGAACGGCTGCAGGTCGGCGAGCCCACGGTCGTAGAAGTCGCCGGTATAGAACGTCAGCACCCCGGCCAGGACCAGGAAGATGACCATGAACACGTAGGCGACTGGCGTCACGAAATACGCGCGCAGTTCGCGCCGGACGATGGCGGACACGGCGCTCATGGATTGGCTCCGCGCGGCTGGGTGGTGATCTGCCGGAACACTTCGTCGAGGCGCCCCTGTTCGAGTTGGATCTCGGTCACGCGCAGGTTCTGTTCGCGCAGCAAGGCCTGCACCTCGTCGAGGATCGGCTGGCCCGGCTTGGGAAACACGGTGACGCGGCCATCGAGCGGATCCACTTCGGTCATGGCGACGCCGGGGATGCGCGCGAGCATCTCGCGCGACACACCGCTGCCCTGCGCGCTGAATGAGACCGCGCCGTGGTAACGCGAGCGTGCTTCGAGCTCGGCCGGCGTGGCATCGGCCAGCAGCTTGCCGTTGGCGATGATCGCGACGCGGTTGCATAGCGCGTGCACTTCTTCGAGCAGGTGCGTGGAGATGAGGATCGTGCGCTCGCGCGCCATCGCATCGATCAGCATGCGCACGGAGTGTTTCTGGTTGGGGTCGAGGCCATCGGTGGGCTCGTCGAGCATGAGTACCGGCGGATCGTGCAGGATCGCCTGGGCGAGCCCGACCCGGCGACGCAGGCCCTTGGACAGGGTGCCGATGGGGGCGTCGAGCACTTCTTCGAGTTCGAGGCGGCTGACGACTTCGTCGAACCGGCGTCGTGCGATGTCGCGATCGAGGCCGCGTACGCGGACCATGAAGGTGAGGAATTCCCGCACGGTCATTTCGGCGTAGCTGGGTGCGCCTTCGGGCAGGTAGCCGAGTGCGCGCTTGGCGGCGAGGGGTTCGCGGCGGATGTCGTGGCCGCAGACGCGGGCGGTGCCGGCGGTGGGGGTGAGGAATCCGGCGATCATGCGCATGGCGGTGGATTTGCCGGCGCCATTGGGGCCGAGCAGGCCGAGCACCTGGCCCGGTTCCGCGCGGAGGCTGAGCGAATCGACCGCGATGAGCGGGCCGTAGCAGCGTGTGAGTCGTTCGGTCTCGATCATTGCCCCAATTAACGCACGCCAGCGCACGCCTGCCCACCCCGCGGTGGCCTGCCCTGCGCGGCGCTCGGGCGTGGTCGCAGGAGAAGCCTCGGCGGCTACCCCGCGGCGCTCGGGCGTGGTCGCAGGAAGAGCCCTCGGCGCCTACCCTCGCTGCTCAGACAGCGTTCTGGCGTGCGACAGGGAGGGGCTGCTCCGCAGCCCGTTTCCTTATGGGCCTACGGCCGCGCACCGGGTGCCGGGCGGAGGTTCTTGATTCGGCATCCTGCCTCAACAAGAACGGCCGGCCATCGTGGCCGGCCCCCTGCGGGCTTTTCCCGCCCGCCACCCTCGCCGCCACGAACTCGCCTCGAGGGTAGGCGCCGAGGGCTCTTCCTCAACGTTCCCGCATGCTGGGTTGGAGAGCCGAGGCACCGCGACGGCTCCTGTAGGAGCGCGCCTGCGCGCGAATTGGGATTGCCTAAGCACAGCAGATACCAGCGCCCAAGATCACCACGCCGATATGACTGGAAGGCGTTTGTACGGGTCTGCGAATCGAGTTCCATCATCTACGCACTGTCGGCCAATCGCGCGCAGGCGCGCTCCTACAACACCAGGTAGCGTCGGGTCAGGCCCCGGGCCGGTTTCCCGCATGTCGCGCGCGGGCTGCAAGAACAGGCCTCGGGGCCTACCCTCGAGGCGAGTTCCGCACAAGCGAGCGGCCGCAGGCCGATAAGTACATGGGCCGCGGCTGCGGCCAACCTTATCGAGCGCGGAGGACCTGTCTGAGCAGCGAGGGTAGGCCCCGAGGCCTGGTCCTGCGACCACGTACGAGCGCTGCGGCGAGCACGGCCAGCGACGCAGCAGGCAATAAAAAAGGCCGCGATTGCTCGCGGCCTTTTCGGTGCCTTGCGTCGCGGCAGGGCCGCGGCGGGGCTTACTGCGCGGCGGCCGTGCTGGCGGGGGCCGGAGCCGTGCCAGCCGGTGCCGGGGCGGTGCCCGCGGCGGCCGGGGCCGAGGACGAACCGGCCGGAGCCGCGTCGTCAAGGCCAGGCTGCTTCATGCCGGCTTCCTGCTCCGGGGTCTGCTCCGGGAGGTTGTCGCCCTGCAGCGGCAGGTAGATCTCGAACTTCTGCTCGTCGTAACCCTCGATGGTGCCGTGGTTATTCACCGGCGCCTTCGTCTGGATGTCATACGCGCGGAAGCTCACGTCGTCGTACTTGTAGCCATGCGTCTGCGAGTAGGCAGCGAGCATCTGGCGAGTCTGCGGCAGGCCTGCGCCGGTGCCGTTCCACTCGGCCTTCAGCGCCTTGCCACCGAAGGCGAGCACGGCCTTGACGTTGCCGTCGACGACAACGCGGCCCATCTTGTCCTTGCTACCCGGCGTAGCGGCATCGGCGGCAGCCGGTGCGGCGGCGGTCGAGGCTTCGGCCGGCGCGGCGGCGTCGAGCGCCGGACGCTGGGCGGCGGTCAGTTCGACATCCTGGCCGTTGATCTTCAGCGTGGTGGCGTCGATCTCGGCGGCCACGTCGAAGGTGTAGTTCTGGTCGCCCCAATTCGTGGTGAACGTGATGCGCGGGCTGACCACGTTCACGCCCAGCTTCTTGGCCGCCGCCTGGATCTCGGCCATGGCCTTGTCCGACGCGGTATCGACGTCGTCGAGGGTGCGCGGAGCCGTGGTGGAGACAAACAGGATCGGCTTGGCCGGCTGGTCGACCATCGACGGAACCATCTTGCTGTAGTCGATGTTGGGGATCGACGCCATCAGGTTCTGCAGGTTCGACAGGCTGAACTGGATCAGCGCGTCCGGATCGCCGTGGATGTAGAGGTTGCTGAAGCGATCGACCAGGTTGAAACCGTAGTCGACGTCATAGGCCCAGTTCACCTTCACGAGCTTCTGGCTGCGGCCAGTACGCTCGAGCTTGATCGTGAACTTCTTGTCGTGGCCGCGCCAGCTGTTGTCGAGGTTCCAGACAATCGTGCCCTTGCCGGCATCGCCGACCTGGGCAAAGCCCGGGTCGATGCTGGCGATTTCGAGGGAGCCGTCACCCACCTTCGGGTCGGAGGCCTTCCAGGAAATCTTGGCACCCGGTCCGTAAGCCTTGCCCGACAGGTCGAACTGGAGCTTGGGATCATAGGTACGAAGGACGCTGTAGTCCTGGAAACGACGGAAGTTGCTGAAGACGTCGTAAACCTGGCGCAAATCCTTGCTGATCAGCATTTCGCGCTCGACGTGTCCCGTCGAGGGCATGGCCACGCCAGCGATGACGCCGAGTACGGCGACGATGACAATGGCGACAATGAATTCTAACAGACGCGTCATTCCACGGTTCTCCGAACGTCTTTGAACAGGCAGCCCCCGGCTGTGGAGTCCGCGCGGCCGCCCCTGAATAATCGGCCGTTGGCAAGCGTCTGCCAGCGCCGAAAGAACCGATGGTAGCCGGTCGTGGCGCCGAGCGCCATTGGGTCCCCTGCCCTTTTTCGCAAGCTGGCACAAGTCGAAAAATTCCGGGTCCCGCCCGGCCGGTCAGGCTCGCCTCAGACGATCCCCAGCTCCAGCGCCTTCAGCACGGCACGGGTGCGGTCGCGGACGCCCAGCTTGGAAAGGATGTTGGAAACGTGGTTTTTCACCGTGCCCTCGGCCACGCGCAGGGAATTGGCGATTTCCTTATTGCTGTAGCCGCCCGACAAGAGGCGGAGGATCTCGGTTTCACGCTCGGTGAGCGGATCGGGCTGCTCCAGGCTGGAAAACTGGTTCTGGATCCGGCCCACGCCCGCCAGCAGGCGCTGGGTGACCATCGGCGCGACCAGCGAGCCGCCCGCCGCCACGGTCCGCACCGCTTCGACCAGCTGGTCGAGCGACACGTCCTTGAGCAGGTAGCCGCGGGCGCCAGCCTTCAGGCCGGAGAGCACCAACTGGTCGTCGTCGAAGGTGGTCAGGATGATGGTCGGCGGCAGCTCGTTCCTGCCGCCCAGGGCCTGCAGCACTTCCAGGCCGCTCATGTTCGGCATGCGCAGGTCCAGCAAGACCACGTCCGGGCGGATCTGGGGGATGGTCTGCACCGCCTGGGCACCATCGGCGCACTCGGCGATCACCCGGATATCCCCGGCGAGGTCCAGCAGGGAGCGGATGCCCTGGCGGACCAGGTTCTGATCATCTACAAGGCAAACGGAGATCATGAGGGGTCCTCGGATGGAACGGGGATGGTGGCATGGGTGGGCGGCAGGGGGCTATCCGTGCCCAGCACGGTCCGCGCCGGGGCATGGGCCAGGGCCTGTGCCTCGCCCAGCGGCAAGCGCGCGGCGAGCGCGAAACCGCCCTGCGGGTCGTTACGAAAGGTCACTGTGCCACCAAATTCGGCCAGCCGCTCGCGCATGCCGGTGAGGCCATTGCCCGGGCGGAAGGCGTCGGCACCGCTGCCGCGGCCGTCGTCGCGCGCGTCCAGGCAGAGTTCGTCGGGGCCGGTATGGCGGAAGGTGAGCCACAGGTGCCGCGCATTCGCGTGGCGCACCGTATTGGTAAGGATTTCCTGGACGCAGCGCAGCAGCATCTGTGCGCGGCGCGGATCTTCGACGCCGAAGCGCGGCGGAATGGAAAGGTGTACGGCGAGGCCTGGCACGCCCTCGGTCAGGCTGCGCAGGGCCTGGGTCAGGTCGATGGCGTCGTCCTGGCGCAGCTCGCTCACCACTTCGCGGACATCGGCCAGCAGCTGCTTGGCGGTGGTCTGCGCCTTGACCACGTGCTCGCGCGCCTTGTCGTTGGTGAGGTGGCTCGCCACCTCGAGGTTCAGCGTGAGCGCGGTCAGGTGATGGCCGACGAGATCGTGCAGGTCGCGGGCGATCCGCATCCGCTCGGCGATGCGGGTTGACTCGGCCAGCAGGGCGCGGGTCGCGCGCAGTTCGGAATTGAGCCGACGCAGCTCTTCGCGCTCGGAGGCCTGCTGGCTGGCCACCATCGAGGTGATGAACATCAGCGCGGAGAAGCCGAAGTAGAGGCAGGCCTGCATGATCGAGAGGATCAGGCCGAAGCCCGGCAGTTGCATGAGCACCGGTACCAGCGCCACATGCGCCACCACCATCCAGCCCATGCCGACCGGCAGGCTTACCAGCCACGGCACCACGGCGGCGACGATGACCAGCAGCAGCGCGGCAAGGCCGCTCTTGCTCAGCACGCCGATGGCCAGCGCCGTACCGGTGAGGATCACCAGCACCGTCACCCGGGTCGGGCCGTCCACCGGCGAGCCCAGGCTGCGGGTGAGCAGCCAGTAGACCAGGCCGAACACCAGGTAACAGCCGGTCCAGGCCAGCAGGGCCATGTCCGGGATCTGCCCCACCTGGCTACCCGCCCGCTGCAGGGACAGCGGCAGGCCTACGCACAGGAACACGAAGTACGTGGCGTAGCGCAGCAAGCGAACGTGGTTGAACTGGACTTTCGACATGAGGGGATCATACGGCGGCGCATGGTGCCGGTCGTAGGTTACCGATGGCAGGGGCGCCGCGCCTCGGGAACGCGCCGACTCACGGCGCCGCTCCCGTGCCATAATCCCGGCCGTAACCGGCCCCGGCGGCCACCCCTTACGGAGCAACAAATGGCCCTTGCCATCCGCGACGTGCGTGAGCACGACCTGGATGCCGTGCTGGCGCTCAATAATGAAGCGGGCACGGGTATCCTCGCCACGGACCGCGCTCGATTGCGCCATCTGTACGAGATCGCCCACTACTTCCGCGTCGCCGAGCAGGATGGACGCATCGTTGGCTTCCTGATCGCCATGCGCCAGGACGCCGACTACCTGAGCCCGAATTTCCGCTGGTTCCAGGCCCATTACGAGTCGTTCGTGTATATCGACCGCATCGTGATCGAACGCGATTACCGCGGGCATGGCCTGGGCCGGATTTTTTACTGTGACGTGCAAAGTTATGCCGAGGTACGCGTGCCGCTCCTGACCTGCGAAGTTTTCCTTGAACCCCGTAACGACCAGACCGTGCTGTTCCACGGCACCATGGGTTTCCAGGAAGTGGGCCAGCAGAAGATGGGCCACGAAGGTCCGAAGGTGAGCCTGCTCGCCCGCGAGCTTCCCAGTTTCCCGTTCGTGCGCGAGCGCTATCTCGAGCAGGACGGCCTGCCAGCCGTGGCGTGGCTCGCCGATCGCGTCCGCCCGGGCGATTCCGCCGGGGTGGCCGCATGAGCGCCCGCGCCGAGACGCTTGAAGCCGCCTGCGACCTGCGCTTTGGCCAGGTCGGCATCGCCTGCGTGCGGATCCGCCGCGTCGATGCGGCCGCGCTGGTCGAAGAGCTGGAGCGCCGCGTGCGTTCGGCACCGCAGATGTTCACCCGGGCCGCGGTGGTGCTGGATCTTTCGCACCTGCCGAAGCTGCCGGACGACGGCATGGTCGATGCCCTGCTCGAAGCCATCCGCAGCGCCGGCATGATGCCGGTGGGCATTGCCTACGGCACCAGCGAAACCGAAGAACTGGCCGAGCGGATGAACCTGCCGCTGATCGCCAAGTTCCGCGCCCAGTACGAGCCGGGCCAGGGCGATCCCGTGCCGCCGTCGGCGCCGGCACCGGCACGCTCCGCCCTCGCCGCGGCACCGGTCGCAGACACCGGCGCGACGATCACCGCGCAGCACCACACCGGCAGCGCCGTGCGCTCGGGCCAGCAGGTCTACGCCCGCGAACGCGACCTGGTCGTCGCGGCAGCGGTCGCCAATGGCGCGGAAGTCATCGCCGACGGCTCGATCCACGTGTACGGCAGCCTGCGCGGCCGCGCGATGGCCGGCGCACAGGGCGATGAGACGGCACGCATCTTCTGCTCCGACTTCCGCGCCGAACTGGTCGCGATCGCCGGGCATTACCGCGTGTTCGAAGACATGCCGAAAGAATTCGAGGGCCAGGCCGTGCAATGCTGGCTCGATAATGGAAAACTCATGATCGCGCGCCTCTGACGCCGGTCCCAACCTGTTTTTGCGGAGACATCACTTGACAGAAATCATCGTCGTCACCTCCGGCAAGGGCGGAGTCGGCAAGACCACCACCAGTGCCTCCCTCGCCACCGGCCTCGCCATCGAAGGGAAGAAGGTCGCGGTCATCGACTTCGACGTGGGCTTGCGCAACCTCGACCTGATCATGGGCTGCGAGCGGCGCGTGGTGTACGACTTCGTCAACGTCGTGCACGGCGAAGCCACGCTCAAGCAGGCGCTGATCAAGGACAAGCGCCACGAAAACCTGTTCGTGCTCGCCGCGTCGCAGACGCGCGACAAGGACGCCCTGACCCAGGAAGGCGTCGAGAAGGTGCTCGAAGAGCTGACCAAGGAGAACTTCGACTTCGTGGTCTGCGATTCGCCCGCCGGTATTGAGAAGGGTGCGCACCTGGCCATGTACTTCGCCGACCACGCCGTCGTCGTCGTCAACCCCGAGGTTTCCTCGGTGCGCGACTCCGATCGCATCCTCGGCCTGCTTTCCAGCAAGACCCGTCGCGCCGAAAAGGGCGAGGCGCCGATCAAGCAGCACCTGTTGCTCACCCGTTACAACCCGAACCGCGTCGAAGCCGGCGAAATGCTGAGCGTGAAAGACGTCGAGGACATCCTCGGCATCTCCGTCGTGGGCGTTATCCCGGAATCGGAGAACGTCCTCGCGGCCTCCAACGCCGGCGTGCCCGTCATCCTCGATGACAATTCCAACGCAGGCCAGGCTTACCGGGACACGGTCGCCCGCATCCTCGGCGCCGAACGTCCGCTGCGTTTCATCGAGCCGGTGAAGAAGGGCTTCCTCAAGCGCGTGTTCGGAGGCTAAGCATGGGTATCCTCGATTTCCTGAAGCGCAAGCCCGAGCCGAGTGCCGGCGTGGCCAAGGAACGCCTGCGCATCATCGTCGCCCAGGAGCGTTCGACCCGTGGCGGCCCCGACTACCTGCCGTTGCTGCGCAACGAACTGCTGGAAGTGATCCGCAAGTACGTGAACGTCGACGTCGAGGCCGTGAACATCAACCTCGAGCGTGACGCCGGCCACGAGGTGCTTGAACTCTCCGTCGCGCTGCCGGACGGCAAGCCCGCCTCGGCATGAGCCTGCCCGATCCCGCCGACGCGGTACTCCGCGTCGGCGACATCGGCTTCGACGAACCACGCACCCTGCTCGCCCGCCACGGCCTGGCGCTGGTTGCCGTCGCCGACGGCGAGCCCATCCCCGGCAGTTACTGGGGCGACACCGAAGCCGGCATCATTGGCACCACGGTCTACGCCCGAGCCGACACCCCGGTGCACTCGCTCCTCCACGAAGCCTGCCATCTCCTTGTCCTCCCCGAGGACAAGCGTGCGCTCGTGCACACGGACGCCACCGATTCCGTCGAGGAAGAAGATGCGACCTGCTACCTGCAGATCGTCTTGGCCGGGCACCTGCCATCGGTAGGCTCGGCGCGATTGATGGAAGACATGGACCGCTGGGGCTACACCTACCGCCTCGGTTCCACGCGTGCGTGGTTCGAACAGGATGCGCCGGAAGCGCGTGCGTTCCTGATGGCACGGGCGCTGCCGGTCAGCTGATCGCTCGGGCGTCGTCGCAGGACAGCCCTCGGCGCCTACCCTCGCTGCTCAGACAGCGTTCTGGCGTGCGACAGGGAGGGGCTGCTCCGCAGCCCATCTTCTTATTGGCCTACGGCCGCGCACCGGGTGCCGGGCGGAGGTTCTTGATTCGGCATCCTGCCTCAACAAGAACGGCCGGCCATCGTGGCCGGCCCCCTTACGGGCTTCTTCCGCCCAGCCCCCTCGCCGCCACGAACTCGCCTCGAGGGTAGGCACCGAGGGCTGTCTTCATCCGTGTCGCGAACTGGATTGGACAGCACGGCAATGGCACCCATGGCGCCACGCCAGCTCTTGTAGGAGCACGCCTGCGCGCGAACCCTCAGCATGGCATCAGGCGAATGAGGCCAGGCGCTGATGCACGCCAGCGGTTCACCCGACGACATCGTGGTTCGTGGGTCATGGAAGCGAGGAAGCCAACGTACGTCTTCGACGTGGTTCGAAGGCCTTCGGCGAGGCGATGACTCACGTTCCTGCATCACCGCGCTGTTGGCTGTTCGCGCGCAGGCGCGCTCCTACACGAGCCGCCGGCCGGTGCCGCGGCTGTCCAAACCAGCTCGCGGCAAGGATGAGGAGAGCCCTCGGTGCCTACCCTCGAGGCGAGTTCCGCACAAGCGAGCGGCCGTAGGCTAATCAAATACATGGGCCGCGGCTGCGGCCAACCTTATCGAGCGCGGAGGACCTGTCTGAGCAGCGAGGGTAGGCACCGAGGGCTCTTCTGCGGCCAGGTTCGAGCGCTGCGCAGACGCGGGTTGAGACGACGATGTGTGGCCAATCGCGCGCAGGCGCGCTCCTACATGGGTTCGTTGCGTTCGACCTGGCTGGGGACATCGGTGGTGGCGGCCGCCATGCTGCGGGCGAGGCGGCGGCGCTCGATGCTGCCGTACCAGATCCACGCCAGCAGGCCCAGGCCGCATAGCGACGACGCGCCCAGGGCCAGGTGCAGCATGCTGTCCGACAACGCCGGCGACAACACACCTGCGATGAACGCCGTCGTGATCAGGCTACCGAACGCCTGCACCGACGACACCCCGCCACGCTGGTTCGGAAAACGATCCAGCAACAGGATGGTCAGCGTCGGGAAAGCCAGCTGCACGCCACAACCGTAAAGCGCCAGCGGCAAGGTCGACCACGGCACCCGCGGCGCATCCAGGCCCACGGCAAACCCCAGGCTCAACGCGCAACTCAGTAGCATCGCCGCGTAACCCCAGCCGACCGTCCGCGCTGCGCTTACCCGCCCCGCCACGCGACCGGAGATAAATGCACCGGTGACCATGCCGGTCACCGTCGGAACGAAAAGCCACGGAAACCCATCCGCACCCAGGTGCAGCACGTCGCGGATCAGGTGCGGCGCCGACGCGATGTACAGGAACAAGCCGGCGAAGTTCACCGAGCTGGAAATGGCCAGCGGCCAGAACGGCAGGTCGCGCGCGATGTCGAGATACCCGCGCAGCAAAGGACGCGGCCGGAACACCGTGCGCTTTTCAAGCGGATGCGACTCGACCAGGAAGCGCACGATCGCCGCTACCAGCAGCACCGTGAATGCCGTAAGCGCCCAGAAGATCCCGCGCCAGCCATCGATGCCCAGCAGCCATGCGCCGACGATCGGGGCGATGGCCGGGGCGATGCCGAAGATCATCATCACCTTCGACATCATCCGCTGCGCATCCTGCCCGTGCAGGGTGTCGCGCACGATCGCGCGGCCCACCACGATGCCGGCACCGCCCGAAAGCCCCTGGACCACGCGGCAGCCGAGCAGGAAGCCAAAGCCCGGCGCCAGCGCGGCACCCATCGAGGCCAGCGCATAGATACCCATGGCCACCACGATGACCGGCTTGCGGCCGTAGGCATCGGAAATGGCGCCATGGAAAAGGCTCATCACCGCATACGCCAGCAGGTACACGCTGAGCAACTGCTGCAAGGCCACTTCGCCTACGCCGAACTCCCGACCGATGTCGGGGAAGCCCGGGAAGATGGCATCGATGGAGAACGGCCCGATCATGCTCAGGGCCGCAAGCAACAGGGGGAGGTGGCGCCGCGGGTCGCGGGTCGCGGAGGTCATGGACCTTCAATCTGTACCGATGGGAAGCTTCGAGTATAGCTGGAAGTCCCGGCCACCCTGCTTACATAATCGGGGCGCAGGGGAGTCGGAGTAAGGGCAGAAGACGTGCAGCGCTACGCCGCGCGGGGCGGCGAGAGGGTCACCTGGAACCTCACCCATGAGCCACGACATCGCTTCGTTGAAGGCACGCGCACAGGGCCTGCTCGCACAGGCCGGCATCACGATCAACGGGCACCGGCCCGTCGACATATCGGTGCTCGACGAGCGCACCTACCCCCGCGTTTTCGCGCACGGCTCGCTCGGCCTCGGCGAATCCTTCATGGACGGCTGGTGGGACTGCCCCGACCTGCCCGGCTTCATGGCCCGCGTCCTCGCTTCCCACGTCGACGAATCGCTACGCTCGCTGGATACGTTGCTCGCCCACTTCCGCGCGCGTTTCCTCAACATGCAGCGCGGCGAGCATGCGTGGGACGTGGGTCGCCAGCATTACGACCTGGGCAACGACCTGTTCGAAGCGATGCTCGGCAAGCGTATGGTCTACTCCTGCGGCTACTGGGCCAACGCGTGGAACCTCGACGACGCGCAGGAAGCCAAGCTCGACCTCATCTGCCGGAAGCTTGGGCTCACCCCCGGCCAGCGGATCCTCGACATCGGCTGTGGCTGGGGCGAGGCGTTGAAGTTCGCCGCCGAGCGCTACGGGGTCAGCGGGGTGGGCGTCACGATCTCGAAGGAGCAGGCGGAATATGCCCGCGAACTTTGCCGCGGCCTGCCCATCGAGATCCGCCTGCAGGATTACCGCGAGCTCGACGAGCGCTTCGATGCTGTCCTATCCGTCGGCATGTTCGAACACGTGGGCGGCAAGAACTACCGCACGTGGTTCGAGGTGGCGCGGCGCTGCGTCCGCCCCGACGGCCTCGTCCTGCTGCACAGCATCGGCAGCAATGGCGGCCCGGGCCGGCCGGACCCATGGATCGACAAATACATCTTCCCCAACTCGATGATCCCGGCGATGGCACAGGTGGCCGAGGCGCTGGAAGACCTGTTCGTGGTGGAGGACTGGCATAACTTCGGTCCCGACTACGACCGCACGCTGATGGCCTGGCTGGCCAACTTCGAAAGCGCGTGGCCGCAGTTGTCCGCGCGCTACGACGAACGCTTCCGGCGGATGTGGCGTTATTACCTGGGCTGCTCGGCCGGCATTTTCCGCAGCCGGCGCGACCAGCTGTGGCAGCTCACCCTGTCGCCGCACGGCGTCGCCGGTGGCCTTCGCGTGCCGCGCTAGACAAAACGACGACCTCCCGGCCCGTACGGTCCGGGCATGACTGCCTCGCGCGACGCCATCGTCGAGACCGACGTCCCCGCCCGACTCGACCGCCTGGGCTGGGGTCGGTTCCATACGCTGGTGGTCGTGGCGCTCGGCATCACCTGGGTGCTCGATGGCCTCGAGGTCACCATCACCGGCTCGATCGCGGGTGCGCTCAAGTCCAGCCCGGTCCTGCACCTGACCGATATGCAGGTGGGCCTCGCCGGCAGCCTGTACCTGGTTGGCGCCGTGCTCGGGGCGCTGTTCTTCGGCTGGCTGACCGACCGCCTCGGCCGCAAGAAGCTGTTCACCCTGACCCTGGGGCTCTACCTCACCGCCACGGCGCTCACGGCGTTGTCGCCGAACTTCGCCGTCTTCGTACTGTGCCGCATGCTCACCGGCGCCGGCATCGGCGGCGAATACGCCGCGATCAATTCCGCCATCCAGGAGCTCATCCCCGCGCGCTACCGCGGGCACACCGACCTGGTCATCAACGGCAGCTTCTGGCTGGGTGCCGCCGTGGGCGCACTTGCCGCCGTCGGCTTGCTCGACACCGGCTGGTTCCCGGCGGAACTGGGCTGGCGGCTCAGCTTCGGCATCGGTGCCGTGCTCGGCCTGGGCATCCTGCTGCTGCGCCGATGGATCCCGGAAAGCCCGCGCTGGCTGATGCTGCACGGCCGGATCGCGGAAGCCGAGGCGGTGGTGGCGACGATCGAGCAGCGCCTGGGCGTGCCGCCGCCGGACACACCCCTGCCGCGGCTGCGCCTGCGCCCGCACGCACTCAGCCTCGGCGACGTCGGCCGTACGCTGTTCCGCGATTATCCGAAGCGGACCGTGCTCGGCCTGGTATTGATGGCGACGCAGGCGTTTTTCTATAACGCGATCTTCTTCACCTACGCGCTCGTGCTCGGCCGCTTCTACGGCGTGGCCGATGCCAGCGTCGGCCTCTACCTGCTGCCCTTCGCCGCGGGCAATTTCCTCGGACCGCTCCTGCTCGGGCGCCTCTTCGACACGGTCGGCCGGCGGCCGATGATCACCTTCACCTACGCCCTGTCCGGCCTGCTTCTCTTCGCCACCGCATGGCTGTTCGTCCACGGCGTGCTCGACGCGCGCTCGCAGACGATCGCGTGGAGCGTCGTGTTCTTCTTCGCCTCGGCCGCCGCCAGCTCGGCCTATCTCACGGTGAGCGAAAGCTTCCCGCTCGAATTGCGGGCACTGGCGATCGCGTTGTTCTACGCGTTCGGCACCGCACTCGGCGGCGTGGCTGGCCCATGGCTATTTGGCACGCTGATCGGCACCGGTGGCCGCGACGCAATCGGCTGGGGCTACGCGCTCGGCGCTGCCCTGATGCTGGTCGGTGCCGCTGCCGCATGGCTGTTCGGCGTGGCTGCCGAGCGCCGTTCGCTGGAGGACATCGCGGCCCCGCTCGGCCACGTCGACGGGGCCAGCCCGTAACGATCAGGCCAATGACGACGGCAGGGCAGGCGCAGGCGCGGGCCCGAAACGTTTACGCAGCATCCCACCCACCGCGTGCAAGGCAGGCCGCGGGTCGTCCATGCGGAACACGTGCAGATCGGCGCGCATCCACTGCGCCAGCATCGTCGCGATCGATGCATCACCGCGACCGCCAGGGCGACGCATGCTGGCAAGGTCATGGTAAAGGTCGACGCATAGCCGGCCCACCGGATAGTCACGCGCGGCCCGCGGCACGGGTAGGCCCTGCGCATCGCGCCATGCCATGTCGCAGACGTTGACGCCCTGGCGCGCGGCGAATTCCACGTATGTCCACGCACGCGTGTTCACTTCGAGGATGCGGTACTGGCCGTCGCGTGGGTCACGCTTGAACTCGGCGCTGAAGATGCCGCGGTAATCCACGCCGTCGAGCACGCGGCGCACGCTGCGCACCGCTTCCGGCACGCTATCCAGTGGGATGGCGCGCGAGCACGAACTGTTGCCGAAATCGGCGGGCGACATCCGCATGCGCCGTCGCGCGAACAATCCGGGATAGCCACCGCCGGCATCGCGGAAACCATCGACGAAGAAGTGCTCGGTCGCCGGGCCCGGCACGTACTCTTGCGCCATCACCGAGAAACCCTGCGCATGGAACCGCGCCCACGTATCGCGTAGCGCCTCGGGCGAGGCGACCCACACGCCCTTGGCGCCGACCACGTCGCTGAAACGCTGGGAATTCACCGGTTTGATGAACACCCGATCGAGTTGCTGCATCGGCACCGCCGCGACGTCGGCCAGCGTCGCCAGCCGGTAGGTGCGCGGGTGCGGGATGTGCGCAGCCGCCACATAACCGGCGAACACGGACTTGTCCTGCAACAGCGCCTGCGCCGTGCGCGTGGACGTGCTGGCGAGGAAACGGTCGCCAAGGTCGCTGTGCGGCAAGCCGGCCAGCCACAGCGCCGCGTCGTCGGCGCCGGGGATGATCACCGCCCGTTCCAGCGGCATCGCACGCAACGCATCCAGTGCCTGCGCGCCAGGCCGGCCATCCCAGGGCGTGCCGGGGGTGGGCCGATACCAGCGTGAGTATGCGGCGATGTCGTCGGCCGGACAGGCGACGTAGGCCGGTATGCCAGCGATCGCCAGGCTGCGCAGGATACCTATCGCAGTGGGGCCACGCCCCATCACGATGGCCGGCAAGCGGCCCGCTTCAACGCTGTCCATGGAGACCCCTGCCAGAGGGAGCCGCCCCACTGGCGGCTCTTGCACGCCCATGGGACCCCGCCGCGCCGCGCAGCGATAGCCAGCCGGATGGCCTATGCGTTTCGCCGTCCCGGCGTGCCTATCCGGTCATGCCAGGCGAAAGGATCGGGAAAGCTCAGGCGCCTTCGAAACCGCGCTGCTCGGCCAGGGCGGCGTCGATCGCGGCATCCATCGAGAGGGCGTTCGCGCGGTGTGCCGCGCTGTCGAGCATGTCGAGCACGCCGGCCACGTTGTGGCCGGGACCCGCCGCGACCGGCACGGCCGCTTCCACGGGCGCATGCATCGCCTCGGCGCTCATGGCCGTCGCGTAGGTCACGATTTTCACGGGCCGCCCATCGGCATCGAAGATAGGGTTGTACGTGGCCTGGATCCAGACGGCGCATTCGCCCTTGCCAAGGCGACGGTAGAGGCCGGCATCGTGCAGGCCCGAGCGCAGCCGGCGCCAGAAGCCGATGTAGGCATCCGAGCGGCTTTCGGCTTCGTCGACGAAGATGCTGTGGTGCTTGCCGAGCAGTTCGTCCAGCCGATACCCCATCACCTGGAGGAACGCCGGGTTGGCGGCGAGGATCATGCCGTCGACCGAGAATTCCACGACGGCCTGGACCTCGTCGGTACCATGCTGGCGGCTGGCGACGCCTGCGGCACGGCGGCGCTCGGCGGTGACGTCGGCGCCGTAGACGGCGACCGACGCCAGCTTGCCGCGCGCCATGCGCGGCACGTAGACCGCATGCAGCCACCCTTCGTGGCCCGGGCTGGTGACGTGGACCAGGTCGGCCACCTCTTCTCCCCGCCCCAGCGCACGCCACAGATGCTCGCCGTCGTCGACCTGGAAGATCGCGTTGAACGGCTGGCCGACCACGGCGTTGGCCTGGCCGCCCAGCACTGAGAGGAACGCCTCGTTGGCCGAGCGCAACGTCCCGTCGGCGGCCAGTTCCACGACGGCAAGGCGCCGTCCCAGCGCCGCCAGCGTCGACTGCGCCTGGCGGGCATCGCGCCCACCCCAACTGAACATGCCCATCGACGCACCCGCCCTGTCTTCGTATCGAGCTAGCTTATCGGCACGGGGCCCACCGGTCTTTAGCCGGGGCATCCCGGGATGCCGGGGCGGCCGCCCGCGTCACGACTTTTTCTGCGCGGCGCGGCTAAACTAACGCCTCGCAAATGTTTCGCAGTCAGGGGATCCAGGCCGTGCAGGCACGCAATTTCGAAGTATCCGTGGTCCACCCGAACGGCAAGGCCGCCATCGAGATCGTCTTCAACGAAAAGATCCACGGGCTGTCCGGCGACACCCTGTGGCTGTCGCTGGAGGAAGGGGTAGGCATCGACGACGCGGAAGCCCTGCGCGCCCTGCTGGAGCGCGTCGGCCACCGCCTGACCGTGACTAACGTACGCTCCTGACGCGTACCGACGGGGTATCCACCACGGCCACCTGCAGCGGTACCAGGCGGGGCGCCAGCTGGTGGTTCACCCCGTGCAGCTTGCCGCATCCCAGGCAGGGCTTGACCCGGCCAAGTCCGCCGCGGCGCATCCGCGCCGGCGCAAGCAGGCACCCGCAGACGTAACACGACGCCAGCGCGCCACGCTCCCACAGGCGCACCCGCAGCGCCTGCATGCCGGTGATGGCGAGGCCCGCGGAAACGCCCGCGGCAAGGAGCCAGCCGGGCAGGTTCGAGTAGAGGGAAAGGGTACCCAGTTCGCCCGGGACTTCCTGGACGGCCTTCATCGCGGCCGCGGCCAGCGCGCCGACGCCCATGGCCAGGAGGCCCGGCGTGAACATGCGACGATACATGCGACCTGCGTAAGACATGACGTTCCCCCTCCCCTGGCCGGCGCACCCGGCAAGGGAAGGTTGTCCGGCGGCGGGTCTACCCGCCGTGAACGGAAAACGGGTAACCGTTTCCGGAGCGAGGCTCAGAAGGTCATGTTGAGCGAAAGCCGCCCGCCGTGGTCGGATGCCCTGCCCGCGAACTGCCCGGTGTAGCTGGCATCGAGGCGCAGCGTCGGCGCCAGTCGCACGACCATGCCGGCCTCCAGGATGCCGGCGCTGCGCGCAAGCGGCGCTCCGGATACCGTGAACGCGGGCCCGCCTTCGGCGAGCCGCATGCGTGCCTGCGGGGTGGTGTCGCCCCAGGCGCGTTGCCACGCCACGGTCGCCTGCAGGCTATACATGCCGCCGTCGTCGATGCCGGAACCCAGGTGGGCACCGAGCCGGCCGGTGGTGGCCCTGGCATCGTCGCTACCCACGACCAGCGCGCCCAGCCCGCCGCGCTCGGTCGCCCTGTCGCCGTCCCAGTGGACCATGGCCGCCTGCACGAACGGTTCGGCGCTGAAGTACTGCCCCGACGCCGGTGCGTAACCTAGCTCGACGAAGCCCTGGGTGGTGTTGGCATCGCGGCTCGCATAAGTGCGTGCGGAATCCGCGCCGAGGTCGACGTCCCGACGGGTGTCGATGCCGTGGTGTGCCTGCACCACGCCGCCCGAGAGGCGCACGCGGTCCATCCGCAGGTCACCGTACAGGCCGAAGTGGTTGCTGCGGACATCCGCCGAGCCACCGGCGCCGCGTTCGTGCACGTGCTCCTGCGCATGTCCCAACAAGGCGCCGACGCGACCGTCGTCACCGACGGCCAGGTCCGCGCCGAGCAGGACGCCGCTGCCGCTGGCGTCGACCTTCGCGGCATTGGCATTACCGTCGTAGTCGGCTTCGCGGCCGAGCACGCTGAGCCAGGTCGATACATGGCCGTCATCGGCCCGCCCGCTTCCCGGCAGGTCGCCATCGAGCAGGTGGCGGTTCACCGCATCGCGTACCTGGCGCTGGCTATCCATCACCACGCCCTTCGCCGCGGCATGCACTTCGCCCGACAGCGAGTTGAAAGCGCTGCGCGCCGCGACCGCATCCAGGGTGACGAGGCGATCGTAGACGGCGTGGCCCGCGCCCAGCGCGCCGGCGGCCACGGCCACGGCCCGCTGGTTCGGCGTGGCGGCCGCCTCTTCGAGGGCGGCGGCATTGCGTTGCAGGATGAAGCTGATGCTGCCGGTATCGCTGTAAGCCACCAGCAGGTTGAGGAAGGCGAAGTTGCCGTTGATCGAGGCGAAGGTGCCGGTAACGCCGCCGGCAGCGGTGAGCACGTCGTACTTCTGCCCGGCGACCCATGCGGCGGCCTGCGCATCGACGACGAGGCGCGCGCCCTGGGCGATGCTGACATGGCCACCCACGGCGAGCCGGCTGGCACTGCTGTCGGTGCCGCTGATCATCAGCGTGCTGTCGCTGGCGAAATCGACGTTGCCCTTCACGGTCAGCGTGCCCGGCAACGCGTATGCCATCTGGAATCCGGGGACGATGTAACCGTGCGTCGCCACGTTGCCGAGCACCGTGCCCGCACCGGAAAGACGGGCACCGGCCGCCACCTGGACATCGCCGCCGAGCGCGCCCGTCGGGCCACTGCCGGGCGTAAAGCTGCCGACTTCCAGTCCACCGGCCTGCACCTGGGTCACGCCGGTGAAGCCGCTCTGCCCGTCGAAACCGAGGATGCCGTTGCCGGTTTTCACGAACAGGCCCGAGCCCGAGGTGGCGCCCAGGGTGTTGCGGTTGAAGGCCTGGTCAAACACCACGGTTGCGTCGTCGTGGATGTCGCCCTCGATCGTCAGGGCGTCCCCGCGCACCGTGCCCGCGCTTACCGTCAGCGGACCGTGCCATCCCTGCTGGCCGACGATCGCCAGCGTGCCGTCGCCGCCCTTGGCCAGCGGCAAACCCGTGCCGGTGACGTTGTCGGTGTCCAGCGTGAAGGTGTTCGATGGATCGCTGACATCGATGCCGCCACCCGGTCCTGGCTGGCCGTCCAGGGTGAAGAAGATATGGCGCCGCGTGCCCTGGTAGGTCGTCCCATCCACGCGCAACGCGCCGCCGTTGACCAGGTACAGGTCGGTGCCCGCTTGCCCAAGGGCGGCATCGTCGGCGACGGCCAGCGTACCGCCGGTCACCATCGTCGGCCCGGTGTACGTATTCGCCGCGGTGAGCACGAGGGTGCCCTCGTCCGCCTTGACCAGGCTGCCATAGCCCTGCAACTGGCTTTCGATCGTGGCGGTCATCGATCGCCCCGCGGCACTACCGTCGCCCACGCGGATCGTCGTGCTCCCCGGTCCAGCGAGGTCGAACATCAACGGATCACCCTTGACCACGTAGCCGTCGCTCGCGAACTGCATGCCCTGGGTGATGATGCCGGCGTACTGCGAGGCATCGACGGTGACCGTCCCCGGCGCACCGGCGAAGATGGCGAAGCCCGGGTTGGGTGACATGCCGAGCGTGACGGTGCCCTGGGCATCCGTCCAGGTCGGCGATATGTTGGTCCACGTACCCGACCCGCCGCCGTGGACGGCGCCGTGGGCAAGTCCGTTCGCGTTCCAGAACTGCAGCGTCAAGCCCTGGGTGTCGTAGAGGTCCATGCGTTTGTTGGCAAGGTCGGTCGCCAGCCACATCTGCGTGCCGGCCGGCTGCGCGGCCAGGTAGAGCTGGCCCGCCGATTCGTCGAGCTGGCCGCCCCAGGAGAGGATGCGGTAAAGGCCGGCGCCCATGTTGCCGGCGTTGGTTACCGAGAGCGCGACGTCGCCTTCGAAGCGGACGTCGCCGTCCACCTGCACCGCATCGGCGTGCCCCGGCGTGGCGAAGTTCGCGCCAGGCGCGCCGACGTCGAGCTGCAGCTGGCTCTGGTCCTGCATCAGCAACGAGCCGACGCGTAGCGTGCCGATGCCGTCGCCTGGGGCGAGATTGCCGAACGATTCGACGCTGACCGCGCCCGCGATGCGGCCACTGCCGCCCAGCGTCGCATATGCTCCCACCGATACCGGGCCGTCCTGCAGCGCCGTACCATGCGCCGCGTCGCCCACCAGCAACGTGCCACGCGCCACGCGCACGCCAAGCTCATTGCTACCGTGTCCATCCAACACTAGCGTGCCCTTGCCCGACTGCGTCACGCGGCCCGAGCCCGAGATGTCGCCCGCGAAGACGGTGCGATCGCTGCGATTGAAAAACACGCTGCCGTCGGACCACAGGTTGCCCGACATCGAGCCGTGCGTGCCGCCATCGCCGATGGTGAGCTGGCTGTCGTGGACCTCGGTGGTGAGCGACACGACATCGCCGAGCACGGTGTAACCCCATGCGGCGAAATCGCCGCGGCCCCACAGGCCGAGGAACGAGGTAGTGGTGATCGTGCCCAGGCGCGTCGCCACGGGCGCGGCGGCGTAGGACACGATGTCACCCTTGAGGTTCACCGTGCCGCCCACGCTGTTCGACTGCAGGGCGTACTCGGTGGATCCCGGGGCAAGGTTGATCGTGCTGGCACCGGCGTCGATCGTGAGGTCGCCGCCCACCGTCACGCCGCTCACCAGATCCATGCCCACGCCCGCGCCGGCCGTGACCGAAAGATCGCCGTTGACGACGAGGTTGCTGCCCAGGGTGACAAGGTCGGCCGATGTCGCCGTGACGTTGCGCGCGGTCAGCTGGCCGAGGGTGATGGCGGCCGTCGAGGCAACCGACAGGTCACGCACGCGTCCACCGATGTTTCCGAACACGTTGCCGGCCGCCGTCGCATCCACGTCGTGGTCGGCGCTGTCGAGGAACAGGCGTCCACTGAGCACGACGTTGCCGAGGTGGCTGTCCTGCGCATTGTTGAGGAAGAAGTCGCCCGCGCTGAGGTGGTCGAAGCTGCCGATATGGTTGTTGCCGCCACTGAAGCCCAGCGGACCCTGCACGTCGCCCGTCACCGTGTTGGCGACGACCCCACCGGGTCCGAAGAAGGCACCCGCCACGTCGGTCGCGTGCAACGACAGGCGGTCGGCGTTGATCGCGCCCTGTGCCTGGATCGACTGGCCGGCGAGGCTGATGTCGCCGCTCGTGGACAGTGACCCGGCGCTGCCCGTATTGACCGAGCGATCGGACGACAGGGCGATGTTGCCGACGGCGGCAAGCGGTGCCTGGACCCACAACACGTCGTGCGCGGCGAAGCTTGCGTCCGCCGCGGCATTCACGCTGCCCTTCACCCATAGGGCGCCGCCGCTGCGGATGTCGAGCGTGCCGCCCGCGGCGGATAGCGTCGATCCGGCGATCTGCGAATCCGCGTTGGATGCGTCGTGCGTGCCGTCCGCCAGCAGGTGCGGCGTGACGCTGTCGACCACGTCGAGGGTCGAGAGGGGGCCTCCCGCGGTGACGTGGAGCGTGCCGGCAAGCGCGGGCGTGGCCGCGCTGACGTCGACACGGCCGGCCACTTCCAGGTAGGCGTCGCTTTGCAGCCACACATCGCCACCCTGTGCCGCTCCCGTGGCGTGCACGTCGATGGCGGCGTCGGGCGCGATGCCAAGGCCCTGGCCGGCATGCAGGCGCAGCGTGCCGCCGGGCGCGCCGTAGCTGCCACCCAGCAGGATCGCCTGGCTGTTTTCGAGAGTGACGTCGCCACTTCCTTGCCAGGTGCCGTCGAGCAGCGATGCCTGGCCGCTGAGGTCGTGGTGCACGCTGGTGCCGCCCGCCGGGACGTTGAACACCACGCTGCCACCCGGGCCGATCGAGAACGAGGTCCAGTCCACCTCGGCGGCAGCGTCCGGCTGGTTCATGACCAGGCTGTCGCCATCGAAAACGAAGGTGGGGTTGCCGGTCGAGGCGACGGGGCCGGTGGGTAGCGCGGCGGTGGCGAGGGCGCTGGCCGGCAAGGCGATGGCGACGGCGATGGCGGCGGCAAGCGCGCGCCGCGCGCAAAGGCGCGTGGTCGAACGGTTCATCCTGGTTGTCCCCTGTCCGTCATCCGTGGCGGGGCGATCCGCGCCTCCCTGACGGTTCCGGCGCCGACGTTACACCCGGCAGCGGGGCGTTGTCATCGCCCCGCTGGGTGAGGCTTTGTCGTGCCCCCGCTGGCGGGCGGTGCCTCGCCGGCGGGGCTTTGTCGGGCCTCGGTGGGTCGGTCGCGCGCGGGCGCGCTCCTACAGGGGGGCCCCGAAGGACGGGGGGCGGTCTTCCGGGGCCTTGCCGTAGGCTTCGTTCGGGGTGGCACCCATCGCGAAGACCAGCGTGCCGCCGGCGGTGATGTCCTTGTGGCTGATCCAGCTCTTCGTCCACGGCTGGCCGTTCCAGGTCACCGACTGGATGTAAGGCTTGCCGTCACCGTTGCCCTGGGTCTCGATCGTGAGCACCTTGCCGCCACCGACCTGGACCTGGGCGCGGTCGACGATCGGGCTGCCGAACACGTAGTTCGTGCTGACCGGGTCCACGGCGTAAAGCCCCATCGCGCTCATCACGTACCACGCGCTCATCTGCCCGCAGTCTTCATTGCCCGGCAGGCCATCCGGCTGCGGCAGGTACATCGTGTCGAGCATCAGGCGGACCTTGGCGGCCGTCTTGTGGTGCGATCCGGTGTACGCATACAGGTACGGCATGTGGTGGCACGGCTCGTTGCCGAACGCGCACTGGCCGACCATGCCGGCGATGTCCGGCGGAGCATTGTCGGGCAGCGTCGGGTTGGCGTTGAACAACGCGTCCAGCTTCTTCTCGAAACCGTCGACGCCACCGAACAGGTCCATGTAGCGATAGAGGTCGTGCTGGTTGAGGAAGGTGGCCTGCCACGCATTCGATTCGGTGAAGTCGCGCCACTTCTTCGAATGGCCGATGGCGATCGGGTCGAACGGCTGCAGCCACTGCCCGTCCTCGCCCTTCGGGCGCATGAACAGGGTGTCCTTGTCGAACACGTTGCGGTAGTTGCGCGAACGCTCGCGCAGCACCTTCGCCTCGTCGGCGTGGCCCAGGTGCTCGGCCATGCTCGCCACTGCCCAGTCGTCGTAGGCGTATTCCAGCGTCTTGCTGACCGCCTCGCCTTCCTTGTCGCTGGGGATGAAGCCGAGCTTGCGGTAGTAACCCAGGCCGAAGTAATCGTCCTGCATCGCGCGGCGGCGGAACACCGGCCAGCCCTTCTGGTAATCGATGCCAGTGAAGCCCTTGGCCTGCGCTTCGGCGACGACCACGGCCGAGTGGTAACCGATCATGCAGACCGTTTCGATGCCCTGCAGCGGCCACACCGGCGCACCGCTCGGGCTTTCCACCGCAAGGCGGACGATGCCGTCGACGAGGTCGGGCACGCGGTCCGGCTGGTACAGCGTGTACAGCGGGTGTGCCGCGCGGTAGGTGTCCCACAGCGAATAGGTGCTGTAGTTGTGCCGGCCTTCCGGCAGCGTGTGCACGGCCTTGTCCATGCCGCGGTAACGGCCGTCGATGTCGCTGAACACGGTAGGCGCCAGCATCGTGTGGTACAGCGAGCTGTAGAAGGTGCGCTTGATCTTGTCCGAGCTGCTATCCATCTGGATCTTCGACAGCTCGCCCGCCCACTCGTGCTCGGCCGCGGCGCGCACACCGTCGAAGTCCCACGCGGCGATCTCGCCATCGAGGTTGCGCATCGCGCCATCGATGTCGACGCCGGAGATGCCCACCTTCACCAGCAGCGGCTCGCTGCTGGCCTTGTCGATGTGCACGGCCGCCTTGAGGTGGTTGCCCTTCGCTTCCTTCGTGCCCGCCGGCAGCGCCTTGTCCTCGTCGTACAGCGTGATCGACGAGGCCGGGCGCGACAGCTTCATCGCGAAGTAGATGACGCGACCCGAGGCCCACTGCCACACGCGGCGGCCACCGACGATGGTGTCGTCGCCGACGATGCGCAGCTCGGCATCGGTGACGCGGCACGGCTCCTTCGGGTTGTCCTGGTAGCCGTGCGCGAGGTCGAGCAGCAGGTGGGCGTCGCCGGCCTTGCCGAACGTGTAGCGATGGATGCCGGCACGCAGCGTGGCGGTGAGTTCGGCGAGGATGTCGTGCTGGGTCAGCTTCACCCGGTAGTAGCCCGGATGCGCCTGCTCGCCGGTGTAATGCGAGCGGTAGCCCTTCACGCCGGTCTTGTAGCCCTTCGGGGCCTTCTCGCCGCTGGCCTTCTTCGCGTCGAAGCGCGAAACGTAGTTCACACCGTCGTAGTCGCGATCGCCCGGCTGCAGCAGCACGGGGCCCATCGACGGCATCACCAGGAAGTCGAGCATGTCGGCCGCGCCGGTGCCCGAGAGGTGGGTATGCGAGAAGCCCATGATCGAACCATCGCCCTGGTGGTAGCCGGACGAACCGTCCCACTCGGCGTTGTAGGTATCGGGGCTGAGCTGGACCATGCCGAACGGCCGGGTCGCACCGGGATAGGTGTGACCGTGGCCGCCGGTACCGACAAAAACGTCGACGTAGCCCAGGACGCCATCCGGGGCGGTGCCGCCGCCCGCGGATGGCGCTTCGAGGCCGTGCTTGACGCCACTGGCCAGCGCGGTGAGGGAACCGAGCGGACCGAGTGCCGAGGCGGCGGCCATGCCCTGCAGGAAACGTCGACGTGTGACCATGGAAAACTCCGGCAGGCGGCGGGTTTAGACCCGGCGCAGTGATTCAGGATGCTTATCGGCGAGGTGGATGACCAGCTCGCCGAACAAGGTGTTTGCCCAGGCGAACCAGGCGCGCGTGAAATTCTTCGGGTCGTCCTGGTCGAAGGCTTCGTGCATGAAGCCCGTGCCACCGTGGGTGGTCTTGAGCATGTGCAGGCACTGGCGCTGTTCGGCCGAGTCGGTGGTGGTGAAGGCCTTCATCATGATCGACATCGGCCAGATGTAACGCAGGCCTTCGTGCGGGCCACCGATGCCTTCGCCGGCCGTGCCCTTGAAGAAGTACGGGTTCTTGTCGCTCCACGCCAGCGCGCGGGTGCGTGCATAGCGCTTGTCGTAGCCGGTGGTCTCCAGGTACGGCAGCGCGAGCAGGCTCGGCACGTTGGCATCGTCCATGAACAACTGGTTGCCGTAGCCATCCACCTCGTACGCCCAGTATTCGTCCTGGCCGTTGCGGATGACGCCATGCTGCTCGACCGCGGCGGCGACTTCGTCGGCCAGTGCATTGCACTCGGCGGCGAACGCCTGGTCGCCATAGAAGGTGCCATGCATCTGCGCGATGCGGCGCAGGGTCACGACGGCGAACAGGTTGCCCGGGATGTTGAACGGCAGCGAGGTCGCGTCGTCCGACGGGCGGAACTCCTGGACGATCATGCCCACCGGCTTCGCCGGCGGCCCGAAGCCGTGCAGGATCTGGCTGTCGGTGGGGTTCAGTGCGGGACGCTGGAAGTGGTAGGGGCCGAGGCCGTTCTTGCGCTGCTGCTCGCGGAAGGTCTGCACGACCAGCTTCGTGGCGGCGCGCCAGCTATCGTCGAACGGTTCGCGATCGCCCGTGGCCTGCCAGTAACCGTGCGCGAGGCGCACCGGGTAGCACAGCGAATCGATTTCCCACTTGCGCTCGGCCACGCCGGGCTTCATGTCGGTCTGGTCGGCCTGCGACCAGTCCATGTTGCTCTTTGCCTTCGGGTCCGGCATGAAGGCGTTCGCGTAGGGATCGATGGTGATGCAGCGTGCCTGGCGGCGGATCAGGCCGCGGAACAGCTTGCGCAGTGCCTCGTCCTTCGCCACCAGCGGCAGGTAGGGCCACACCTGCGCCGACGAATCGCGCAGCCACATCGCATCGATGTCGCCGGTGACCACGAAGGTATCCTCGAAGCCGTCGAGCTTGCCGACCTCGACCGTGGTGTCCAGCGTGTTCGGGAAGCAGTTCTCGAACAGCCAGGCAAGCTCGGGGTCGGCGATCTTCTTCTTCGTCGACGCGATGAGCTTTTCCACGGATTCGCTGGTGAACTTGCGCTTGCCGACGGGCGGCCGCTTGCTCTCGAAGCGCGGCGCGGCCAGGGCGGAGGTGCTGATGCCACCGGCCATGGCCAGTCCGGGTGCCATGGACAGCCACTTGATGATGTTGCGACGGCTCGGGTTCACGGGCGGGTCTCCTTCAGTGCATCGACAAGCGAGGTGGCCGTCAGCGCGTGACGGAGGGCAGCCGCATCGGCCGTGCCGGTGACCGCGATGTCACGGCTTTCACCCGGCAGCAGGTCGAACGCGTTATCGGCGAGGCGAACGTCCAGGTCGCCGGTGTCGACCCACACCGCGCGCGCCAGGCGCTTCGCGGTGACGGTGACGACGAGGCCAGCCGGTGTCTCGCGAACGCTGGTGGCAAGTTCCGGACGGGCGGGCAGCGCGATGTCCTTCGCGGCGCCGAAATACAGCAGGTGGTGGGCGACGGGCTTGCCCTGTTCGAGCAGGTCGAACGCCACCACGGTCTTCTTCGGATCGGCGCCCTTCAACAAGGTGGCATCGTCGGCCTTGAGCACGCTGGTGCTGGCCAGCGAGGCGGCCTTCACCGGCTGGCTGCCATCGCGCAGCAGCTTGCCATCCATCGCGTAGACCCGGGTGCGCAGGATCGCGTCGAAATCGTCCACCCGGTCGGAGACCGCAAACACTTCGGTGCGACCCTCGCGGCGGATCGGCACCACGTCGACCGGTGCATAGAAGCGCTTCGCATGGAACTGCAGGGCCTTCCAGCGGTTGAAGTAGTCGACGCTGGCCCAGGAAGCACCCGGCCACACGTCGTTGAGCTGCCAGTAGAGCGAACCCATGCTGCGCGGGCGGGCGCTGCGCAGGTGCTCGGCGGCCAGCTCGATGCCTTCGGCCTGCATCACCTGGCTGAGGTAGACGAACGACGGGAAATCCTTCGGCTCGCCGTAGCCGGCACGGATATAGAGCAGCAGGCGCTGGTTGCCATCGCCGTTGGCGAACTTCTGGTGCGCGCGCATGACCTTCGATTCGGGCTGCATGTCGCCCGGCTCGGCAAAGGCCTTGATCGTGGCCATCACCGGGAACGACTGCAGGCCGTATTCGGACTGGAAGCGCGGGGTCATGTCCAGGTAGTGGTCGATCGGCTCGGAGCCGGACCAGACCTTCCAGTAATGGAAGTCACCGTCGGACTCGACGTTGGCCGGCCCCTCGTAATCGGTGCTCGGCGAACTGGCCCAGTAAGGCACGCCGGGCGACAGCTCGCTGACCACGCCGCGCAGGGTCTTGCCGAACAGTTCGCGCATGCCGTCGTCGATCTTCTTCACTTCGTCGGCGTTGACGAACTTGCGGAAGTCCTGCCGGTCCGGCCAGTCGTCCCAGCCGGTCTGCACTTCGTTGTTGCCGGCCCACAGCACGATGGACGGATGGTCGCGCAGTCGGGTGACCTGCTCCACCGCTTCGATCCGCGCGGTTTCGCGGAAGGCGGCGTCGTAGGGGGTAATCGCGCCGCCATACATGAAGTCCTGCCAGACCATGATGCCCATGCGATCGGCCGCGGCGTAGAAGGCATCCGGCTGGTAGGTGCCGCCACCCCACATGCGCAGCATGTTCATGTTCGCGTCGCGCGCGGACTGCAGCATCGCTTCCATCCGCGCGGTGGTCACGCGGGTGGGGAAGCTGTCGAACGGGATCAGGTTGGCGCCCTTGGCGAAGATCGGCACGCCATTCACGACGAAGGCGAAGCCCCTGCCCCACTGGTCCTTCTCGCGGCGCAGCTCGACGCTGCGCAGGCCGGTGTCCTTGTCGGCGGACGCCACCGGCCCACCGCCGGCCACGACGTCGGCGTGGAAGCGGTAGAGGTTGGCGTCGCCGTAGCCTACCGGCCACCAGCGCTGGGGGTGGGCGATGTCGACCGGCACGGCGAGATGGTTCTCGCCCTTCGCCAGCGTGACGTCGCGCCGTGCCTGGCCCTTGCTGCCGTCCGGCGCGGTCCATTCCACCGCCAGGGTGGCGGCACCGGCCTTGTCGGCACGGAGGTCGAACTGGGCCTGCAGCTTCGCCATGTCGGCGTCGACATGATCCTGCGCGACGTGGAAATCGGCCAGGCGAACCTCGTCCCATGCCTGCAGGCGGACCGGCTGCCAGATGCCTGCCGTGAGGTAGCGCGGGCCCCAGTCCCAGCCGTACTGGTAGTTCGACTTGCGTACGTAGTTGGAGGTCTGCTTGCCCTTCGGCTCGTCGCCGAAGGACGTGTCGAATTCACCCGGCAGCGAGTACGGCTGCTTCATCAGCCAGGGCAGCAGCTTGCCGACCGGCGAGGCGAAATGGACATCGAGCGTGTTTCTGCCCTGCTTCAGGGCGGTCTTCGCGGGCAGGCGCCACTGGCGGAACATGTTGTCCGCCGCGAGCATTTTCCTGCCGTTGAGGGTGACGTCCGCGAACGTGTCGAGGCCATCGAAAACGAGGTCGACGTGGCCGCGGGCCAGCATGGCCGCGTCCACGTCGAAGTCCAGGTGGTAGTCCCAGTCGGCCAGCCCGATCCATTGCAGGCTGGCTTCGTTGTCGCGCCAGAACGGATCCTTGATCCGTCCTGCCGCGAGCAGGTCCGTCTGCACGGCACCCGGCACGGTCGCCGGCTGCCAGTCCTTCGCTTCGGGATGCGCGTCGCTGCCTGCCGCCCCGGGGGCGAGGCGGAACCGCCAGCCCGCGGAGAGATCCTTCTCCGCCGGCGGGGCCGCACTGGCCGCTCCCGCGGCCAGCAGGAGTGCCAGGGCAAGCGACGCGCGGGGCGTCACAGCTTGAAGCCCAGGGTCACGGTGAAGGTACGACCGTTCTTGTAGGCGTTCAGGGGTTCCGCCGGGGTGTTGTTGTAGACGAAGTAAGTTTCGTTCAGCAGGTTCGTCGCGTCCAGCGATACGCGCATGTGGTCGTTGACCTGGTAGCCGAGGGAAGCGTCCAGTTCGCGGAAGATGCCGGTGATCTGCTGCGACTGCAGCTGCGCGATCGAGGTGAAGTACGACGAACGCCAGCTGTAGGTCACGCGAGCGCTGTACGGGCCCTGCTCGTAGAACGGCGAAATGGTGAACGCGTTCTTCGAGTTGTACGGCAGCGGGAAGTCATTGCTGGTGGTGGCGTCGGAGTAGGTGTAGTTCGCCAGCATGCCGAAGCCGTACTTGAAGTTCTGCTGGTAGCTGATCGAAGCACCCTTCACCTTGGCCACGCCCGCGTTGATCGGCACCTGCATCTGGTACACGTCGTCACGCTGGTTGGTCAGGTTGTAATGCGTCTCGGCGACGTTGGTGTTGAGGATGTAGCCGGAGATGCGGCGGAAGAACAGCTCCGCGGCAAGCACGCTGTTCTCCGAGAAGTACCACTCGGCCGAGGCGTCGTAGTTGGTCGACTTGTACGGGCCCAGGTCGGTGTTGCCACGCGAACCGGTGAGCGTGCGGTCGTCCAGCGCCACGTACGGGGTCATCTGCTGGTAGCGCGGGCGGGCCATCGTCTGGGCGGCGGCGAAGCGCAGCGTCAGCGCATCGGTAGCGTCGTACGCGATGTTAAACGAGGGCAGCCAGTCGTGGTATGCGCTGCGCTTGTTGATCGGGTCGTACTGGTTGTCGCCGACGAACTGGTAGCCGTTCACCGTATCGCGGGTGCGGTAGTAACGCAGGCCCAGGTTGCCGCGGTAGTCGTCGCCGGCGAAATCGCCCTGGATGTAGAACGCGCGGTTCTGCTCGGCCACGCTGTAGGTAGCCTTCGGGTCGAGCGAGACGTGGCCATCCTTGATGCTCTGGATGTAGGCCTTCATCAGGCCCGGATCGATCGTCGTCCAGTTACCCATGTTGCCGGCGCTGTCGAGGCCACCGAGGAAGCCACCCGGCGTGCCGCCGTTGGCGAAGTTTGCGAGCGAGAGGCCGTTGCCGTCCTGCGTCGGCAGGGTGGCCGAGTAACCGTCCTGGCCGTCGAGGTGGTTGGTCGCCTTGATGCCGACCTCGATCTGGTTCAACGGACCCCAGCTGACGTCGTGCGAGAAGTCAGCCTGGAAATAGCGCTCGCGATCGTAGCTCGGCGCATAGCTGAAGCCGGCGCCGTGGGCGAGCATCGCCGACGGATTGTCCGGGTTGTTGTAGTTGATCTGCGGGTGCTGGCCATCGAGGTTCCAGTTGAAACCGCCGAAGCCCTGGAACTGCATGTTGTAGATGCCGTCCGAACCGCCGGTGGAACCGGTGTAGCCGATCTGGCTCGACGCGGTCCAGCCATCGCCGAACCAGTCGGCGCGCAGCTGGGCGACGCCGGTGTTGACGGTCGAGTCACGCTCGTAGCCGTCGAGGTAGGTCGAGGTGTTGGCGTTGTAGCTGCCGCTGGTGGCGACGCCATTGTTGAAGCCGAGCGAGGTGGCGTTGGCGGCCGAACCGGACCATTCGCCGTAATGGCTCTGGTTGAAGTTGTTGAACTTCTCGGTGACGTACAGCCCGGTGAAGTTCAGCTCGAACGCATCGTTCGGCTTCCACTGCAGGCCGGTGGACACGCCGTCGCGCGTACGACGCTGCTGGAACCACGCGGTATTGACCGCGGTCGGGTAGACGCCCTGCTGGTTCGGCGAGACCACGCCCGGATTGAACTGGTGGTCGGGGTTGGTATCGGTCGGATCGTTCACGCGCTGGTAGCCGAACACTTCCGTGCCCTGGCGATCGATGATGCGATCGGAATGCATCAGCGAACCGATGACGCCGAAGGTGCTGTCCTTGTTCTTCCAGCTGTACAGCACCGATGCGTTCGGCTTGCCCTTGTCGGCGCTGTCGTTATAGCCGTAGCTGACGCTACCGGTCAGGGTGTTCGCCGGCAGGTCGAGCGGGCGACGGGTGTTCACGATCACCGTGCCGCCGATCGAGCCTTCGTCGATGTTCGCCTGCGGGGTCTTGTAGACCTGCGCATTGCCGATGATTTCCGAGGCCAGCAGGCTGTAGTTGAACGAGCGGCTGTCCGGGTTGTTCGGGTCGGAAGTCCAGTTGGTCGAAGCCACGGTCTGGCCGTTGAGCATCAGGCGGTTCAGTGCCGGGTCGGTGCCCAGGATGCTGACCTTGTCGCCTTCGCCAAAGTTACGGTCGACGCTGAGGCCGGGAAGGTGCGAGAGCGACTCGGCCACGTTGGTGTCCGGGAACTTGCCCACGTCTTCGGCCGAAATGGCATCGACGATCGAATCGGAGTTGCGCTTGAGGTCGAGCGACTTCTGCAGGCTGGCACGGATGCCGGTGACGGTCACGCCTTGCAGGTTGGCGGCGTCCTGCGCGTTGGCATCGGCCGGGGCGGCCGGGGCGGCGGGGTCGGTCTTCTTGACGGTCTTGGCGGGCACGGCGGGGGTGGCCGCGTCCTGGGCGATCACGCTGCCGGTGGCGAACAGGCTGGCCACGATGGCGAGGGAGAGCGCGCTGATACGGTGATTCAAAATCGTTGCTCCTGGGGGATGGGGGTTTCGCAGGGCGAACGCGTTCGCACGGGCTTGCGCCCGTGTTCGTCAGTCGTCCGGCCTTCGAGATTTTTTTGTAGCCCTGCGCCCTGCCGCGGCGGCGATCGCTCGCCTGAAGGGGAACCGCGTCGTGGTTCGCTGTTGCAACCGTATTACTGAGCGGATTTTTAGGGGCCGCTGACAACGATGTCAACGCTTTTTTTAACTCGATCTAAAGACAACCAATACATTTCACACCATTGTTTTTATTGCCTATTTCCGAAAAACCACTTTCGTGCAGTGCGGAAATTTCTCAAAGCGGTTTGGATCGATCCACTACGCCGCCCGCGAGCGGCTCCGGGCACGTAACCCTCCATGTCCAAAGCAGTTTTTTAGTTGCACGGGCGGGGCGTTCGCCGTTGGCATGGGGCGCTGGCTGCTTTGCTGCAATGCAGCGCGAAATCCGTCGGTTTCACCCCTCCCCGCCACGCCATCGGCGCACGTTTTTGCGAAGTTCGACGCGCAGGTAAACAAGGTGTGGCGCACTGCGTTTCAGACAGCGGCGAGTCACGCGACGGGCGTGAAGCTCCATCCACGCACCCAGGAGAGACACCCCGATGTCGCGAGCGCTGTTCGACGTCTGTTGCAAGACCCTGCTTTCCGCCGCCGTCGTTGCCGCGCTCGCCGCGTGCAATCGCGAAGCCCCGGCGGATGCCGCCAGCGCGCCGGCCACGTCGGCCAGCGCGCCGGCGCCGATCGCCGCCGCGCCCTACCAGCGGCCGACGGCCGACCAGCTCTACGCCCTTGTCTCTCCCATCGCCCTGTTCCCCGACAACCTCGTGGCGCAGACGCTGGCTGCGTCGACGCACCCGGACCAGGTCGACGATGCCCGCCAGTTCGTCCAGGCCCATCGCGACCTCACCGGCTCCGCCCTGATCGACGCGGCCGACAACCAGCCATGGGACCCGAGCGTCAAGTCGCTCGTGGCGTTCCCCGCCGTGCTCGACCAGATGGCCAACAACGGCGAGTGGACCGGTGCGCTCGGCCAGGCCTACGCCAACGATCCGTCCGACGTCATGAACGCGATCCAGGTGATGCGTTCGCGGGCGCAGGCGCATGGCAACCTGAAGAGCACCACCCAGCAGAAGGTGCAGGTGGTCGAGCGCGGTGCGCCGGTCACGACCACCACCGTGGTCGAGGAAGACCAGATCGTCGGACCGCCGGCGAAGACCATCGAAATCGAGCCGGCCGATCCGGACGTCGTCTATGTGCCGCAATACGATCCCGACGTGGTCTACGGCGCGCCGGTGTATTCGGGTTACTACGAGACCCGCTACGTCGAGCCCGCCCCGTACTACCGCGACGCGGCGATCGTCGGCGTCGTGGGTTTCGGCGCCGGCATCCTCGTCGGCGAGCTTTTCGCCCACCACGATTACCATGCTCGTCCGTGGGGCTGGGATAACTGGCACACGGCGTGGGGCGGCCATCGCGAGGGCGGCCGCCCTGCCGTGGTCTACGACAACCATCCCTACGTGGTGAACCGCACGGTGGTGAACAACCGCTTCGTCGACCGGTCGGTGCACATCGATAACCGCCACGACTTCAACAACGTCAACAACCGTCCTGGCATGCCGCCGGGTGCCGGCCCGGGTGGAAGGCCGCCGGGCTTCACTGGCGCAGGCCCCGGCGGTGCCAATGGCCGTCCGCCTGGATTTACCCCGGGCGGCCCGCAGCGACCGGCGACGCCGGACTACGCCCACATGCAGCGGCCGAACTTCACCCCGGGCGCGATGCACGCCACCGCACCTAACGAGCGTCCGGCCATCTCGGCGGCGCCGGCCGGTGCACCCGGTCGACCGGGCTTCGACCAGCGTGGTCCGAATGGACAGCCCGGTTTTGCCCAGCGCGGTCCGAATGGACAGCCGGGCTTCGATCCGCGAGGTGGCGAGCATGGCCAGCCCAGCGGTGCGCCGCACGTGGTGGGCCAGCTACCGGAGCAGCAGCCCGGCCAGCCTGCGCGCGATGCGCGCAACGACGCCCGCAATGACGGCCGCTTCAATCATTCGCCCAACGCCACGCCGGCCGGCACCCTGCCCGCCGTACAACCCATCCGCGGCGGCGCGCCCACCGCGGACGCGAACCGTCGCAACGATCCGCGCATCGCGAATGCCCCGCAGGCGCCGCGTGGCGATGTGCCGACGGCGACCCGTGGCGATGCCCATTTCGGCCAGCGCACGCCGGAGGCCGCGTCGCCGGCCATGCAGTCGCCGCGGCCCGCCGACGTACGTGGACCGGAGCAGGCGCGCCAGGCCCCGCAATTCACCCGCCAGCCCGACATGCCGCGCGCGGAGCCGCAACGCAGCGAGCCGCAGCGTGAAGCGCCACGGTCGTTCCAGCCGCCGCAGCAACGGATGGAACCCCAGCGCGAAGTGGCTCGCACCCCGGAGCCGCAGCGCGAGATGCAGCGGGAGATGCCGCGGCCGCAGATGCGCGAGCAACCGCAGCAGCGCCCGCAGCCGCAGGAACACCATGAACAGGCCCGCCCGGCCGCCGCCCCGCAGCAGCACCACGACGACCACAAGAAGCACGACTGACCCCGCCACGCCTTGCACCGCACCGTCGCTGAAATGATAATGATTCTTATCTATGGGCGGTGGGGTGGTGCCAGGTGGGGCATGGCGGGGAGTTGCAGGCAGGCACGCCTGTCCTAAGGGGTCCGGCACCGCTGTTGCGCGTGCTGCAAACCCACTACGAGCCCCTGCGCCGCTTCGTCGCCCGGCGCATGCGCTCGCAGGAAACCGCCGCCGACATCATCCAGGAGACCTATGTAAAGGTCGCGATGATGGATGCCGCGACGGAAGTCCGGAATCCGCTGGCCTTCCTTTACCGCATCGCCGGCAACCTCTCACTGGACTGGCTGCGCGAGCGCGAAGTCCGCGAACGCCACATCGACAGCGGCGAGCTCCCCGACCACGTCGCCGATGGCGCGCCCGACGGCGAGGCCCGGATCGCCGGGCACCAGCGCCTGCGCATCCTCGCCGATGCCGTGGCGGAGTTGCCGCCCCGCTGCGGCGAGGTGTTCCGCCTGCGCAAGATCGAACACATGGAAACGCAGGCCATCGCCGACCAGCTCGGCATCAGCCGGAACATGGTCGAGAAGCACCTGCGCAAAGCGCTGGCCCACTGCCAGGCACGGCTGGATGAGGCGGGGGCATAATGCGCCCTCCTCGCCACCGGCTCGCCGCGACCGCCATGCCGCCCCCCTACACCGCCCTCGCCCGCCAACAGGCCGCCGCGTGGGTCGTCAGGCTCGATGCCGGCGACCTCGGCGACGAGGATCGCGCGCAGCTGCAGGCGTGGCTGGCGATGGATCCGACGCACGCGGAAGCACTCCGGCGTGCGCGGCAGACCTGGGGTGAGCTCGACCTGGCCGTGGCCCACGAGGGCGTCACGGGCTCGGCGACCGACGCCTGGCGCACGCCCGGCGATCGCATCGTCGCCGCACCACCGGCATCCCCGCGCACCCGTCGCGTGCGCCGCTACGTCGCGCGGCTGGCTGCGTCGGCCGCCGTCCTCGTCGTCGCCGTCGGTATCTGGCAGGTCCCGCGCGTGGCCTCGACCTGGGGCGCCGACGCCGCGACCGGGGTGGGCCAGACACGACGCGTCGCGCTGGCCGGCGGCGGCAACGCGCAACTCGATACCCGCAGTGCGATCCGCCTGCACGACAGCGCCCGATGGCGCGAGGTCCAGGTGCTGGCGGGGACCGTCTCCTTCGAGGTGGGCCACGGTGACCCACGCCCCTTCCGGGTCCACGTGGGCGACAGCGTCATCACCGACGTGGGCACCACGTTCCAGGTCAAGCGCGTCGGCGCCAGCACGCAGGTGCTGGTCGCCAGCGGCGAAGTCGCCGTGGCCTCGCCGGAAGGCACGGCACGCCTGCATGGCGGCGAGATGGTGACCGTGGGCGACCCGGATCGATCGCTGGCCGTGTCCACCGTCGACGCGGACGCTGCCCAGGCCTGGACGCGCGGCAGGCTGGTCTTCGTCGACCGGCGGCTGGGCGATGTCGTCGACGAACTCAACCGCTACTACGACGGCCACATCGTCCTGCTCGGCGACGACGTGGCGGACCGCCAGGTCAGTGGCGTGTTCCGCACCAGCGATCCGCTGGCCGCCCTGCGCGTGATCGAGCGCAACCTGGGCCTGCGTGCCAGCGAGGTCGGGCTGGGCGTGATCGTGCTGCGTGGCTGATCCCGCAGCCGACATCCTCAATCAGGCGGCTCGTCCGTCATAGGAATGAGATTCATGCTCATTTCCCTTCGATGGACACCTCCATGCCCCGTAGCGTTACCCGCCTTCGCCTGAAGGCCCTCGTGCTTGCCCTCGGCGTCGCCTGCGCTGGCGTCGCCCCTGCCGCCGCCCCGGCCACGCTCGCCGCGCCCCGCGATTTCCACATTGGCGCCGGGCCGCTTGCCCAGGCCCTGAACCGCTTCGCCGAGCAGAGCGACACCGTGCTGGTCTACGACGCGGCATTGACCCAGGGCCTGCAGGCACCGGCGGTCGACGGTCGCCTGCCCACCGCGGAGGTGCTCGACCGGCTGCTCGGCCGCTCGGGCCTGGCGTATCGGCTTGGCGAGGATGGTTCGGTGCGGATCGAACGCAGCACCGCGCAGGTTACCGCGCGGCCGGCCACGCCGACGCGTACGGCCTCGGGCGTGGCGCCGGCGACCGGCAGCCAGGGCAACCGCCATCGCAGCAACAAAGCCACCGACCTCGAAGGCGTCGACGTCCACGGCGTCACCGAGGGCTACGCCGCCAACGAGGTCTCGTTCGGCAAGTTCGCCGTGTCGCCACGCGAACTGCCCAGTTCGATCTCGGTGGTGACGCGCCAGCGCATGGACGACCAGAACATGGTCAGCGTGTACGACGTGCTCAATCGCACCACCGGCATCACGGCGGTGCCGTATGGCGTCGGCACGTCCTACTTCCAGGCGCGTGGCTACCAGCCCGACGTGCAGTTCGATGGCATCGCCGCGAACAACGGCCTGGAATACCAGTCGCAATTCGACCTCGGGATGTACGACCGCCTGGAGATCTTCCGCGGCCCCGCCGGCATCCTGCAGGGCCAGGGCAGTCCCGGCGGCACGGTGAACCTCATCCGCAAGCGGCCGCTCGACGACGCGGCGTGGGGTGGCAACGTCTCGGTAGGCACGTGGAACCGCTACCAGGCCACGGTGGATGGCAGCACGCCGTTGAACGGCGACGGCACGGTGCGCGGCCGCGCCGTGGTCTCGTCGCAGGGCCAGGATTACTTCTACGACAAGGCCAATTCACGTCATCAGTTCTTCTACGGCGTGGTCGAGATCGACCTCTCGCCATCCACGGTGCTGACGCTTTCCACCGCCTACCAGCACGAACACAACGGTCCGCTCGACTGGGGCCAGTCGGTCTACGCGATACCGCCGCACGGCAAGGCACTCGATGCGCCGCGCTCCCAGTTCTACGGCACCGACTGGAGCTACGACCGGCCCAACCTCAACGACTATTACGCCGAGCTCGACCATGACTTCGGCAACGACTGGCATGGCAAGGTCAACATCGACCGCCGCACCACGGTGGACGGTTCCAAGTACGGTTACATCGATGGCCTGGTCGATCCCGACAACCACGCCGACTACTGGTTGCAGCGGCAGTACACCAGCGGCGCGTGGACCGGCGCCGACATGAATGTGTCCGGCCCGTTCTCGCTGTTCGGGCGCGAGCAGCAACTCACCGTCGGCTTCAACTACGCGCGACAGACCGCCGACAGCTTCAGCGGTGGCTTCGACGTGCCTGGCGGCGTCAACGTGATGGACCTCGGCGGGATCGCCTACCCGGAGATCCCGTTCGACAGCCGCAGCCTGACCGAGACGAAGCAGTACGGCGTCTACGCCGCGTTGCACCTGCATCCCGCCGAGGAGTGGAGCATGTTGCTCGGCAGCCAGCTGACCAACTACCGCAGCCGCAGCCGCTCCGGCGCCCCCGTGCCGCTCGGCGGCTGGGTGGATGCACCCAGCGTGGACCACAAGGCCTCGCCTTACCTCGGCGTGGTCTATGACATCAATCGCTGGCTCTCCGCGTACGCGAGCTACACGACGGTGTTCGTCCCGCAGAACAACCTCACCTTCAGCGGTACGCCGCTGAAGCCGCGCACCGGCAAGCAGTACGAAACCGGCCTGAAGGCCGAATTCCTCGATCGCCGGCTCAACGCGTCGTTCGCCGCGTTCCGACTGCGCGACCAGAACCGCGCCTACGACGACCCGGACCACCCGAACTACTACATCGCCGCGGGCAAGGCGGAAAGCCAGGGCTGGGAGACGGAAATCAACGGTCGGCTCGCGCCGGGCTGGGATATCTCGGCGGGCTACACCTACCTGCTCACCCGCTACCTCAAGGATGCCTCCAGCGAAGGCCAGGTCTTCGATGCGGAGGAGCCGAAGAAAACGTTCAAGCTGTGGAGCGTCTACCGCTTCGAAGGCGACACGCCACACGGCTTCCGCATCGGCGGCGGCGCACGGATCCTCAGCAGCACCACGCGTGGCACGATCACCCAGGGCGGCTACGCCGTGTTCGATGGCCAGGTCGGTTACCAGTTCGATCGCGACTGGTCGCTCACCCTCACCGTCAACAACATCTTCGACCGCACCTATTTCGCCCGCGTGCCTGCGTCGTACTTCGGCATCTACGGCGATCCGCGCAACACCATGCTCACGTTGCGCAAGTCGTTGTGATGGCCGCGCGCCGTGGCCCTTCGGGGGCCTCGCTGCGCCGGTGGAGCGCGGTGCACAGCGGGACGAGCCTGCTGTGCACCGTGTTCCTGCTGCTGTTGTGCATCACCGGCCTGCCGCTGGTATTCCAGGATGAGATCGAGGATGCGCTGGGCTCGCCGCATTCGGTCGACGTAACGCCGGGTTCACCGCTGCAATCGCTCGATGCCTTGCTTGCCGCCGCACAGGCGCGCTATCCCGGCGACGCGACCAACTTCATCAGCCTGCCCGACGACGACCCCGGCATGGCGACGATCGGCCTGGTCGATGCCGGCGGTGCTTATCACTGGGTGAAGTACGACCGCCACACGGGCGCGCTACTCGCCGACCAGCGCCACGCGGGCGAACAGCGCGTGTCGTTCATGGACGTGGTGCTGGCCCTGCACGGCAGCCTGGCCGCTGGGCTACCGGGCACGTTGCTGCTCGGCCTGATGGGCATCCTGTTCCTCGTGGCGCTGGTCTCGGGCGTGGTGCTGTATGCGCCGTTCACGCCGCGCACGGGCGCGGGCACGCTCCGCCTGCGCGGCAACCGGCGTTTGCGCTGGCTGGACCTGCACAACGTGCTCGGCATCGTCTTGCTGGCGTGGCTGGGCGTGGTGGGGTTGACCGGTGTCATCAACACGCTTGAAAAACCCTTGTTCGGCGTCTGGCAGGCCACCGACGTCGCGCGCCTGGTCGCCGGCCAGGCGGACACGGCGGTCGCAGGCCATGGCGTCACGGTGCAGTTCGCCATGGACGAGGCCTTGCGCCGCCACCCACGCGAGACGGTGGCAAGCATCCTGTTCCCCAGCGCAGCGCGCCACCAGCCACGGCATTTCCTCGTCTGGCTGCATGGCGACACACCGCTGCGCCGCGAACTGCTGACCCCGGTACTGGTCGACGCGGGCACCGGTCGCGTGATCGATGGCGAGCGTTTGCCGTGGTACCTGTCGGCACTGGAGGTGTCGCGTCCGCTGCACTTCGGCGACTACGGCGGCCAGCCGCTGAAGTGGCTGTGGTTCGTCTTCGACGTGGGCGCCATCGTCGTGCTCGCCAGCGGCGTGTATCTCTGGGTGGCGCGGCGCCGGCGCCGTGGCAAGCCAGCCGTCGGAGAGCCCGCATGACCGCGCCGCCGAACCACGGGCGAGCCACGCCACGCCTGCTCGCCCTGCCCCTCGCGAGCGCCGCCTGCGTGCTCGCCGGGCTGTTCATCGCCTTGCTGGCCGGTCCGGCGTGGCAGCCGCTCGCATGGCTGTTGCTCGCGCTGCCGGTGGCGCTGGTCGCGATCCTCGCGTGGCGTGGTGGGCGTCGTTAGCCTGGCCTAGCCATCGGTGGACACGGTCACCGCTTCCCACTCGGCCAGTTCACGCGCGGTCGCCGCGAGCTTGTCGCGGATCAGGCCCAGCGCATCGCTCCCCAGGACCAGGTGGGCCGGCGGCGTTGCCGAGCCGATGGCGGCGAGCATCGCGCGGGCCGCCTTCGGCGGGTCGCCCAGCTGCTTGCCGCTCTTCTCCTCGCGTGCCTTGCGGATCGGATCGAACACCGCGTCGTAATCGGCGATCGTGCGCGGCGCACGCACCATCGATCGGCCGGCCCAGTCGGTGCGGAACGAACCCGGTGCCACGGCGGTGACGTGGATGCCGAGCGACGCGACTTCCTTGCCGAGCGCTTCGGAGATGCCTTCCAGGGCGAACTTGCTGCCGCAGTAATAGGCGATGCCGGGCATGGTGATGTAGCCACCCATCGAGGTGATGTTGACGATGTGCCCGCGGCGACGCTCGCGCATCGCGGGCAACACGGCTTTCATCATGGCCACCGCGCCGAACACATTGACGTCGAACTGGCGGCGCATGTCGTCCAGTGGCGATTCTTCCATGATGCCTTCGTGGCCATAGCCGGCGTTGTTGACCAGCACGTCGATGCCACCGACGGTCGCCTCGATGTCGGCGACGACAGCGCCGATCGCACCGACGTCGGTGACGTCGAGGATGCGCGCATGCGCCAGCGGGGACAGCGCTTCGAACGCGTCCCGGGCGTCGGCGTTACGGACGGTCCCGACGACGCGGTGGCCGGCCGCCAGGGCTTCCTGGGCCAGCGCACGGCCGAAGCCACTGCTGACGCCGGTGATGAGCAAGGTCTTGCTGGCTGCCATGGAGCATCTCCTTCAGGATGAGGAGTGCATAATCCGTAAAACGATATCCCTACATAAGGCCAGTCTCGCTACTTTTATTGCCTATTCCTATGATCGCGACCGACCAAGCCCTACTCGACCCGGCGATCCAGGCGCGGATCGTCGCCCTGCTCGGGGCCCAGGCGCCCGCCGAGGGCTACAACCTCACGCCGATCGAGAGCGTGCGCATCCTCCGCTCCGATCGCGCACTCGTGCGCACCCCCGTGCTTTACGACCCGGGCATCGTCATCGTTTGCCAGGGCCGCAAACGCGGCTACTTCGGTAGCGAGGTGTACGTCTACGACGAGCAGCACTACCTCGCCGTCGCCGTGCCGGTGCCCTTCAGCATGGAAACCGATTCCACGCCGGAGCGGCCCCTGCTCGCGCTTTACCTGCACCTGGATTTCGCTTTGGCGGCAGGGTTGGTGGCGCAGATCGACGAGGCAGGTCCGGCGCATGCGGTGCAGGCGCCACGCAGCATGATGTCGACGCCGATGGATCACGCCATGCAAGCCACGGTGCTGCGCTTCCTCGAAGCGATGGGGCGGCCGCTGGATGCGACCGTGCTTGGCCCTGCCCTGCTACGCGAGATCTACTTCCGCGTGCTCAGCGGCGAACAGGGCGCGCCGATGCGTGAGGCGCTGGCCACGCGCGGCCAGTTCGGCAAGGTCAGTCGTGCGCTGCGACTGATCCACGCCAGCTATGCAACGCCGCTCGACGTGGCACGACTCGCCGCCGAGGCGGGCATGAGCGAACCCAGTTTCCACAGCCACTTCAAGGCGGTGACACAGGTGTCGCCGATGCAGTACGTAAAGTCGACGCGACTGCACCAGGCCCGGCTGCTGATGGTGCGCCAGGGCTTCACCGCCGATGTCGCGAGCCATGCCGTGGGCTATGCCAGCCCGTCGCAGTTCAGTCGTGAGTTCAAGCGATTGTTCGGGGCGACGCCCGCTGCGGAGGCGAAGCGCATGCGCGAGGGGTTTGCGTTGCCGCCGGCGTTTGCGCGAGCCGTGTTTGTGTCGTCGCATTAGGGGGAATGCGGCGGATTAGGTCGCGGCCGGGGCCGCTCCTACAGGAAGAAAAAGGGCCCCGGGTTAGGGGGGCCCTTTCGTTTTACTTTTTGGGCGAACGCCGGGTTGGCGTGGCCTTGCGTGCCGCGGTCTTCGACGTGGTGGCTTTCTTCGCGACGACGCGCTTCGCGGTCGAGGTGCCGGACACCTTGCGGGCGGTCGCGGTCCTTGCCGCCACCTTGCGCGTAGCGACCTTCTTCGCCGGAGCCTTCTTCGCGGCGGCCTTCTTCGCAGTGGCCTTCTTCGCCGGGGCAGCCCTCTTCACCGACGTGGAACGCAGCACCTTCTTCGCGGCGGCGCGCTTGCCTGCCGACGGCTTGGCCGGTTCCTTCGTGGCGAGGCCCGGGCCACCGTCCGTCTTCTGCCGGGCGGCGCGGCGGGCATTCATTTCGTTGCCCGTGTTCAGCGGACGCCACGAACGGCCACCCATCGCGAGCAACGTGTCGGACGACGCCGGGCCCGCACTGCCCGACGCGTAGTTCGGGAAGTCCGCCGGGACGCGCTGGCCCCAGTCATCGAGGACCGGCTGCACCGCGCGCCAGCAGGCTTCGACCATGTCGGCACGCTGGAACAGCGTGGCGTCGCCGGTCATGCAGTCGTACAGCAGCGTCTCGTAGCCCACGTTCGGCTCGGCGCGGAACCAGTCGGCGTATTTGAAATCCATCCGCACCGGTGCCAGTTCCACGCGCGGGCCAGGCCGCTTCACGTCGAACTGCAGCGAGATGCCCTCGTCCGGCTGGATCTGCAGCACCAGCCAGTCCGGGCCGAACGCGTCCATGCCGGTCCCGCGGAACGGTGCCATCGGCGCGGACTTGAAGCGGATCGCGATCTCCGACGTACGCCGGCCCATGTGCTTGCCGGTGCGCAGGTAGAACGGCACGCCGGACCAGCGCCAGGTGTCGATCGCCAGTTTCATGGCGACGAAGGTTTCCGTGACCGAATCCGGCGCCACGTCCGGCTCGTCGCGATAGGCACGGGCCAGTTCGCTGTTCACCGCGCCCGGGCCGTACTGGCCGCGCACGGCATCTTCCGGGGCGATCGGGCGGATCGCCTCGATGACTTCGGCCTTGCGCGTACGCACGGCTTCCGCGTCGAACGAGGTCGGCGGCTCCATCGCCACCATGGCCAGCAGCTGGAACAGGTGGTTGGGCACCATGTCGCGCAGTGCGCCGGTCTGCTCGTAGAACGAACCACGCCGCTCCACGCCGACCGTTTCCGCCACGGTGATCTGCACGTGGTCGATGCGGTCGCGGTTCCAGATCGGCTCGAACAGGCCGTTGGCGAAACGGAAGGCCATGATGTTCTGCACCGTTTCCTTACCCAGGAAGTGGTCGATGCGGTAGATCTGGTCTTCGCGCAGCACTTTCAGCACGCGCTCGTTCAACGACTGGGCCGAAGCGAGGTCGTGGCCGAACGGCTTCTCGATGATCACGCGGCGCCAGAAGCGGCCGTCCGGGCCATCGTCCTGGACCAGGCCGGCTTCGCGCAGGCGCTCGATCACGTCGCCGAAGAAACGTTCCGGCGTGGCGAGGTAGAACAGCACGTTGCCCTGGGTGCCGCGGCGGCGTTCGATCTCGCGCAGCTTCACGCCCAGGCTCTGGAACGACGACGCGTCGTCGAAATCGCCCATGTGGTAGGTCATCTGGCTGCTCAGCCAGTCCCATGCTTCTTCGTCGAGCCGGGCGCCGCTGCCGCTGACGTAGCGCTCCAGCGAGGTGTGCAGGTTGTTCTTCCATGCGTTGTCGGACATCTTGCCGTGGTTGAAACCCACCACGGCGAAGTTATCGGACAACAGGCCGGTGCGACGCATGTTGTAGAGCGCGGGGACGACGAGGCGGCTGGTGAGGTCGCCGGCGGCGCCGAAGATCACGACGGTACACGGGTCGGCCGGATGAGCGCGCGAGGTGGCGCGCTTCGGTTGGGCTTGGCTCATGCACGGACTCCTTGGGGAACGGTGGATTCGGGGGTGGCGTGGATGTCTGCCGTCGCACTGTAACCATGCGCCAGGCTAAAGGCGGCATTAACCAATGCGACGTGCGAAAAGGCTTGTGGGAAATTGCCCAGCAGGCGCTTCGACCGTGGATCGTACTCCTCCGCGAGCAGGCCGAGGTCATTCGTTAAGCCAACCAGGCGCTCGAAAAGCACGCGCGCTTCGTCCATCCGGCCCTGCATCACGTAATTCTCCACCAGCCAGAAGCTGCACGGGAGGAACTCGCCCTCGCCCGGCGGCAACCCGTCGACACCCGACCGGGTGTCGTAGCGGCGGACGAAACCTTCGACCAGCAGGTCCTCTTCGATCGCCTTCACCGTGGCCACCATGCGCGGATCGTCCGCGGGCAGGAAGTCGGTCAGGGTCACCAGCAACAGGCTCGCATCCAGCTCGGTCGATCCATACGACTGGGTGAAGCAGCCACGGACCGGGTCCACGCCCTTGGCGAGGATGTCGGCCCTGATCTCGTCGGCGATGCTGCGCCAGCGGCGCACGTAATGCGGATCCTCGCCGTCGCGATGCTGTTCCGCGGCGCGTGCGAAGGCCAGCCAGGCCATGACTTTCGAATGGACGAAATGGCGCGGTTCGCCGCGGATCTCCCAGATGCCTTCGTCGGGATGGCGCCAGATCTCGGCGAGGTGGTCGAGGAACACGGCCTGCACGTTGTCGGCTTCGGGATGCAGCACCACGCCATGCTTCATCGCGTGGGAAAACGCCCCGACCAGTTCGCCGAAGATATCCAGCTGGAACTGATTGGAGGCCGCATTGCCGACGCGGACCGGCCGCGCGCCCTCGTAGCCTTTCAGCCAGGTGATTTCGTATTCCTCCAGGCGCCGTTCGCCGGCGATGCCATACAGCACCTGTAGCTGGCCCGGCGATCCGGCGACGGCACGACGCACCCAGTCACGCCATGCGCTGGCTTCGTCGTGGTAGCCCGCGTTGACCAGGGCGGAGAGGACGAAGGTCGCGTCGCGGGCCCAGCAGAAGCGGTAGTCCCAGTTGCGTTCGCCGCCGAACTGCTCGGGCAACGAGGTGGTCGGCGCGGCGACGATGCCGCCGGTGGGATCGTAGCTGAGACCCTTCAGGACGATCAGCGAGCGGCGCACGATATCGCTCCATTCACCGCTGTCGTTGCAGCGACCCGACCAGTCTTCCCAGTAGCCCAGCGTGGTGGCGAGCGCTTCGCGTGGGTCCAGTGCCGCGGGCGGCGGCAAGTGCGAGGGTCCCCATGCCAGGTCGAATGCGACCTGCTCGCCGACGGCGACCCGGAAGCGGCCGACGCTTTCCATGTCTTCGCCTTCCATCTCGACCGGCGTGCGCAGCACCACCATGTCGGGACCGGCGATCGCCGTAAGCGCGCCGTCGTCGCGACGGGTCACCCAGGGCAACGCATTGCCGTAGTCGAAGCGGACGGTCATCCGGCTTTCGAAGTCCACCCGGCCTTCGACCCCTTCGACCACGCGGGTCACCCCGACCTGCTCGCCGGCGAACGGCATGAAGTCGATGACTTTCGCCCGGCCCGTGGCCGTGGTCCAGGTGGTCTCGAGCACCAGGCTGCCGTCGATGTACTGGCGGGTGCATGTGGCGTCGGGATCGGAGGGGGCAAGCGACCAGCGGCCATTGCCTTCATCGCCAAGCAGGGCCGCGAAACAGGCCGCCGAATCAAAGCGCGGTAAACACAGCCAATCGAGCGAACCATTGCGCGCCACGAGCGCGGCGCTGCGGCAGTTGCCGAGCATGGCGTAGTCTTCGATCCGGGATGCCATCGTGCCTCCGTTGGGTCTGGCTAACCCGGGAACGGTAGCCAGCCCAACGTTAGGGCGATGTGTCCGGCAACGTCTTGCGCAGGCGTGCCGCGGATGCGCCTAGCGTGGCTCGGGGAATACCGGCCGGCCGGCTGCGTCCCAGCGCATGGGCTGGGTGTGCGGGGCGCGCCGCGCGGTGCACTTCCAGCCCGGGCCGCCATTGGCGTGATAGATGATCCAGTCGGTCTTGCCGTCGGCCGAGGTGTAGAACCCATTGTGACCGGGGGCATAGACACCGTTCCGCGGCGAACTGGCGAGCACGGGCCGGGCGCTTTTCGTCCACGACGCGGGGTCGAGCGGGTTGGCGTCCTTGCGTGCCGACAACATGCCCAGTGCATAGTCGTCCGACCAGCAGGCACTGGCCGAATAGGTGAGGAACACCTCGCCGCCTGGCCCGGCAAGAAATTCCGGTCCTTCGAGGATCTTGCGGCCACCCTGCATTTCCCAGGCAAAGGTGGGCGTGGCGATGTCGACCTGCGGCTCGGCGAGCGTCCACGGGTTCGTCATCGGCGCGAGGATCAGGTCGCTGTGGTCACCCACGTAGGCGGAATAGGCGAAGTAGCGCTTGCCGGCGTGGTCGAACACGGTGCCGTCGATGCCGCTGAGATGGGTGGCGAGCATGCCCTTGTCGACCCAGCTGCCGGTGGTCGGGTCCGCCGACGCGTTCTCCAGCACGAACACATGCCGGTGGGCGTCATCGTTGTGCAGCTTGTCCACGGCGGTGTAGTAGAGGTACCACTTGCCGTCGAGGAAGTGCAGTTCGGGCGCCCACACCGACGCCGAGTTCGGCCCCTGTGCGGGCGGCCGCCACACGGTGACCGGCGTGGCGTCGGAAAGCCGCTGCATGTCGCGCGTTTTCCAGATCGCGATGCGGTCGCCCAGCGTGTGCATGTAGTAGTACACGCCGTCACGCTGCGCGACCCAGGGGTCGGGACCGGACGGCAACAGGGCGCCGGCATGCACGGCCATGCCGTCCGTGACGAGGAAGGTCGCGCTGATGCCGAGTAGCCAGCGAAGGATCGATCGCTGCATGTCAGCGGCCCAGCTGCAGGTAGTCGATATCCAGCGCATGCCCGGCGCCACCGATATCCACGGTATTCATGCCTTGTAGCAGGTCCACTTGCGTCTCCAGGATCGACCAGCCGTCGCCGCCGTCGCGCACGGTGCCGGCCGGCTGGCGTGCACCGTTGACGACCACCGCGGGCGTGCCCGGCAGGCCCAGCGTCGCGAAACGGACCGCCACGATTTGCCTGCCCGCCGTCGCGTTGATGGTGAAGCGTAGCCGGCCTTCGCTGCCGGCGCCCAGCCGGGCCTTGCGCCCGTTCGAGGCCTTCGCGTCAGGGATCGACACGGCCGAACGGCGTGCCGCGTCTTCGGCCTCGAAGCGACTGAAGTCCAGCGCGGCCGATTGGTAGAGCACTTCGTTCGCCCACTCCGAGGTCGGTTCGGCGGGCGATGACGACGTGGTGACATGCAGGAACCGGCCGTCCGTGCGGCGTACCAGCGCCTGGGTCCAGCCCGCATGGATGTTGCCGGTGCGCTTCTGCACCGGTGCGCGCACTTCCCACCACGGCCCGCGCCCGGATGCGTTGTTCCAGTACAGCGAGCGGCCGCCTTCGTCGCCGCCGCCACCGGCGCGTTCCGCCGAGATCACCAGCGTGCCCTCCGGGCCACCCACGGGGAACCACGTCACCACCGGACATGCAGACGGCCACGCCCCGGACGCGGTCGCCACGGGCTCGCCGTGCTGCCGTGGATCGCCCCAGTCGAGCCCATCCCGGCTGAACTTGACGTGGACCTGGCCGTTGGCCGGTCCATCGATGTTTTCATAAGTCATGGCGTAACGGCCGTCGCCAAGCCGGGTGACCACTGCCATGCCGGGGCGTTCGACGCCACCGGGGATCGCGACGTCCAGCACTTCGGCGCCCCAGGTCTTGCCGCCGTCCGACGACAGCTTGTGGCCCAGTGCCTGGTTGTATCCCTCCGCCTTGTGCTGCTCAGTGGAGTAATACGCGACCAGCCGGCCGTCATCCAGCAGGTGGATGTTGGTTTCCCAGACCCCCTTGTTGTCCTTGTCCTCGGGCCGGCCGCCGCCACGGATCACCGACCCGCGGTAGTGCCACGTGGCGCCGCCGTCGGTGGACGCATAGACCTGCAGGTCTTCGGCGGCCACCCTGCCCGCGTCATCGTTGCCGGTGGCATTGGCCGAGAGCAGCAGCGTGCCGGCGGGAAGGCCGCCGCTCGCCCGCGGCAGGCGCATGAGGTGGGGCTGCCAGCGCAGCTGCCATGCCGCGTCCTTGTGTACCTGGTCGGTGACGCTGCCGGCAGGCTGCCAGTGATCGCCACCGTCCTCGCTACGCCACAGCGCGATGCCCGCCATGCCTTTCTGTTCGAACGCCATCAACAGGCGATCGCTGCCTTCGCTGATGGGCGTCACGGTGACGTATCCCGACCCGTCGGCAAGATGCGTTCCGACGACCTCGGGGGCCGCCGGTGCCGCGGCGACCCGGCCCATGGCCACGAGCAACGCAAGGCCGAGCACGCGTGGGGTGGACAACGTCATGGTTGGTTCTCCCGTTGCAAAAAAAAAGCGTATCGGGAAACCACTCCCGATACGCCAGGGAAAAAAGCGTCAGAGCTTCAGTCGCAGGCCCACGCCCACGCTGCGATCCTGGTAGCGGATGTCACGCGGCCGGCTTTGGCCCTCACCGAAGAACTGGTGCAGGTTGGCGCCGAGGATATTGGTCGCGTTGAACACGCCGGTCAGGCTGTTGGTGAAGTCGTAGGCGAGCGAGAAGTCCACCTGGTTGGCGGGCTTGATGTAGTCGTTCACGCCGGCCACGTTCACCGCGTTGAAGCCGTCGATGAACTTGCTACGGTAGTTGTAGGCCAGGCGTGCCGACACGCCGTACTTTTCATACATCAGCACCGCGTTGCCGTTGTCCTTCGACACGTTCTGCAGCGGCGCTGCCACCACCGGGCCACCGATGTACTGCGGCGAGCGCGTGCTGCCGTCGATGTAGGTGTAGTTCAACTGCACGCCCAGGCCGTTCAGCGCGCCGGGGAGGAAATCGAAGAACTGCTGGTAGGCGACTTCCGCACCGTCGAGGTGGCCCGAACCCGCGCTCTGCGGCGACGACAGCTGGTACGGCAGGCCGCCGATGGTCACGTCCGTCACGTAGTTCTGGATGTAGCCCTTGATGTCGCGGTAGAAGGCGTTGGCGCTGACATAGCTGGACTTACCGAAGTAGTACTCCAGCGAGGCGTCGTAGTTGGTCGACTTGATCGGGGTGAGGTCCGGGTTGCCGCTCGCCGCCGCGCCTGCGCGATTGATCGTCGGCGGATTGAGCGAGATGGACGGATTGAGCTGGCCGAAGCCCGGATAGGTGATCGTCTTCGCCGCCACCAGGCGCAGCTGCAACTGGTCGGTCATGTGCAGGTTGAAGCTGAGGTTGGGCAGGTAAACCGGCGCGTTGGTGCCGGCGGAGATCGGCGAGTAGATGTTGGTCGCCGCGTTGTACGAGAACGCATTCAGGCTGCGCAGGTTGCGCTCCATGCGGAAGCCCATCAGGCCGTCGTACGGCATGCCGAACAGGTCGTTGCCGTAGGCCACCTGCAGGTAGCCGGCGATCGCCTGCTCCTTGATCTGGTAGAAGCGGCCAGGGTTTTCCGGCGCAAGTCCGGTCGGCAAACCATACAGGGTGCGCAGGGCGTCGGCGTTGTCGATCAGGTAATTGTACGAACCGGTGAGCCAGTGGGTGGGCAGCGCCGAGGTCGACGGCATCGCGCTGAAGTAATCGCTGGGGAAGCGGGCGATGACCTGGTTGGCCGGGTTCGGGTTACCCGGGATGTCACCCGTGCCGCCCGGCGGGGGCGTGGAGATCTCGACGCTGCCGACGTACTGAGCCTTGTGGTTGGAATAGCGCAGGCCGAAGTCGGCGTACTGGAAGAAGTCACCGGCGAAGTCGTAGTTACCATCGGCGCGCCAGGCGAACTGCTTCGCCTTCTGGTTGTTCCACGTCTGGAACAGGCCGTTGAGATAGAAGTTCGCCGGATTGGTTTCCGGATTGCCGGCCAGGCCCCAGTTGGTGTGGTCGCCCTGGTTGCCGCTCCACACCGTGGTGATCGGCCCCTTCAGGAAGGTGTCGATGATGAAGTTCTGTTCCTGGAACGAGGTGGAATTCCAGGAGAAGTCGGTGGAGAGCGTGAGCTTGTCGTCGTGCCACTTGGCGCCGATTGAGTTCTGGATGTCGTGGCCGTGCTGCTGGTGGGCCTGGGTACTTGTGGCGGCGTAGCTGTTGCCGGTCCACGACGCGCTGCTGGCGTCGCAGATGCGCTGGCCGTAGTACGGCGAGCCGGTCTGCTGGTTCGCGTAACAGTTGTTCGACACGCTGACCGACGAGGGGTCGATCGCACCGGTGGGGAAGCTGAAGAAGAACGGCTGGTTGTACTGGTCGTTCATCCAGTCGTACAGGCCCTCGACGTAGAACTCGGTGTTGTCGTTCGGCTTCCACTGCAAGGCATAGTTCGCTTCTTCGCGCTTGCGCTTGCCGATGTTGTAATCCGCGCCGAAGCCGTTCGGCGCCGAGATCAGGTCGCCGTTGCTGCTGCGGATCGGGTCGCCCGACGCACCGGTGAGCACCTTGGGATAGTCGGCCCACACCGCGTTGTAGTCGTAGTGCTGTTCGCTGGCACCCATGTTGATCAGCGCACCGAACTCGCCGGCGTCGGTGTGCCAGCGATTGCTCAGCAGCAGGCTGCCTTCCGGGTCGTTCTTGTCGGCGTAGTGGCTGTGTGTTTCGTTGACGGTGGCGGCGACGCGCGAGCCGTCGAAATCCAGCGGCCGGTAGAGCTGCATGTCGACCACGCCGGCGATGCCGCCGTCGATCATGCTCGCTTCGCTCGACTTGTAGACGTTCAACGCCTTGACCGCCGTGGCGGGCAGGTTCTGGAAGGCGAACGAGCGGCCGACACCGGAGAAGATCTCGCGACCGTTGAGCGTGGTCGCCACGTTGGGCAGGCCGCGGATCACCACCGAAGTGGTCTCGCCCTGGAAACCCTGCGCCACCTGCACGCCGGTGATGCGCTGGAGCGCATCGGCCACGCTGTTGTCGGGCAGCTTGCCGACGTCTTCGGCAACGATCGAGTCCACGACCATGCGCGAGTCCTGCTTGATCTGCTGCGCGCTGGAAAGGCTCTCGCGCAGCGCCTGCACCGTCACCGCGTTGAGGTTGACGGCGTTGGCCGCCGCATCGCGCTGGGCCGTCGGCGCCGGCTTCTTCGCGTCTTTTTCCTGCGCAGCCGGGCTGGCCACGGGCGTGGCGGTGCTGGCCTGGACGGCGTCGGCACTGGCCTGGACCGGTGCCTGCACGGGCGCGGTGGCGGCGGCATACGCCGGCGACAAGGCAGCAGCGATCATCGACGCCAGTAGCGTCGTTGGGACGGACATGCGCTTCATGGAAATCTCCCCTCAGAGATTAGGTGTGTCGTCAGTCAGTTCAGCGGACGGTCTTTACGGTGGTGAGCGGGTACATCACGGCGTCGGGTGGCACGACGCCGCGTGGCGACGTCGCGAGCAGCCGGATGATGTCGACCTCGCGCTGGCGATACGGCGTGCCGTCGGCATGCAGGAGGTCGTGGAACCAGAGCACGGGTGGCTTCTGTACGTAGGGCTTGTCCCAGGAATCCCAGGGCATGGTGGTCTGCGTCTTCCCCTCGACGAAACCCCATTGGATCATCCCCACGTCGAGCTTCTTCGCCAGCGGCAGGATCGCGTCGATGGTCGAGCCGGCGCCGCGCGCCATGTATTCGGTGCAGATGATCGGCCGGCCGTACGGCGTGAGCTGGCCGACGCGGGCGACGAAGGTCTCCGGCCAGTCGTAGCTGTGGAAGGTGATGATGTCGGAGCGTTCGAGCTGGGTGGATTCGATCGCGTTGAGCTTCGCTCCCGGCGCCCAGCTGGCGTCATGCCACACGCCGCTGGTCAGCGGCTGGGTCGGCGCCGCGCTGCGCGCCCAGTCGAACACCTGGGGCAGCAGGGTCGCGACGCGGTCGAACTTGTCCTTCGGGTTGGTCGTGTAGTTGCCGCCGCCGTCGTTGTCGGGCTCGTTCCACACGTCCCACGCGAGGATGCGCGGATCCTTCGCGAACGTGCGCACGATATCCACGGTGTAGTCCTTCAGGCGCGGGTATTGGCTGGGATCGTCCATCGCGACCCCGGGGCCCTGTACCCAGCCGGAGTTATGCACGCCCGGGACGGGCGCATGCTGCTTGCCCAGCTTCGGCTGCGGATCCCAGCACGAATCGAACAGGACGAGCACCGGCTTGATCCCGTGCCGGGCGGCGATGGCGAGGAACTGGTCGATGCGCGACTTGAATCCGGCGGCGTCCTGCTGCCAGAGCTGGTCGTGCAGGAACACGCGCATGGTCGTCATGCCCAGTTGCTGGGCCCAGCCCAGCTCCTTGTCGATCCGGGCGGCATCGAAGGTGTCGGCCTGCCACATCTCGAACTGGTTGATCGCATCGGACGGGACATAGTTGCTTCCCAGCGGCCAAGCCTGCTTCGCATACCACGCATGGGCTTGCGCGGGTGTCCAGCGCGCGGCATCCGCGCCGTGTGCCGCGGCCACAATGGATGCAGCCGCCAACCCGATTGCCAACGCCCAACCTGCTTTCTTCATGCTGCCCCATCCCTTTCTGCGACCACGCTTCGTCGAGCGTGGGCAAGCCTTCCCCGTGGCCGACCCGACAGGCCGCCCGTGTGTTTTGGTGCTATCCCCTAACCCGCAAACCTCGCGTAACATCAGTCAAGCATATTGTAGTACTAAGTCGCAAGTGTCCGATTTTGCTTGAGTATTTTTGTCGCACTGCGACAAACCTTCGAACTGCAAGAAAGTTCTCATCCAGCGAAGGTTTCGGCGGGGCGTGCGCAAAACGTCGCGGTGGCGAGCGGGAAACTGCCGCAGCGCGGCAAGGGAAATGCGGGGACGGCTTATGACATCGACCGGATCGAACCGCGCGGCTGGCGGCGGCGAGGGTCTTCTGCATATAGTCCGTCTATATGACTAAGTGTGGCTAACAGGGCGGCCCGTTCATGAAGAGACCCAGCACGGCGCGCACCCTGCACAATCATGTCGTGCAGGAGCTAGGACAGCGCATCGTTGGCGGAAAAATCCGCCCAGGTGAAATTTTTCCCCGCGAAGAAACCCTCGCCGAGAGCCTGCACGTCAGCCGCACGGCGTTGCGCGAGGCGCTGAAAGTGCTTTCGGCCAAGGGGCTGATCGAGTCCCGCGCGGGCGTGGGTGCGCGTGTTGTCGAAGAGCATGACTGGAACCAGCTGGATCCGGACGTGCTGGCCTGGCGTTGCGCGTCCATGCCGACCGACGACTTCGTCCACAAGCTGGTGCAGATGCGCAAGATCATCGAGCCGGCCGCCGCGGCGGCCGCGGCGGGCCATCGCACGAGTGCCCAGCTCGCAGTCATCGCGTCGGCACTGGGCCTCATGGAAGCGTCGACCACGCTGGACGAGTGGGCGGAAGCCGACCTGAAGTTCCACGATGCCGTGCTGCGGGCGACCGGCAACGAGCTGCTGTCGTCCTTGTTCACGGTGATCGAGACGGCGCTCGGGACGTTCTTCGTGCTCTCGGCGCGCACGGCTGCGAATTTCAAATACTCGCTGCCCTACCATCAGCAGGTGTTCCACGCGATCCGCGATGGCCAGCCGGAGGTCGCGAGCGAAGCGATGCTGTCGATGATCGCGGATTCCGAGAAGAACCTCAGGACGCGTTCCGCACCGCCGGCTCCCTGATCGGCCGGCGACTGCGCGTCACATCGCGTGGTCAGTGCGCGCCGTGTCCGCCATGGGCCGGCGCCTTCGGCTGCGACGCTTCGAACATGCTGCGGGCGAGCTCCTGCTCGCCGTAGACCACTTCGCTGGCGCCGAGCCCGGCGAGGTGGCTGACGCAATCCGGGGAGTGCGCGCGGGCGACGATCGGCAGGTCGGGACGCGCTGCACGCGCCGCACGCACCACCTGGCCACCTTCGAAGGGATCGGGCACCGCCACGATGAGCGCCCGTGCCGCTGCCAGGTTGGCCTCCGCCAGCACCGGCGCCGCGGCCGCGTTACCGATGACGACATCGGCGATGCCCTGGGTTCGCAGCTCGCGCACCGCGTCCTCGTCGGTTTCGATGACCAGGATCGGCGTGCCTGCGGCCTGCAGTTCGGCCAGCACGCGACGCCCCACCCGGCCGTAACCGACAAGCACGGTGTGGCCACGCATGTCCGGGTGCTCGTCGGGCGCATCGGCATCGTGCTTCGCCACCCAGCGATCCAGCGCGACGAACAGCAACGGGTTGACCAGGATCGACACGATGGCCGCGGCGAGCAGGATGTCGCGCGCTTCTTCGGTCAGCAGGCCCAGCGACACACCGAGCGCCGCGAGGATGAAGGAGAACTCGCCGATCTGCGCGAGGCTGGTCGCGATCGTCAGTGCCGTCTTGGTCGGCCGTCCGAACAGACGCACGATGGCGAACGCGGCGACGGACTTGCCCACGATGATGATCAGGCAGGCGGCGAGCACCAGCCACGGATGCTCGAGGAGGATATGCGGGTTGAACAGCATGCCGATCGACACGAAGAACAGCACGGCAAACGCGTCGCGCAGCGGCAGGGTTTCTTCGGCGGCCTGCTGGGAGAGCTTGGACTCGCCCATCATCATGCCGGCGAAGAACGCGCCCAGTTCGAACGACACATCGAACAGGTGCGCCGCGCCGAAGGCGACGCCAAGCGCGATGGCCAGGACGGCGAGGCGGAACAGTTCGCGCGAGCCGGTGGCGGAGACCGCCTGCAGGGTCCACGGGATCACGCGCTTGCCGATGATCAGCATCACCGCGACGAACAGCACGACCTTGCCGATCGTCATCGCGACCGTCGTGACCAGTTCCGTCGTGGACGGCGCCGGGCCGCCATGGCCATCGCCGAGGAACCCGGCGAGTGCCGGCAGCAAGACGAGGGCCAGCACCATGGCGAGGTCTTCGACGATCAGCCAGCCGACCGCGATGCGGCCGCGATCGCTATCGAGCAGGCGGCGTTCTTCCATCGCGCGCAGCAACACCACGGTGCTGGCGACCGACAGCGCCAGGCCGAACACGAAGCCCTGCGCCATGGGCCAGCCAAGCATCCAGCCCATCAGCATGCCGAGGCCGGTGGCGACACCCATCTGCACGGCCGCGCCGGGGATCGAGATGCCCTTGACCGCGAGCAGGTCTTTCAGTGAGAAGTGCAGGCCCACGCCGAACATCAGCAGGATGACGCCGAGGTCGGCGAGTTCCTGCGCGATGTGCGCGTCGGCCACGTAGCCGGGGGTGAACGGCCCGGCGACGACGCCGGCGACCAGGTAGCCCGCGATCACCGGCAAGCGGATTCGATTGGCGATGGCGCCGAAGATGAAGGCGAGGACGAGGCCACCGACGATGGTGGCGATAAGTGGCGTGGCGTCGTGCATGGGCGGCTCCCTGAGTCGTCGTTGGCCATGGCAGTCGGCCATGGCATGCACCCTCGTCTCGTCACGTCGTCGAACGTATCGATGTGGGGTTAGCCCCTAAGGGTTGGGGACAACCACGGGTCGATGCAAGCGGTTGGACGACATTTTTTCCAACAGGGACATGGGTTTGAGAATACTCTCAATGGCGCAGCCGCAGCCGATCACGCTGCCGCCGTCAGCACCGCAAGAAAATCCTTCCCGTAGCGCTTCAGCTTCGCATCGCCCACGCCACTGATCGAGGCCAGCTCGTCTTCGTCCTGCGGCAGCGCGCGCAACATCGCCAGCAGGGTCGCGTCGTGGAAGATCACGTAGGCAGGCACGCCATGGCTACGGGCCAGTTCCGCGCGCACGCGGCGAAGTTCGTTCCACAGCGGCTCTTCGATGGCCTGGATGCCCAGCGAGCTGGACAGTGCCGGCGCGCTGGATTTGCTTCGGCGGCCCTTGGCCGGGCGTGCGTCCTCGCGCAGTTCGACCTTGCGCTCGCCCTTGAATACCGGCCCGCTCAGCGCCGAAAGGCGCAGCGTGCCGTAGCCGTCCGGGTCGGCCGCGACCAGGCCGGCGGCGAGCAACTGGCGAAACACCGAGCGCCATTGCGTCGCATCCATGTCCGCGCCCACGCCGAACACGCTGAGTTTGTCATGGCCGAGTTCGCGCACGCGATCGCCCGCTTCGCCACGCAGGATTTCGATCAGGTGGCCGGCGCCGTAGCGCTGGCCGCTGCGATAGATCGCCGACATCGCCTTCTGCGCCGCGACCGTCGCATCCCAGGTCTTCGGCGGGACGAGGCAGTTGTCGCAGTTGCCGCAGGCGCCGGGGTGCTCTTCCGCGAAGGCTTCGAGCAACAGCTGGCGGCGACAGCGCGTCGCTTCGGCATAGCCGAGCAAGGTATCCAGCTTCAGCCGTTCGATCCGCTTGCGATCGTCGCCCGATTCGGACTGGGCGATCATCTGGCTCATCGTCACGACGTCGCCCAGGCCGTAGACCATCCAGGCTTCCGCGGCGAGGCCGTCGCGGCCGGCGCGACCGGTTTCCTGGTAGTAGCCTTCCATGCTGCGCGGCAAGTCGAGATGGGCAACGAAACGCACGTCCGGCTTGTCGATGCCCATGCCGAACGCGACCGTGGCCACCATGACGATGCCGTCTTCGCGCAGGAAGCGCTGCTGGTGCCGGGTGCGCACTTCCGCATCGAGCCCCGCGTGGTACGGCAACGCATCGACGCCCGCGTCGGCCAGCCATGCCGCCGTTTCGTCGACCTTGCGCCGGCTCAGGCAATAGACGATGCCGGCGTCGCCGCGATGGGCATCGAGGAAATCGAGCAACTGGCGACGCGCGTTCTGCCGTGGCGCCACCCGGTAACGGATGTTGGGCCGGTCGAAGCTGGAAACGAAGCGGCGCGCATCGCCCAGGCGCAGGCGGTCGACGATCTCCTCGCGGGTGCGCTCGTCGGCCGTGGCGGTCAACGCGATGCGCGGCACTTCCGGGAAGCGCTCGTGCAGGATCGACAGCTCACGGTATTCCGGGCGGAAATCGTGGCCCCACTGCGATACGCAATGCGCTTCGTCGATGGCGAACAGCGAGATCGGGATGCGATCAAGCAGCGCGAGGAAGCGCCCGGTGATGAGCCGTTCCGGCGCGACGTAGAGCATGTCGAGGTCGCCGGCGAGCAGCAGGTCTTCCACTTCGCGCTGGGTGGCGGCATCCAGGCTCGAATTGAGATAGCGGGCCTTGACCCCTGCCTCGACCAGCGCGTCGACCTGGTCCTGCATGAGTGCGATCAGCGGGGACACCACGATACCGGTGCCGTGACGCATCAGGGCGGGAATCTGGAAGCACAGCGACTTGCCGCCGCCCGTCGGCATCAGCACCAGGGCGTCGCCACCACCGGCCACTTCTTCGACGATGGCTTGCTGCTGGCCGCGAAACGCGGGGTAACCGAATACGGAGTGGAGGAGATCGACGGCGGATGACTGCATCCCCACATGCTACCAAACCGGCCGCTCTCGCCCGCGTCAGACCGACACCCCACGAGGTGTAGGCCTACGCCGCCATCAGCCGCCAGCGCTTGCCCCCTGCCCGGTCACGCGAGCGTAATGGAGCCGGGCCACGTGCCCGAGGTTGCCGGCCTTTCCGGCAAGCTGGAGGGGACATGCTCATGAACAGACGTGTAGGGTCGATCTCCGTCCTGGCCATGCTCGGGGCCACGTCGGCCAGCATCCATGGCGGCAGCATCGGTTTCACCGGCAGCATCCGCGAACCTACCTGCGCCGTCGATGCCGTCGGCTGCAGGCAGCCGACCCTGGCGCGCGAGCAATCCTTCGAGGTCCTGCGCGGCGTGGCCCTGGCCGACTACGCGATGTCCCGCGATCCCGCCGTGCGCTGGCGGCTGCGCGACATCACCTACCAGTAGCGCCCCGCCCTACCCGCCCGGAAAGCCCCAGATCGCCCGATCCAGGTCGTGGTCCAGGCCGAACGCACTCATCGGCACGCGTCCGTTCCTGACCACGACGCCTTCGGCCTTCAGCCTGCGGCACTGCTCCTGGTAGCCACGGGTGCCCGCCGGGATGCCAATGTGGCCGTCGGCACGCAGCACGCGATGCCAGGGCAGATCGAGGCGGTTCGGGGCGTCGCCCAGCACCTTGCCGATCAGCCGCGCCCTGCCCGGGTAACCGGCGCGGGCGGCGATGGCGCCGTAGCTGGCGACCCGGCCCCGCGGAATCGCGGCCACGGCAGCGATGATCCGCTGGGCGCGGAGCGCGCGGGCCTCGTCGTCGTCGAGTTCTTCGTTCATGAGGCAGTTCGTGCATGCGATCGAAACGCCACGAGCGTACCATCGGTGGTCCAGTCGACCCACGGCAAGGCCACGTCATGCGCCATTTTGAGGCAATCCGCTCCCACGTCGGAGGCATCCACAAGCTCAGGCAGAACGAGCCCTACCTCATCAGCTTCGACCTGGAGCTGCCCGACGGGCGCCACCAGGGCATCTACCTTGCGGAACTGGAAGACGGCGACGGCCAGCGCTTCCTGCGCCTGTCGACGCCGATCGGCCCGCTGTCGGGGCTCGACGCCCGTCGCTGCCTGCGTTTCAATTGGGAACAGCGCACCGGCTATCTCGCCGAGGCCGACCTCGACGGCTCGCCCTACCTGCACCTGTGCGAGAACCGCCCGTACGACTACCTCGACGAACGCGAGCTGGCTCGCCTGATCGAGGAACTGGGTGCCACGGGCGACCAGTTGGAACAGGTCGTCAACGGCGAAGCCGACGCCCTGTAGGAGCGCGCCCGCGCGCGACAGGTCCAAGACACCCCATCCCCTCCAGGACCGCACGCCAGGCCGGCCGCCAACGCCCAACCTACCCGCCGAACACATGCCCCAGCTTGACCAACCCGTAGCCCAGCGCCGCGGTGATCGGCAAGGTCAGGATCCAGGCCCACACCATCCGCTCGACCACCGACCAGCGGATGGCGTTGAAGCGCTTGGCGGCGCCCACGCCCATGATCGAGGCGGACACGTTGTGCGTCGTGGACACGGGGATGCCGAGCATCGACGCGGTCAGGATCACGGCGGCCGAGCTGCCTTCCGCGGCAAAGCCGTTGATCGGATGCAGCTTGACCATCTTGTGGCCGAGCGTCTTGATGATCCGCCAGCCGCCACCTGCGGTACCGGCGGCCATGGTCAGCGCACAGACCACCTTCACCCACACCGGGATCGGGAAGCCGCCTGCCGCGGCCGGGTCGTGCGGGATGCGCAGGAAGGACAGCAACGCCGGCAGGTGGTCGAACTGACCCGCCGCGGTGGCGCCGGCCAGCGCAAGGGCGATGATGCCCATGCTCTTCTGCGCGTCGTTCATGCCGTGCGACAGGCCCATGGCACTGGCCGAGACGATCTGCGCCTTGCCGAAGAAGCTGTTGACGAACGGCGTGCGCCCGAAGCGGTGCAGGAAGCCCTTCTGGCTGGAGAAGAAGCCGAGCATCGCGTACAGCGCGCCCATCAGCAGGAACCCGATGACGAAGCCGAGGAACGGCGAAATGATCATCGGCACGATGACCTTGGGCAGCACGCCCTTGCCGAGCCACCAGTGCGCCCCGCCCTGCCACCAGATGATGGCGTGGACATTTTCCTGCGAGGCGGCCAGCGCCGCGCCGCACAGCCCGCCCACCAGGGCATGGCTGGAGCTGGACGGCAGGCCCAGCCACCAGGTGATCAGGTTCCAGATCGTGGCGCCGAGCAAGGCGCTGATCAGCAGGTGCGAACCCACGTCGACCACCCCGGTGTCGATCAGGCCGGACGCGATGGTGGCCGCGACGGCGGTGCCCCACAGGGCGCCCGCCAGATTGGTAACGGCGGCCAGCAGCACGGCCTGGCCCGGGGTGAGCACCTTGGTCGCCACGACGGTGGCGATCGAATTCGCCGTGTCGTGGAAGCCATTGATATAGGTGAAAGCGAGGGCGATCAGGACGACCGCGATGACCATGCTCATGCCGGGGCCGCCGTCAGGAGTTCTTGAGCACGATGGCGTAGACCACGTTGCCGACGTCGCGGCACTTGTCGATCGCCTTCTCGATCAGCTCGAACAGATCCTTGGTAAGGATCGCGCGGAGCGGGTCGGAAGCTTCCGCGTAGAGGGTGCGGTAGGGATCGAGCAGCAGGCGGTCGGCCTCGGCTTCGAGCGCCTGCAGCTGGTCACGCAGCTTCTTGGTCGGACCGATCTTCAGGCCCTGGCGCAGCTGGGCGATCATCTCGACGACCACGTCGGCCGACTGCTGGAGCAGCACGGCACGCTGGGCAAAGTCGACGCCCTGGAGGCGTTCCGCGACGATCACGTAGCGTTCGGCGAACTTCTCGATCGTCTTCGGGATCTTGTACAGCGCCGAATTCAATGCTTCGATGTCTTCGCGGTCCAGCGCGGTCACGAAGGTGTTGACCAGTTCCTCGCCGATCTGGGCGTGGAGCGCCTTCTCGCGGGCCCGGGTGGTCGTGAAGGCGGCCATGACCGGCGAACGATCGGCGCGGGTCACCAGCTCGTGCATGGCTTTCGCGCTCTCGCGGGCGGCTTCGGCGCTCTCTTCGAGCAGGCCGTAGAACTTGTCGCCCTTACCGAACATGGTCTGGAGTGAAAACATGGGGTTGCCTGGGGAATGGTCGGGAATATGACGCTTATGTTACCGGACCTCGCCCCACCCTTGTTGCACGCCGGCCGCAAGACCTTCATGGCCGTGTCTGGTATATAGCCCGCACATGCTCACCGAACTCCTGCTCGTCTTCGTCCTGTCCCTGGCCAACGGGTTCTTCGCCCTGTCCGAGATGTCCGTGGTGGCCTCGCGGAAGAGCCGCCTCAAGCACATGGCCCGCGACAGCCGGCGCGCCCGGGCGGCGCTGAAGCTGGCCGAATCCCCGGAACTGTTCCTGTCGACGGTGCAGGTCGGGATGACCCTGATCATCCTGGTCACCGGCGCACTGGCCGGCGACCGGCTGGCCGAGCATTTTTCCGAGCTGATCCACGGCGATGGCCCGGCCTGGCTCGAACCCTATATGCGCGTGCTGGGCTGGCTGGCGGGCTTCCTGCTGATGTCGCTGGTGCAGATCATCGTGGGCGAGCTGGTGCCCAAGCGGGCCGCGCTCACCGCGCCGGAAAAGATCGCCAGCCAGATCGCCGTGCCGATGCTCGTGATCTCGCGGATCACCCTGCCGCTGGTCTGGCTGCTCAACCACGTGTCGACCGGCATCCTCCGTGTGCTGCGCCTGCATCGCCGGGGCGCCAACGCCGCGACGGAAGAGGAAATCCGCCTGCTGGTGGCGGAGAGCGCCGAGCAGGGCATCCTCGACAGCGACGAGCGCAACATGGTCAACCGGGTCCTGCGCCTGGGCGACCGCGCCGTCGGCTCGGTCATGACGCCGCGGATGAAGATCGCCTGGCTGGATATCGCCGCGCCGCGCGAAGACAACCTGGAGGTGCTGCGGCAGACCCCGTTCTCGCGCTATCCGGTCTATCGCCGCGACGAGAGCGAGGTGATCGGCACGGTCGAAGTCAAATCGCTGATCCGCTCGCTCGAGACGGGCGAGATGGACCTGTTTGCCCACGTCGGCCGGCCCCTGTTCGTGCCGGCCACGGCGCGTGCGCTGGACCTGCTGGAAGCCTTCCGCGACGCCGACACCCAGCTTGCGCTGGCGGTGGACGAATACGGCGACATCGAGGGCCTGGTGACGTTGAACGACCTGCTTTCCGCGGTCGTCGGCGCCACGGCCCCTGCCGCGGACGACACGGCGCAGGACGGCCCGATCGTCCGCCGCGACGACGGCAGCTGGCTGGTCGACGGGTCGCTACCGGCCGACGACCTTCGCGAGCTACTGCAGGTGGACAAGCTTCCCAATGAGGAAGAGCACGATTTCCGCACGGTTGCCGGCATGGTCACCACCGGCTTCGGCCACATCCCGCACGCGGGGCAGGCCTTCAGCTGGCAGGGCCACCGGTTCGAAGTGGTCGACATGGATGGGGCGCGCATCGACAAGGTGCTGGTGAGCCTGGACCCGGACGAAGCCGCGGCCGGGGAATAGGCTCACTCACGCACGGTTCAACCCGGGCTGGCAACGCTCGATGCATGACCGCCCACCCTCCTCGCGAAGACAAGACCGCCGCCCTGTTGCGCGCCGCCGCGACGGCGACGCCCGGCGAGCGCATCACGGTCGAGCAGTTGCTGGAGCCGCTGAAGCGCCGGGCCTTCGGTTTCCTGCTTCTCCTGCTTGCGATCCCGAACTTCCTTCCCGTGCCGCTGGGCATCGGCGGAGTCATGGGCGTGCTCGTCGTGGGCCTGGGGCTGGAAATGTCGTGCGGGCTGGAGCAGCCGTGGATTCCGGGATTCCTCAAGCGACGAACGATGTCGCGCGAGGGATTGCTACGTTTCCTCGACCGGATTGCGCCGATCACCCGGCGGCTGGAGAAGGCCTGCCAGCCACGCCTGCAGCGGCTGACGCAGCGCCCCTTCACGCTGGGGTCGGGGCTCGTGATGATCCTGATCGGCATCCTGCTCGCACTGCCGATCCCGTTCACCAACTATCTGTTCGGCGGGATGCTGATCGTGTTCGCCTTCGCGCTGGTCGAGCGTGATGGCGCCCTGCTGCTGGCGGTGTGGGCCACGACGGTAGCCATGGTCGCGCTGTCGGCCACCTTCAGCCACGCCCTGCTCCGCTTCTTCCGCGACCTCGTGTAGGAGCGCGCCTGCGCGCGATTGGGGTTTATTGGATCCTTGGATCTTTGGATCCTTGGATCTTTGGATCCTTGGATCCTTGGATCTTTGGATCCTTGGATCTTTGGATCCTTGGATCCTTGGATCTTTGGATCCTTGGATCTTTGGATCCTTGGATCTTTGGAGCCTCGGATCTTTGGATCCTTGGATCCTTGGATCTTTGACTCTTCGCTTCGCCACCTTTTCGCGCGCAGGCGCGCTCCTACAGGTCTTTTTTGTGGGCGATCGCGGCCATGCGCTGGGCGTCGGCGAGGATGCCGTGCAGGATGCGCAGCTCGCGCAGTTCGGGGCGTGCGCGCAGGAATAGCTTGCGCAGCTTGAGCATGATGGTGACCGGCGAACGACCCTTGTGGAACTCGATGTCGTCCAGCGTTTCGCCCAGGTGCGTGAAGAAACGTTCCACCTGCTCGGCGTCGGCGGGCACCTCGTCCGGATCGACCTCCACCACGGGCTCGACCACCGCGGGACCCGCGGCCTCCTCGGCCAGCATCGCCGTGCGAATCTCGTAGGCGACGACCTGGACCGCCTGCGAGAGATTCAGCGAGCTGAAATCGTCCACGCTGGGGATGCGGACCATGGCATGGCAGCGCGACAGCTCGTCGTTCTCCAGCCCGGTGCGCTCGTTGCCGAAGACCAGGGCGACATGCTCGCCCCGGCGGGCGGCGGCGATCGCCTGGGCCGCGCCTTCACGCGGATCCAGCTCGGGCAGGTTCACCCCGCGGCGGCGGGCGGAAAGCCCCAGCGCGAAGGTCGTGCCGGCCAGGCCGGCGACCAGGTCGTCGACCACGGCAGCCTGGCCCAGCACGTCGTCCGCCCCGGCGGCCAGGGCGGTGGCCTCCGGATCGGGGAAGCGGTGCGGCGCCACGAGGGTCAGCTGGTCGAAGCCCATGGTCCGGATGGCACGTGCCGACGAGCCGATGTTGCCCGAGTGCGAGGTGCGGACGAGGACGAAGCGGAAGCGGTCGTGGAGCGGCGGCAGGGCCATGGACAGGGCATCGGTTCTTCAGGACCGGAAAGTCTACACCGGCCATCGACTTGGGCGCGGGCGACACGGGTGCTAAACTGCCCGACCGACGCGGCTTTCGACCGCTTCCCCTGTTCTTTTGCCAAGCCGACCCCCATGCCAAGACCCGCCGTCAACGTCGCGGCGCGCGCCGCGCGCTCCGCAGGAAACATCATCCTGCGCTACATGAACCGCATCGAAGGCCTTTCGGTCGTCGAGAAGCAGCGGATGGACTTCGCCTCCGAGGTCGATCGCCTGGCCGAAGCGGAGATCGTGAAGGAACTCCGTCGTGCGTACCCGACCCACGCCATCCTGGGCGAGGAGACCGGCCAGATCGGCAAGGGTCCGCTGATGTGGGTGATCGACCCGCTGGACGGCACGCACAACTACCTGCGCGGCATCCCGCACTTCTCCGTATCGATCGCCCTCGTCGAGAAGGGTGAGCCGGTCTACGGCGTGGTCTTCGACCCCCTGCGCGACGAGCTGTTCACCGCGAGCAAGGGCGACGGTGCCTACCTCAACGACCGCCGCATCCGCGTGGGCCGTCGCGAGGGGATCGCCGGCGCGCTGCTCGGCACGGGCTACCCGTACCGCGTGCGCAACCATCTCGAATCGCAGCTGTCGATGACCAGCGCCCTGCTGAAGGAAGCCGAGGACATCCGCCGCATGGGTTCGGCGGCCCTCGACCTGGCCTACGTCGCGGCCGGCCGTCTCGACGGTTATTTCGAGCCCGGCCTGCAGGTGTGGGACATGGCCGCAGGCGCCCTGCTGGTGCGCGAGGCAGGCGGTGTCTACAACGACTTCGGCGGCCGCGAAGGCTTGCCGGAAAGCGGCAACATCATCGCCGGCAACCACAAGATCGCCGCCGCGATGACCGAGGTCATCGGCGCCAACGCGACCCCGCGCCTCCTCGGCACCGACGCCTGACCTAGGCTGGGTGGGCGCCTAGGCGCCCGCCCGCTCAGGGCAGCAGCGTGCGAAGGAACGGGATGGTGACCCGGCGCTGCGCCGCGAGGGTCGCGCGATCCAGCGTGTCCAGCAGGTCCAGCAACGCCCCGAGGTCGCGCGCATGATGCGCGAAGAGCCAGTCCAGCACCGGCTCATCCAGCTCGATGCCCCGGCTCGCCGCCTGCTCACGCAACACCTGCCGCCGCTCGCCGTCGGCAAGCGGCTTCAACACCGCCTGCGTCAGCGAACCCAGGCGTGAACGCAGGTCCGGCAAGCCGAGGTCCAGCGCCACCGGCGCCACGTTCGCCGCGAACAACAGCGTGCAACCCTCCGCCTTGTAGCTGTTGAACGTATCGAACAGCGCGTGCTCGCTATCCGGGTCGCCGCCGATCGAATCCAGGTCGTCGATCGCCAGCAGGTCGCTGCCGGCCATGCCGCGAATAGCGGCCGCACGCGTGCCACGCAGCCCCGCGAGTGGCAGGTATTGCGCGCTGCGGCCCGCGTCGATCGCCGCCTGGCACGCGGCGATCAGCAGATGCGTGCGACCACTGCCCAGCGGCCCGGCGATGAACACCCATGGCGCAGCGGCGTCATCCGCCGCCGCACGCACGGCTTCCACCGTCGCGGCGTTCTCACCCGCGTGGAAATGCTCGAACCGCTGGCCACGCGGCCAGCGCAGTGCAAGGGGCAACTGCGAGGTCATGGACGGCCATCGCCCGGCGGCAGGATCGAACCGCCATCGCGCCGATTCACGGTGACGTCTACGTCGACATCCACCTCGACAGCCTGGCGCGCGGCGACGGGCGCCGGCTCCATGTACAGGTCGCTCTCGCGATAGCGGGCAAACACATAGCGCAGCAGCACCACCACGACCGACGCCGCCGGCAGGGCGAGCAGCACGCCGAGGAACCCGAACAGGTGGCCGCCCGCCAGCACGGCGAAGATCACCGCCACCGGATGCAGGCCGATCTTGCCGCCGACCAGGCGAGGCACCAGCACGTAGCCTTCGAGCAACTGGCCGATGGTGAACACCACGCCGACCATGATCACGTGGCTCCAGTCGCCGTACTGGACCAGCGCGGCCACCAGCGCCGCCACGAAGCCGATCATGAAGCCAAGGTAGGGCACGAAGCTGAGCAGGCCGGCGACCATGCCGATAAGCGGACCGATCGAGATGCCGACCAGGGTCAGGCCGAGGCCGTAGAACACGCCCAGCGCCAGCATCACCAGCAGCTGCCCACGCACGAAGGCGCCCAGCACCTGGTCCGACTCGCGCGACAGCCGCACCACGGTCGGTTCGACCGAACGGGGGATCAGTCGCTGGATGTGCGCGATCATCGTGTCCCAGTCGCGCAGCAGGTAGAACGCCACCACCGGGATCAGCACGAGGTTGGTCATCCAGGTGATGATGCCCATGCCCGACTGGGTGATCCGCTGCAGGGTGCGCGCCGCGATCGATCCGATCGAACCGATGTGCTCGCGAATCGCGGTCAGCACGCTGTCCGTATCGAACGTTGCCGGATCCATGTGCAGGCGCTGCTGCACCCACGGCAGCGCGACACTACGCATCCACTCCACGTAGTGCGGCAGGTTGGTGATGAGGTTCTCGACCTGGGTCTGGATCAACGGGACCAGCAGCAAGAGCACGCCGATGAAGATGATCGTGATGACGGTGAACACGATGCTCACCGCCCACGCCCGGCCCATGCCGAGCCGCTGCAGGCGGTCGGCGAGCGGGTCGCCCAGGTAGGCCAGCATGGCCGCCAGCGCGAACGGCATCAGCACCGGCGCCAGCAGCCAGATCACGAAAACGACCACGCCCACCAGGGCCAGCATCTGCCAGCGGCGAGAGGTATCCGGAGCCATGGCCATCGGTCAGGGTACCCAGCGTACGGCGAGGTCGGCGCCGTCGTGCGCGTCGGCCGCCAGGATGTGGCCGCCGGCCGCGTAGCCCGCGATCAGGCGGGCCACCGGCGCGCTCGCGTTCACGTTGAGCAGCACGCCGTCGGCCGAAGCGCCCAGCGGCGCCACCGACTTGATCGACGGGTCGTTCTGGAAGGTGGCGAGCAGGCCCGCGTAGTCGGTGGCCGAGTGCAGCCCGGTGACCCAGACCTTGCCGCTCGTCGCACCACCGGATGCGGCGGTGAACGAGTGGTCGAGCTTGTCGGCCATGGCGTTTGCGCCGTTGCTCAACAGGGCCGCGCGGGCTTCGCCGCTGTCCGACCAGCTGGACACGCGCCCCGCGTTCACGAGGGTCCACTCGGTACCATCGTCGCGCACCGTGCCGACCAGCACCGTGGCGGTGTTGTACTGGCGGGCCGCCGTGGCCACGGCCGAGGTATCGCCGGCGGCCAGGGCCTTTGCGTCCACCGGGGTATCCGCCTTCGGCGTCACGATCTGGTAGCCGCGGGCATCGGCCATCTGCGCCAGCGGCGCAAGGTCCTGCATGGTGAGGTTCTTGCCCGTGGCGTCGTGGGCAATGACCAGCACGGGCGGCTTCGGCGCCGCCGCGGCGGCGTCGCCGACCGCCAGGACGCGGCGAATCGCACCCGGGTCGAAGGTGATCTCGAGCGCCAGCGGGGCACCGTTGGCACCGCCGGTTCGCTGGTACTGGTACTGCTGGACCAGGCCGCCCGGCTGCTTCATCGCATCGGCGTAACCCTGCTTGGCGCGGGGGTCGGCGCCGTTGCTGGCGCGGGCCAGGACCTGGGTCAGCCCGTTGGCGAAGGCCTGGTCGCGCACCGCCGCACTGGTGTCCGCCACCGGCACGGAGACCGTGTACATAGCCGTCTGCGCGACCGCCGGGCCGATGGCGGCCAGCAGCAAAAGCATCAGGAATCCGAGCGAACGGGCTGCGCGCATGGTCATGGCATCGCTTCTAAAGAGGCGGGAAGTCTGCACAAACCTTGGCATGGCGTCCATCCAGACGGCGTGCAGGCCCCGGCCGGGCGCCACGCTTGCTGCTATCATTGCGCGTTTCCAATCAGTGCCGGAACCGCTTATGTCCTCCGACCAGGGCTCCCTCACCTACCGCGACGCAGGCGTCGACATCGACGCTGGCAATGCCCTCGTCGAGCGCATCAAGCCGATGGTGAAGCGCACCTTCCGCCCCGAAGTGATGGGCGGGCTCGGCGGCTTCGGCGGTCTGTTCGACCTGTCCGGCCGCTACCGGGAGCCGGTGCTGGTCTCGGGCACGGACGGCGTCGGCACCAAGCTCAAGCTGGCCCAGCAGCTCGGCCGGCACGACACCATCGGCATCGACCTGGTCGGCATGTGCGTCAACGACGTGCTCGTCCAGGGCGCCGAGCCGCTGTTCTTCCTGGATTATTTCGCGACCGGCAAGCTCGATGTCGACACGGCCGCTTCGGTCGTCGGCGGCATCGCCCGTGGCTGCGAACTGGCCGGTTGCGCCCTGATCGGTGGCGAAACGGCCGAAATGCCGGACATGTACCCGCCGGGCGAGTACGACCTGGCCGGCTTCACCGTCGGCGCGGTCGAAAAGTCGGCGATGAACGACGGCTCGAAGATCGTCGCGGGCGACGTGATCCTCGGCGTGGCCTCGTCGGGTCCGCACTCCAACGGCTATTCGCTGGTCCGCCGCATCCTCGAGCGCGCCGGCTCGCCGCTCGACACCGAGGTCGGTGGCGTCAGGCTGGTCGATGCCCTGATGGCGCCGACCACCATCTACGTCAAGCCGATCCTCGAGCTGATCGGCAAGGTCGACGTGCACGGCATGGCCCACGTCACCGGCGGTGGCCTGACCGAAAACATCATCCGCGTGGTGCCGGACGGCCTCGGCCTGTCCATCGACGCATCCTCGTGGGAGCTGCCGCCGGTGTTCCAGTGGCTGCAGCGCGAAGGCAACGTCGCCCGCGAAGAGATGTGGCGCACGTTCAATTGCGGTATCGGCTTCACCATCCTGCTCGCCCAGGACCAGGTGGATGCCGCGAAGGCCGCACTGGCCACGCACGGCCTCGATAGCTGGGTCATCGGCTCGGTCGTTGCCGCCAGCGGCAGCGAACGCGTCCACATCGGCTGAGGTTTTTCGTGGATCGGCCCCTGCGCGTCGCCGCGCTCGCCTCCGGGCGCGGCAGCAACCTCGGCGCGCTCATCGCGGCGCGCCTGCCGGTGGAGTTCGTGCTGGTCGGCAGCGACAAGCCGGCCGCCGGCGCGCTTGCCATTGCGCGCGAACATGGCATCCCCACCGTTGCCCTAAAGCCGCGCGACTTCGCCGACCGGCTCGCGTTCGACCAAGCGCTGTTCGGTGCGCTTGCCGACGCGAAGCCCGACCTGCTCGTCCTTGCCGGTTACATGCGGATCATCGATGCGTCGGTGGTCGCGGATTGGGAAGGCCGGGCGATCAACGTTCACCCCTCGCTGCTGCCCAAATACCAGGGCCTGCATACGCACCGTCGCTGCCTTGAAGCAGGCGACAACGAGCACGGCGCCAGCGTGCACTACGTTACCGCTGAACTCGACGGCGGCCCCGTCGTCGCCCAGGCCCGGATCAGCGTCGGGCCCGACGACACCGAAGCCACCCTCGCCCAGCGACTGTTAGTCGAAGAACACAAGCTGCTCCCCGCCGTCGTCGGCGCCATCGCCAACGGCCGCCTCCGCTGGAACGGCGCACCCCTGCTCGACGGCACCCCCCTGCCCTCCCCCGTCGACATCACCATGCTCCTGTAGGAGCGCGCCTGCGCGCGATCGCAGCCCCGCATGCCCCCGCATGCCCCCGGCACGCCTCCCATATCCGCCCACATACCTCCGCCATACCCCCCACGCCCCTCCGCCACAGAGGGTGATCCCGCATTCAGCCGCGCCGTTTAAACTCGGGCCCATGAAAACCACCCTCCTCCGCGCCGGCCTTGGCCTGGCCCTCGCCCTGCCTGCCACCGCGTTCGCCGCGGACGTGCCGCAGTCCTTCACCGCCACCTACAACGTGCTGCAGGGCGGCTCGCCGCTCGGCGAGGCGACCCTGACGCTGAAGCCGGCCGGCAATGGTCAGTTCGAATACAGCAACAAGGTGACCGGCACGTCGGGCCTCGCCGCCGCCCTCGGCGCCAGCAGCTCGGAAGTCTCGGTATTCACCTGGGTGGGCAAGGTGCCGCAGGCCGTCTCGTACAAGTACGACCTGCAGGCGTTCAAGCCGAAGACCCGCTCGCTGACGGTCAAGGGCAACACGGTTGCCGTGCAGGACAACAGCAAGTCGTTCTCGTACCCGGCGCAGCCCGGCATGGTCGACCGCAACACCCTGCCGCTCGCGCTCGGCGTCGCGCTGCATGGTGGCGCGAAGGGCGCCACGTTCCCGGTCGGCGTGAAGCAGTCGATCGAGACGCAGGTGTTCAAGGTGGCCGCCAGCGAGAAGGTCACCGTGCCGGCCGGTTCGTTCACCGCCGAGCGCGTCGACCGCACCGACCAGGACCGCGGCTTCAACGCCTGGTACGTCCCGGCGAAGTATCCGGTGCCGGTGAAGCTGGCGCAGAAAGATGGCGGCGATTTGACGCTGGAGCTGGTTAAGTTCCAGGGGCAGTAGGGACTTCCGGGGGCTATAGAAGAACACCCGGGCAATAAAAAAAACCCGCCTTCTGGCGGGTTTTTCGTTTGGGTGCGGGTGTCGCTTGCAGGGGTCGCGCGCAGGCGCGCTCCTACAGGGGGGGGAACGTGCGGGTTAGCCGGGGAGGCGGCGGATGCGGGCGCCGAGGACGCCGAGCTTTTCCTCGATGTTCTCGTAGCCGCGATCGATGTGGTACACGCGGTCGACCGTGGTGTCGCCCTCGGCGACGAGGCCGGCCAGCACCAGGCACGCGGAAGCACGCAGGTCGGTGGCCATGATCGGTGCGCCGCTCATCTTCGGCACGCCGGTGATGATCGCGGTGTTGCCTTCCAGGCGGATGTCCGCACCCAGGCGCTGCAGTTCCAGCGCGTGCATGAAGCGGTTTTCGAACACCGTCTCGGTGATCACGCCCACGCCTTCGGCGACGCAGTTGAGCGCGGTGAACTGCGCCTGCATGTCGGTCGGGAACGCGGGATACGGCGCGGTCACCAGGTTGACGGCCTTCGGCCGGCGCCCCTGCATGTCCAGTTCGATCCAGTCCTTGCCGGTGCTGATGTGCGCGCCGGATTCCTCCAGCTTCTGCAGCACCGCGTCCAGCGTGTCGGCACGCGCGCCGCGCGCACGCACCTTGCCGCCGGTCATCGCCGCGCCAACGAGGAAGGTGCCGGTCTCGATGCGATCCGGCAGCACTTCGTAGTGCGCGCCGTGCAGGCGCTCGACACCTTCGACGATCAGGGTGGAGGTGCCGATGCCGTCGATCTTCGCGCCCATCGCCATCAGGCAATGCGCAAGGTCGACCACTTCCGGTTCCTGCGCGGCGTTCTCGATGATCGTGGTGCCCGACGCCAGCGTCGCCGCCATCAGGATGTTCTCAGTGCCGGTGACGGTCACCATGTCCATCACGATGCGAGCGCCCTTCAGCCGGCCAGCCTTCGCCTTGATGAAGCCGTTTTCGACCGTGATGTCGGCACCGAGCGCCTGCAGGCCACGGATGTGCTGGTCGACCGGACGCGAACCGATGGCGCAGCCACCCGGCAGCGACACTTCGGCCTTGCCGTAGCGCGCGACCAGCGGGCCCAGGACGAGGATGGACGCACGCATGGTGCGGACCAGCTCGTACGGCGCCACGCAGCTGTTTTCCGGGCGCGGGTCGATGTGCATCTTCATGCGGTCGTCGAGGACCACGCGCACGCCCATCCGGCCGAGCAGCTCGATGAAGGTGGTGACGTCGTGCAGGTGCGGCACGTTGCCGATGCTGACCGGTTCGTCCGCCAGCAGGCAGGAAGCGAGGATGGGGAGCACGGCGTTCTTGGCGCCGCTGATGCTCACCTCACCGTTGAGCGGCTGGCCGCCGCTGATAAGGATCTTTGCCATGGAGTCGTAATGCCTTTCGGGAAAGGGAGAGCGTGGCGCCTCAGGGGCGGCCGGCGGCTTCTTCCGGGGTGAGGGTCTTCAGGCCCAGTGCGTGGATGGCGCCGCCCATCAGGTCACCGAGGGTGGCGTAGACGAGGCGGTGGCGAGCGAGGGGCAACTTGCCGGCGAACTGTGCCGAGATGACCTCGGCTTCAAAGTGAACGCCGTCGTCGCCGCGCACGTCCACCCGGGCGCCGGGCAGGCCGGCTTCGATCAATGCCTGGATGCGCGAAGCGTCCATGGGGTCTCCGGTAAAGGGGGAAAGTCGCGCGGCCGGGAGGGGTTCCAAAACGGTCCCTGAATCACCAGTCGATGGCAGCGACGATAAAATGAGAATATGTAATGGTAATGGAAATCCCATGTCGCAGAAATGGACATTCCGGGTTGCCCAGGGACAACCCCTCCAGTCGGAAGCCAAGGTCGAATGAACGCCCGCACTGCCCCGCCAGCCGACCACCCCCTCGTGAACGCGGAAACCGTGGTGCGCAGCGCGCGCACGGTCATCGCGACCGAGGCGGCCGCCATCCGGGGCCTGGAGCGGCGCATCGACGCCTCGTTCGTCCAGGCCTGCCAGATGATCCTGGCATGCAAGGGCCGGGTGGTGGTGTCGGGCATGGGCAAGTCGGGGCATATCGCCCGCAAGATCGCTGCCACCCTCGCCTCCACCGGCACGCCGTCGTTCTTCGTCCACCCGGGCGAGGCGAGCCACGGCGACCTCGGCATGATCCAGCCGGACGACATCCTGCTGGCGATCTCGTACTCCGGTGAAACCGACGAGCTGCTGTTCATCCTGCCCGCGATCAAGCGCCAGGGCATTCCCCTGATCGCGATCACGGGCAACCCGCGCTCCTCCCTGGCCAGCCAGGCCGAGGTCAACATCGATGGCAACGTGGCCTCGGAAGCCTGCCCGCACGGCCTGGCGCCCACCGCCAGTACCACGGCCGCGCTGGTCCTTGGCGACGCCCTGGCAGTCGCCCTGCTCGAAGCCCGCGGCTTCACCTCCGACGACTTCGCCCGTTCCCATCCGGCTGGCAGCCTCGGCCGGCGCCTCCTGCTGCACATCGCCGACGTGATGCACGCGGGCGACGACGTGCCGCGGGTGCCGGTCACCGCCACCCTCAGCGAAGCCCTCGTGGAGATGACCCGCAAGCACCTGGGCATGACCGCCGTGGTCGAGCCGGACGGTCGCCTGCTCGGCGTCTTCACCGACGGTGACCTGCGTCGCGCCCTGGACGACGAGGGCGTGGACCTGCGCGGCGCCACCGTGGCGCAGCTGATGACCCGCGGCCCGAAGACGATCGGCTCGGACAAGCTGGCCGTCGAAGCCGCCCAGTTGATGGAAAAGCACCAGATCCATGCGCTGCTGGTCACCGACCCCGACGGGCGCGTGGTCGGCGCACTGAACATCCACGACCTGCTCCGCGCCCGCGTCGTCTGAGCGAGCGCGACCGGCGCGTCCCCACCGCGCCGCCCGCCCCCACCTGGTTGCCATGGCCTACACCCACTACTCCGACATTCCCGCCGACGTCCTCGAACGCGCCGCCCGCATCCGCGTGGTGGTGTTCGACGTCGATGGCACGCTGACCGACGGCCGCCTCTGGTACGCCGAAGACGGCCGCGAAACCAAGGTTTTCCACGTCCACGACGGCCTCGGGCTGAAGCGCCTACAGGAAAACGGCATCAAGGTCGCGATCATCACCGCCCGGATCAGCCACCCCGTCTCGCTTCGCGCCGAGGAGCTGGGGATCCAGCACGTCTACCAGGGCCAGAAGGACAAGCGCGCGACGCTCAACGCACTCGTCGAAGCCCTTCGCCTCGAGCCCGGCCAGGCCGCCTTCGTCGGCGACGACCTGCCCGACCTGCCCGCGATGGGTATCTGTGGGCTGGCCGTGGCCGTGGCCAATGCCCATCCCTGGGTGGCCGAGCGCGCCCACTGGCGCACCCGCCTGAGCGGTGGCTACGGCGCCGCCCGCGAGGTGGCCGACATGCTGCTGGCTGCGCAGGGCAAGGCCGAAGCCGAGCGGGATCGCTGGCTGTGAGCGCCCTGAACCTGTTCAAGGATCGCAGCGCCGCCAGCGTCGTGGGCATCCTTGCCGCCGTGCTCGGGGCGAGCGTGCTGCTGTATTACTGGGTTGCGCCGGAGAAGAAGGTCGACGACTTCATCGGACCGCCGCGCTCCGGCTACGTGCTGACCAACTTCGACCTCGATTCCTACAACGAGGAAGGCAAGCCCGCCTTCAAGCTCATCGCGCCCCACCTGGAGCGTCGCGAGGGCGACGAGTCGCTCTACATCAATGCGCCCAACTTCGTGCTGCCCTCGACCAAGGAAGCCGACGTGCCGCCGTGGAAGGGCCATTCGCAGTACGGCTGGGTCAACAAGGACGGCAGCCTGCTCAAGCTGCAGGGCATCGTCCACATGGATCGCATCGCCTTCCAGAACAGCCCGCCCGCCAGCATCGACACCTCCGAAGTGACCGCGTGGCCGAAGGAGAACCGTCTGGAAACGGCCGAGGCGGCGCGTATCGTTCAGGGAACCTCTACAATGGATGGCGTAGGTATGCGCGCCAATCTCGACACCAAGCACCTGGAGCTCCTCGATGCCGTCCACACCCAATACCAGCCTCGCAAGCGCTAAGGCACTGCTCGCGGCTTGCGGCGTGGCGCTGTTTGCCATGGCCGCCCCCGCGATGGCCAAGCAGTCCGATCGCCAGCAGGTGGTCGACGTCAAGGCAAAGAGCTTCGACGGCAGCCAGCAGCCGCAGGGCATCGCCATCTACACCACCGGCGTCGTGATCACCCAGGGCACCCTGAAGGTCACCGGCGTCAAGGCGACGGTCTACTTCGATGACCAGAACCAGGTCACCCGCGCGGTGATCCTCGGTAGTCCCGCGACCATCGAGCAGCAGGACGACCAGGGCAACTGGATGCACGGCCACGCCGCCAACGTCGATTATCACAACGACACCGGCATCGCGATCCTGACCGGCGCCGCGCATATCGACCAGCCGACCAAGGGCACGGCCGATGGCGACAAGCTCACGTACAACACCAACGACAGCACGATGACCGGCGAGAGCAACGGCGACGCCACCGTGCACATGACCTTCCAGCCGAAGACCCAGCCAGGCGCCGCTCCCGCGGCCAAGCCGGCGGCTCCGGCAGCCACTCCGAAGAAGCCCTGACACGATGCTTTCAGCCCAAGGCCTGCAGAAGCGTTTCCGCGCCCGCCAGGTGGTGCGCGATTTCGCGTTCTCCATCCGCGAAGGTGAAGTGGTTGGCCTGCTCGGCCCCAACGGGGCCGGCAAGACCACCTGCTTCTACATGGTGGTCGGCCTGATCCAGGCGGACGCTGGCCAGATCAAGCTCGACCAGCAGGACATCACCGGCCTGCCGATGCATGCCCGCGCCAAGCTCGGCATCGGCTACCTGCCGCAGGAAGCGTCGGTGTTCCGCCGCCTCAGCGTGTCGGACAACATCCTCGCCGTGCTCGAGCTGCGCGAGAACATGACGCAGAAGCAGCGCGAAGACGAACTGGAAAGCCTGCTCGACGAACTGAAGATCGCGCACATCGCCGAACAGAAGGGCATCAGCCTTTCCGGTGGCGAGCGTCGACGCGTGGAAATCGCGCGCGCGCTGGCGGCACGCCCGCGTTACATGCTGCTCGACGAACCGTTCGCCGGCGTCGACCCGATCTCGGTCGGTGAAATCCAGCGCATCGTCCGGCACCTGAAGGAACGCGGCATCGGCGTGCTGATCACCGACCACAACGTGCGCGAGACGCTCGGCATCTGTGACCGCGCCTACATCCTCAACGATGGCGAAGTGCTGTCGCGCGGCACGCCGCAGCACATCCTGGCCGACGAGAAGGTCCGCGAGGTGTACCTGGGCCGCGAGTTCAAGATCTGACCGCAAGCTGCCCGTTGGCAGTACGCAAAACCGGCCAGCCGGCCTAGCCGCCGGTGACGCTGGTTTACCGGGCCCGCAAGGGGTTACGATGGGTTCGTAACCCGATCACGCGAAGGTAATGAAGCCCGGACTCCAGTTTCGCCTGCATCAGCAGCTCACGCTGACGCCACAGCTCCAGCAGGCCATCCGCCTGTTGCAGTTGTCGCAGCTCGAGCTCGAGGCCGAACTCCGCCAGATCGCGGAAGGCAACCCGTTGCTTGAGTTCGCGGAAGATGCCGAATCGGAACCGGAGGCGGCCGACGAGCCCACCTTCGACGAGGCCGTCGATTACCGCACCCGCGACGAAGCGCCGACCAAGGCCACCCGCGAAGAAGAGTCCACGGCATCGCCGGCCGACGACCTGACGCCCGACTGGGACGACGACCGCTACCAGGGCGAGGCAGGTGACTACGGCGGCGCATCGTCGCGCAACGGCAGCAGCAGCGGTGACGAGGACGGGTTCGAGCCGCAGAACGCGGCACCCGAGAGCTTGCAGCAGCACCTTGAGTGGCAGCTCAACCTCTCGCAGTTCTCACCGCGCGACCACGCCATCGCCACGGCGATCATCCATGCGCTGGACGAAGACGGCTACCTGCGCGATGGCGTCGAGGCCGTTCATGCCGCGCTCCCGGCGGAACTGCGCGCCGATCTTGACGAGATCGAAGCCGTCCGCAAGCGCGTCCAGCGTTTCGATCCCACCGGCATCGCCAGCCTGGACCTGCGCGACTGCCTGCTCTGCCAGCTAGGCCAGTTCTCCGCCGAGACCATGCACCGCGACCTCGCGATCCGCATCGTCAACGAGGAGATCGAGCTACTGGCGCGGAACGACGCAGGCAAGATCGCCCGTCGCCTCAAGGTGGCCGAAGCCGACGTGGCGGCGGCCGCCGCGCTGATCCGCAGCCTCGACCCCCGCCCTGGCGCCGCGCTCGATGCCACGCCCGTGGAATACGTGGCGCCCGACGTCTACGCCAGGCGTGAGAATGGCCGCTGGCGGGTTAGCCTGAATCCCGACGCCCAGCCCCGGCTGGGCCTGAACCAGCATTACTGCAACCTGATCGCCCGCGCCCGCGGCGACGACGCCACGTGGATGAAGGGCCAGCTGCAGGAGGCCCGCTGGCTGCTGAAGAGCCTGCAGTCCCGCGCCGAGACCCTGACCAAGGTGGCCGAGGTGATCGTCCGCCGGCAGAGCGCCTTCCTCGATTACGGCCCCGAGGCCATGCACCCGCTGGTGCTGCGCGAGGTGGCCGAGGAAGTCGGCATGCATGAATCGACTATTTCCAGGGTAACCACGCGCAAGTACATGCACACGCCGCGCGGTACCTTCGAACTGAAACATTTCTTTTCCAGCGGCGTGGCCACGGAAGACGGCGGCAGCGCGTCCGCCACGGCCATCCAGGCCATGCTGCGCAAGCTGATCACGGCGGAAGACCCGCGTCGGCCGCTGTCTGACCAGGCACTCGCGGAGGAACTCCATCGACGCGGTATTCAGGTTGCCCGACGTACGGTAGCCAAGTACCGGGAAGCGATGCGCATCCCCAGTTCCAGTGAGCGCGTGCGCGCCAGCTAGGCAAGGCGCGGAACCCCCACGGAGGATCACGGTCCCACGTACAACGGTTCAGGCGTGGCATACGGCCACTCCCCTCTCGCCGCCACCTTTCGGCGGCACCCTCAGCAAGAAGGAGGCGTCATGCAAATCCAGATCAGCGGCCAGCACATCCAGGTCACCCCCGCCCTGCGCGAGCGCGTGGAGCAACAGATTGGCCGCTTCGAACGCCTTTTCGACAACATCACCGGGCTGGATGTCGTGCTCTCCGTGGACAAGGCGGAGCACAAGGCCGGTGGCACCCTGCATTGCTCGGGCACCCGGCTCCACGCCGATGGCATTGCCAGCCAGCAGGATGGAACGATCGGCGACCGCATGTACGCCGCCATCGACGAGATGATTACCAAACTGGCCGACCAGCTGCGTAAGCATAAGGAAAAGCTCAAGGACCATCACAACAGTGAAGTCCGCGAGGCCCGCGCGGCCACGTAAAAGCCCACATCGGCCCTGTGGCACAATATAAGCAAGCCGGCACCCCCGAGTGCCGGCTTCTTTTTTGACAGGAACCGACGCTTGGACCGGCTGACCGCCAGACAACTCTTCGACGGCGTCCACGAACGCATGGCCCTGCGCTGGATCGCGGGCATGCGTGGCGAAGCCCGCGTGCTCGAGCCCAATGCCAAGCTGAGCCGCCGCCCGTCCCTGGTCGGCTACCTCAACGTGATCTACCCGAACAAGGTGCAGATCATCGGCACCGAGGAGCTCAACTACCTCGACGGGCTGGATTCCCGGCAGCGCTGGGAAGCGATCCACAAGGTCGCCGCCTACCAGCCTGCCGCGCTGATCGTCACCAAGGACCAGGCCATCCCGCCGGACCTGCGCGAGGTGGCGGAAGAAACCGACACCCCGCTGTGGCAGAGCACCAAGCGTGGGCATGAGCTGCTCACCTATCTGCAGTACCACCTGGCGCGGACGCTCGCGCCGCGGGTCACCCTGCACGGGGTGTTCCTGGAAGTGTTTTCCATCGGCGTGCTGATCACCGGTGAGCCGGGCTCAGGCAAGAGCGAACTGGCGCTGGAACTGATCAGCCGCGGCCACCGGCTGGTCGCCGACGATGCGACCGAATTCACCCTGATCGCCCCCGACGTCATCGACGGTGCCTGCCCGGAACTGCTGCAGGACCTGCTCGAAGTGCGTGGCCTGGGCGTGCTCAACATCCGCGAGATGTTCGGCCACACGGCGGTGAAGCCGTCGAAGTACCTGCGCCTGGTCATCCACCTCAAACCGATGCTTCCGGGCGAGGAAACCGACGCCATGACCCGCCTCACCGGCGACGTCAGCCGGCGTAACGTGCTCGACGTGGACGTGCCCAAGATCACCATCCCGGTCGCACCTGGCCGCAACCTCGCGGTGCTGGTGGAGGCCGCGGTGCGCAACCACGTGCTCAAGAGCAAGGGCATCGACCCAGCGCAAACCTTCATCGACCGCCAGGCGCACCAGATGCGCCGCTTCTCGCCATGGTGACCGCGTGACCGACGATCTCCTCAACCCCATCGTCGAACCCGACGCCATCCACCTGGTCGTGCTCACCGGCATGTCCGGCGGTGGCAAGACGGTCGCCCTGCGCGCGCTGGAAGACCTCGAGTTCTACTGCGTCGACAACATGCCGGCGGAATTGATCCCGCAGCTCGTGGCCGCGGTCAGCCAGGGCGAGCACGGCCCGCGCCGGCGCATCGCCGTGGGCGTGGATGTGCGCAATCGCCGCTCCGACCTCGAGCGCATGCCGCACGTGCTCTCCGAGCTGTCCAGCGCGGGCGTGCACGTGCACCTGATCTTCCTCGACAGCCGCGACGACGTACTGATCAAGCGTTACTCGGAGACGCGCCGGCGCCATCCCCTGGCCGCCGAACGCCGCTCGCTGGCCGATTCCATCGCCGAGGAGCGCCGCCTGCTGCGCCCGCTGGTGGCCATCGCCGAGAAGGTGATCGACTCGTCCGAACTGAACGTGCACCAGCTGCGCCGACTGTTCGCCACCGGCTACGCCGCCGCGAGCGACGGCACGACCCTGTTGTTCGAATCGTTTGCCTACCGGCGCGGCCTGCCGTCCGACGCGGATTTCGTGTTCGATGCCCGCTGCCTGCCCAATCCGCACTGGGATCCGCGCCTGCGCCCGTTCTCAGGTCGCGACCAGCCGGTGCGCGAATACCTCGACGCGCAGCCCCTCGTGGGCGAGTACTATGCGGACGTTGCGCACTGGCTCGATACATGGCTGCCGCGCTTCGAAGGCGAAGACCGAAGCTACGTCACCGTTTCGATCGGCTGCACCGGCGGGCGTCATCGCTCGGTGTACCTGGTCGAGCGGCTGGCCCAGCATTTCCGCACGGAACGCGGCAACGTACTGACTTTCCACCGCGAGCTCGAATGAGCACCTTCCCGAACCCGATCCACCTGCGGAGCCTGCCATGACCGTCGGCGTCCTTTTGATGACGCACGAAGCGGTGGGCCATGCCCTGGTGTCGGCTGCTCGCCACGTCATGCCCCGCCTGCCCCTCACCGTGGATGCGGTGGAGGTGCCTCCCGGCGCCGATCCGGACGTGATGCGCTCGCTCACCGCGAAGCATGCGCGCGACCTGGATACCGGCGAGGGCGTGCTCGTGCTCGCCGACCTTTACGGCGCCACGCCTTGCAACATCGGCCTCTCGCTGGGTGAGCTCGGCGTCCGCCTGCGTTGCGTGTCGGGCCTGAACCTGCCGATGCTGCTGCGCGTGCTCAACTATTCTGAAAAGTCGCTTCCCGAGCTGGCGGAAATCGCCGCCAGCGGTGGTCGCGGAGGGATCTTCATCGACCATGCTTGAACAGGAAATCACCGTATCCAACCGGCTGGGGCTGCACGCCCGTGCGTCCGCCAAGCTCGTCCAGCTGGTCTCGTCGTTCAAGTCCACCGTGCACCTGATCAGCAAGGGTCGCGAAGTGAATGCACAGAGCATCATGGGCGTGATGATGCTTGCCGCCGGCATGGGCACCCAGCTGGTGGTCCGTGCCGAGGGTGACGACGAGCAGGCCGCCGTCGCGGCGGTCATCGACCTCTTTAACCGTAAGTTCGACGAAGGGCAGTAAGCATGGGCGCCAGCGGGGCGACGCACGCATGAGGTATCTGCTGACCGGTACGCCGGCGGCCCGGGGCATGGCCCTCGGGCGGGCGCGTCTGGTCCAGCCCAGCCTTTACACCGCTGACATGCGCATGCTCGAGGACGCCGAGATCGGCCCCGAGCTCGACCGCCTGCACAAGGCCCTGGACCATGCCCGCGCGGAACTGCGCGAGTTGCGCGGCAAGCTGCACGGCGCACTGGCCCGCGAAGTGGGTGACTTCATCGATGCGCATAGCCTGCTGCTCGATGACGAAGAACTGCTGCGTGGCCTGGACGAACTGATTTCGGTCGGCCATTACACCGCGAGCGCCGCGCTGAAGATGCAACGTGATCGGCTCGCGGCCGTGTTCGACGCGATGAACGATCCGTACCTGAAGAGCCGTGGCGAGGACATCGACCAGGTCATCGGCCGGGTGATGTCCGCCCTGTTCCAGCACTCCAGTCGCGAGGAACGCAAGCTCGCCGCGCGTGTCGGCGAGATCATCGTCAGCGACACGGTCGCCCCGGCCGACATGGCCTCGCTGGCCGGCCAGGGCATGCTTGGCGTGGTCGCCAGCGCGGGCAGCGTGTACTCGCACAGCGCGATCCTGGCGCGTAGCTTCAACCTGCCGATGCTGGTGGGCACTAAGGATGCCCTCGCGACGATCAACGACGACGACCTCGTGTTGATCGACGCCGAGCACGGCGAGGTCATCGTCCACCCGACCGCGCAGGACCTCGCGCGTTATCGCCAGTGGCAGCGGCAGGCTGCCGCCGAAGGTCGCCGCCTCGCTGCGCTGGCCTCCGCGCCGACGCACACCCGCGATGGCTTCCACGTGCGCCTGTTCGCCAATGCGGAGCTGGCCGGCGATGTGACGCTCGCCCGCTCACGCGGTGCCGACGGCGTGGGCCTGTACCGCTCCGAATTCCTGTTCCTGCGCCAGCGTGGCCTGCCCAGCGAAGAAGAGCAGTTCGCCGCGTACCGCGATGTCGTCCTCGGCATGGGTGGCCTGCCGGTCACCATACGCACGCTCGACCTCGGCGCCGACAAGGCCGACGCGGCCGGCCTTGCGATCCGCGGCGAGGAAAACCCGGCGCTGGGCGTGCGTGGCATCCGTCTTTCGCTGCGCTACCCGGATATCTTCCTCGTGCAGCTGCGCGCGATCCTGCGTGCCGCTGCCTACGGGCCGGTGCGCGTGCTCGTGCCGATGATCACCCACCTGGGTGAGCTGACCGAAGTGCGCCGGTTGATCAAGAAGGCCCGCGAACAACTCGCACTGGAAGGCCAGGAACTGCCCGAGCGCCTCGACATCGGCGCGATGATCGAAGTGCCGGCGGCGGCGATCGGGGTGACCTCGATCCTGCAGAAGGCCGACTTCCTCGCCATCGGCACGAATGACCTTGCCCAGTACACGCTGGCCGCCGATCGCAACAACGATGCACTGGAAGGCATCTACGACCCGCTGCAGCCGGCGTTCCTGCGCCTGATCGCGCATGTCATCGCCGCTGCCCGCCGGGCGAAGAAACCGGTGAGCCTGTGCGGCGAGATCGCCGGCGATACGCAGTTCACCGCGTTGCTGCTCGCCATGGGCCTCGAGGAATTCTCGATGCACCCCGGCCAGTTGCTCCAGGTCCGCGACCGCCTCACCACCCTCGACTGCGCCGCCCTGCGCCGCGCCGCGCCGCACCTGTTCCGCGCGCACACCCGCGACGAAGTCGAAGAACGCCTGCTCGCCGTCGTCGCCAAGCAAGACGGCTGCGCCGGCGCCGCCTGACACCCCGCCAGGCCCGGTCCACCGCCTCACACACCGCCAGGACGGCTGCGCGCCTCCGCCCTCCCCCATCGCATACCGCCCCTGTAGGAGCGCGCCTGCGCGCGACCGCCAACCAACGCAGCGCCCCCCCCTCAAGCAACGCGCAGCTGAATCCCCAGCGCATGCAACACTCGCATCACCGTCGCGAACTCGGGATTGCCGTCGGACGCCAACGCGCGGTAGAGCCCCTCGCGCGAAATCCCCGCCGCCCGCGACACCGTCGTCATGCCGCGTGCCCGCGCGATATCGCCCAACGCAGCGCGCACAAGGCTCCCATCACCCGGGTCTTCGACAAGGCACGCATTCAGGTAGGCGATCTGGCTTGCCTCCGTGTGGAGGTGATCGACGGGATCCCATCGAGTGACAACTTCTTTCATCAGTTCTGGTCCCATGCCTTTGCGAGCTGGATGGCGCGACGGATGTCTTGCGACTGGCTGCTCTTGTCGCCTCCCGATAGCAAGACGATGAGCTGGTTCCCGCGATGGATGTAGTAAAGGCGGTAGCCCGGGCCGCAATCGATCCTCGCCTCCCTGACGCCTTCACCGACGTGCTTCACGTCGCCAAAGTGGCCGAGCTCCATCCGACGCAACCGCGCGTCGATGCGCAACATGGCTGCAAGATCGGGCAAGCCGTCATGCCATCGTTTGAACGTTCGCGTTTGGTTGATTGCGTACATGACGCAACCGTAACCCATAGGCTACACCCGTGACCCATGGACTACAACTGGCGCGTAAAAGCCCTACGAACGCGCGCGCCCTAGGAACCTGTTGGGCAAGCCACGCCTTCGCGCGGTCGACGGCGGCATCGCCTTCCACCCGTTCGTCCGGTAGCACTTGCTTGCCGAAGACCACGCCCGATCGATCGACGGCGATCGCCGACTTCAGCACCACGCTGCTGCCGTCTTTCAACGGGAAAACGGCATTCCCGTTCGCCTGGCCAAAGGTCGGCAGGCCGAACGAGCGCGTCGCCGGGCGGCCATGGAAGGCGACCGCGACGCCCTCGCCCGCGCTGGCGGTATGCGGGCCCAGAAGCACAGCCACGGGTTCATGGGTCAGGTCCATCGTGGGCTTCACCGGGAAGCCGAGACCCCGGTCCGCATGGATCGGCTGGTCCGGCCTGGCGGGCGTCCGATAGCCACCGAGCAAGCCGCTGCCGAGCAACGCACGGACGCCGGCAAGCATGGGCGGCACGCTGCCACCGGTGTCCTCGCGCAGGTCCACGATCCAGCCACCCGTGACCGAGGGAGCGAGAGCCGC